>NZ_LLZH01000289.1:0-74401 GCF_001509495.1 Actinoplanes awajinensis subsp. mycoplanecinus | reverse complement strand
GCCCCTTCCGATACGAACAAGGAGTCCCGTCCGCAGGCTACGGGCCACGTCCCGCCCGTGCCCCCGCAAGACCGCAGCCACCCCAGACCGCCCCGCGCCCCCAACCCAGCCCACCCCCGACCCAGCCCTAGCCCGGCCCGGCGCTGACCCCGGGGTGCATAAAGGCCGCGAGGACATAAGGGCCGCGAGAACCAGCCCGAGCCATCCGGCTGGCCCTGGCGGCCGTTAAGAGGCTGCAAAACGGCCACCAGAACCAGCCCGGCATCCCCAGCTGGTCACAGGCGCCCTTATAGGACCGGGATAACGGCCGCCAGGGCCAGCCCGGCATCCCCAGCTGGTCACAGGGGCCCTTATGGGACCGGTATAACGGCCGCCAGGGCCAGCTCGAGCCGCTCGGCTGGGCCTGGCGGCCTTTAAGAGAGCTGCATAACGGCCGCCAGGACCAGCCCAGCGGGCGCGGCTGGGCCTGACGGCCGTTATAGGTCCGGGCAGGAGCCGGCCGGCGGGCTCGGCTGGCGCTGGTGGCGGTAACAGCGCGCCGGATACCACCATGGGCACCAGCTGGCGGTGAGTGGCTGGTGCCCATGGTGGTATCAGGAGGCGGGATACCACCATGGGCACCAGCCAGGGGCTGGAGCGCGGGCGGCTGCTGGCCGGGAGCGTGATCGGGGTGGACCGGAGGGTGGGCGCTGGGCGAAGCGGGCCGGGGCGGACCGCCTGCCGGGAGCGGGGACCACCTGGCGGGATGGCGGGACTGGCTGCGGTCGGGACTGGCGTGGCGGACCGCGACCCGACGGCTCCCCGCCTGGCAAGCAAACCCCAGCCATCCGCGGCCGGGCCCGGACCCTGCACCGCGACCAGGAACTGCCCGCTGGGCGCGATCCGGCGCTCGGCGGCCTGGCTGCCCAGCAGGCGGGGCGTGTCCCACGTCAGAGACGTTGTCCGCGGCCGGGACATGTCCCACAACAGGAACGCGGGCCCGACCGAGGTGTGGTCCGCGACCCGGAGCGTGGTCCGCGGGGCGAGGCATGGTCCGCGGGGCGGTCAGTGGCCGGGTTGACCGGCTGGGGATGGGGTGGAGGTGGTGGTGGGGGTGGCGGACCAGCTGGCCAGGACGCGTAGGGCGTCGGCGGAGGGTGAGTTCGGGTCGGCGGTGTAGGTGACCAGGGTCAGGTCGGCGGTGTCGGCCAGGGACATCGACTCGTGGGACAGGTCCAGGTCGCCGACCTCCGGGTGGCGGAAGCGCTTGACGCCGGCGCCGTGGCGGTACACGTTCTGCTCGGCCCACCAGGTGCGGAACGCGTCGCTGCGCGTCGAGAGTTCGCCGATCAGGCGGATCAGGCGGTCGTCGTCCGGGTGGCGGCCGGCCGCTATCCGCAGGGCGCCGACCGCGTCGCGGGCCACCCGGTCCCACTCCGGGTAGAAGCCGGTGGCCTGGGGTTCGAGGAAGATGAACCGGGCGGTGCTCGGCGGGCGGTGCGGGCTCGCGAAGATCGGCGCGTAGAGCGCGCGGCCGAGCGGGTTGGCGGCGAGGATCTCGAAGCGGTCGTTGCGGACGAACGCCGGGACCTCGGTCATCGCGTCGAGGAGCCGCAGCACGGTGGGCCGGACCTCGGGCGCGGCGGGGCGGCGCGGGCGGCGGGCGACCGGCGTGTGCGCCAGGTCGTAGAGGTGGCGGCGTTCCAGGTCGTCCAGGCGCAGGGCGCGGGCCAGTGCGTCGAGCACGCTGTCCGAGACGCCGGAGAGGTTGCCGCGTTCGAGCCGGGTGTAGTACTCGACGCTCACCCCGGCGAGCACGGCCACCTCACCGCGGCGCAGGCCTGCGACGCGGCGGCTGCCGTACGCGGGAAGGCCCGCCTGTTCCGGGGTGATCCGGGCCCGGCGGGCGGTGAGGAAGTCCCGGACCTCGCTGCGATTCGCCATGCCGTCAAATCTAGGCGGGCAGTTTCCGGGCCGAGCCGTAGGAGGTGCCGGCCCGGTCGCGTTCCAGCCAGCCCGACTCGACGAGCATCCGGCGGACCGCGGCCACGTCGTCGGTGACCGCGGCCAGGCGCCGGTTCACCTCGTCCTCGGTGAGCACGCCCTCGACGGCCAGGAACCGGGCCAGCAGCTCGGCGGTCTGCTGGTACCGCTCGCTCATGGTCGGCGGCAGACTGGTCAGCCGGCCGTGCGCGAAATAGCTCTTGAGCTGGGGATAGTCCCGGAGCAGCGGGGCGATCGGCAGGGTCGCGGTGAGCGCCTGGGCCACCTCGCGCAGCACGTCCGGCTGCGCGCGGTAATACCCGTCGCCGCTGCCGGTGGCCAGTCCGAGCCCGGCCAGGCGGCCCAGCGCCTCACCGGCTTCCGGTTTGGAGATGTCCAGGTGGAAGGACATCTCGGCGAGCGAGGACCCCTCCTTGCCGCGGCGGACCAGCTCGGCGAAGGCGCGCAGGCGGGCGGGGTTGGACAGCTGGGTGAGGAGCTCGGCGGCGCGGGCTGCTTCAGCGGACATCCCCACAACCTAGGAACCCCGGCACGACGAGGCACCCCATTTTTGCGTACGCATTGACTTAACTCGATCGGATTGGCACCCTGGGCGGCACAGCACTGCCGCCGGAGTCACGCGGCACCACGGAAGCCCGGGCAGCTTCCGCCGTCCCCCACAGCCGGCCGTCGCCACGCGCGCACGGCCATCAGCTCAGGAGTGCTGGTTTCGCATGCCCAACGTCGTACCCAAAAAGTTTTTGATCTCTGCTCTGGTGGCCGTGCTGGCCGCTGTTCTCGCCGTGTTCGCGCTGCCCAGCTCGCCCGCAGCGGCGCACGGCAACGTTCTGAGCCCGGCCTCGCGCAACTACGGTTGCTTCGAGCGCTGGGGCGACAAGTTCCAGGCGCCGGAGATGGCGACCGAGGACCCGATGTGTTATCAGGCCTGGCAGGCCGATCCGCAGGCGATGTGGAACTGGAACGGCCTGTACCGCGAGGGCGTCGCCGGTAACCACCAGGGCGCCATCCCGGACGGGCAGCTGTGCAGCGCCGGGAGGACGCAGAACGGCCGGTACGCCGCGATGGACACGATCGGCGACTGGAAGGCGACCACCGTCGCCAACTCGTTCACGCTCGGGCTGTTCGACGGCGCGCGGCACGGCGCGGACTACATCCGGGTGTACGTGACCAAGGCGTCCTACAACCCGGTCACCACCGCGCTGAAGTGGTCGGACCTGGAGCTGGTCAGCACGGTCGGCAACACCCCGGCGGCGCAGTGGACCCAGCAGCTGAGCAACGGCGTGCAGATGGACATCCCGGTGAGCGTGCCGGGGCGGTCCGGCCGGGCCATGGTCTACACCATCTGGCAGGCCAGCCACCTGGACCAGTCCTACTACTTCTGCAGTGACGTGAACTTCGGCGGGGTCAGCTCGCCGACGCCGTCCGCTTCCGTCACGCCCTCCACCTCGCCCTCCACCTCGCCGTCCACGTCGCCCTCCACGTCACCGTCGTCGACACCGCCGGTTCCCTCGGGCGCCTGCAGCGCGGCGGTCTCGGTGGCGTCGCAGTGGTCGGGCGCGTACCAGGCGACGGTGACCGTCACGGCGGGCAGCGCGGCGGTCAAGGGCTGGGCGGTCACGCTCACCTACGGCGCGGCACAGACCGTGCAGCAGTCGTGGAACGCGACCGTGCTGACCAGCGGGAGCCAGATCCAGGCGTCGAACGCGGCCTACAACGGGGCCCTGTCCGCCGGCGGGTCGACCACGTTCGGCTTCATCGCCGGTGGGACGCCCAGCACCCCCGCGGTGACCTGCGCGGCGGTGTGACCCCTCGCGGGGACCGGTGACAATTGCTACAGTCGTGTTAAATGGGAGCGCTCCCATCCGTCCCCTACAACCGTTTCCCCGCGCAGTGCTGTAGTGAATCCCCAGGGTGGGGAACGGGGCCGCCCAGCCTCGTTCCTCACCCACCACTCCCCTCATGTGCCCCTGTGCCGCGCCGATGGGCGGCCCATGACACACCCGCCTGAGCACGTCGTGGTCGAGGCCGATGACCTCGGCCAGGCCGGTGAGAAGCTCGCCGGGCTGCGCGCGGCCGGATTCACCGGCACCGCCGGGGTGCTGCTCACCGAGGACGGCGCCCGGCAGGCCGCCCGGACCGTGCAGCAGCTGCAGACCGCGATCGACAACATCCCCGCGCCGATCTTCAGCAAGGACGCCGACGGGGCTTACGGCGCGTGCAACACGGCCTTCGAGGCGTACGTGGGTGTGCCCCGCGAGCGGATCATCGGGCGCACCGTGCACCAGATCTGGTCACCCGAGATGGCCGACGTGTACGCCGCCGCCGACCAGGCCCTGCTCGACGCGGGCGGCAAACAGGTCTACGAGGCCCAGGTCCGGTACGCCGACGGCACCCTGCACGACGTCACGTTCTACAAGGGCATCCTCACCGACGAGCACGGCGCGGTCCGCGGGCTGGCCGGCGCGATGCTGGACATCACCGAGCGGCGCGCCCTGGAGGACCGGCTCCGGGTCCTCGCCGACACCGACCCGCTCACCGGCGCGGCCAACCGGGCCCTGTTCACCCGGCGGCTCACCGAGGCGGTCGCGCGGGCCGGCACCCAGCCGCCGGCCGTGCTCCTGATCGACCTCGACGACTTCAAGGCGGTGAACGACAGCCTGGGCCACGACGTCGGCGACCAGTTCCTGATCGCGGTGACCGCCCGGCTGCACGACGGGCTGGGCGACGGCGACACCGTGGCCCGGCTCGGCGGCGACGAGTTCGCCGTGCTGCTCGAGGACAGCAGCCGCTGGCAGGTGGCACGCACGGTACGGCGGATCACCGCGGCGCTCGGCCGTGCCGTCGACGCCGGCGGGCACCCGCTCACCCCGCGCGCCAGCATCGGGGTGGCACAGGCCCGTCCCGGCGACAGCGGCGACGACCTGCTGCGGCACGCCGACATCGCGCTGTACGAGGCGAAGGACGGCGGCAAGGGGCGGTACGCGTACCACCGGCCCGGGATGCGGACCCGGGTCGTGGACCAGTCGGCGATGCTCACCGCGCTGCGCCAGGCGCTCACCGCCGGTCGGCTGTCGGTGCACTACCAGCCGATCGTCCGGCTCGACGACGGGCAGGTCAGCGGGGTGGAGGCGCTCGCCCGGTGGCGGGACCCGGCCCGGGGGTGGGTGCCGCCGACCGAGTTCGTACCGGCCGCCGAGCGCGGTGGCCTGATCGCGGCGCTGGGCGAGTGGATGCTCGGCGCCGTCTGCCGCCGCACCGGCCCGCCGGCGACCTACCTCAACACCTCGGCGCACGAGCTGCGCGAGCCCCGGTTCGCCGACCGGGTGGCCGCCGCCCTCGCGACGACCGGCCTGGCGCCGAGCCGGCTGATCATCGAGGTCACCGAGTCGGCAGCGGTCGAGGACGAGACCGTGCTGGCGACCCTGCACCGGGTGCGCGCGCTCGGCGTCCGGATCGCCCTTGACGACTTCGGCACCGGCCGCTCGTCGCTGTCGCTGTTGGTGAACGCGCCGGTGGACGTGATCAAACTGGACCCGGCGTTCACCGCCCGGATCACCGAGGACGGCCGGCACGCCACGGTGGCGCGGGCCGTCGCGCGACTGGCCGGCAGCCTGGGCATCGAGGCCGTCGCCAAGGGGGTGGAGACCGCGGCGCAGGCCCGAGGCGTACGGGAGGCCGGTTTCGGTCTGGCGCAGGGCCTGCACGTCGGTGCGCCGATGCCGGGCGACGATCTGGACGCGTACCTGCGCGACGCGCCGGAACCCCGGTCTGGTTCCGGAACACGACCGGGGGTTAGGCTCGCCTAACTTCGGAACGGGCGGGTGGAGATGGCGCAGCCGGAATCACTGGCGGAATTGCTCAACGGGCGGCGCGCCGCCGTCGACGCGTCGTGGCCGGCCGTCGGCTACCTGGCCGGCTGGCTGCTCTTCCACTCGATCGGGGCGGGTGCGGCCGGCGCGCTGATCTGCGCGCTCGGCGTGGTCGCCTGGCGGCTGCGGCGTGGTGACAAGCCCCGCGCGGTCCTGATCGGTCTGCTCGGCGTGTGCGTCGCCGCGCTGATCGCGCTGCACACCGGCAAGGCCGAGGACTTCTTCCTGCTCCAGCTGCTCAGCAACGGCGCGAGCGTGCTCGTCTGGGTGCTCAGCATCGTGGTCCGCTGGCCGCTGCTCGGCCTGGTGGTCGGCGCGGTCCTGGGTCAGCGGACCCGCTGGCGCCGGGACCCGGAGCTGCTCAAGGCGTACTCCCGGGCCAGCTGGGTCTGGGTGCTGCAGTACGTCATCCGGGTCGCGGTGTTCCTGCCGCTCTACGCCGCCGGCCAGACCGGTGCCCTCGCGGGGGCGCGGATCGTGCTGAGCTGGCCACTGGTCGCGGCGTGCCTGGCGGTCAGCTGGTGGGTCATCCAGCGCACCCTCCCGGCCGGCCACCCGGGCCTGCGCCACCCGGTCGTCGAACAACCCGCCTGACATTACTAGCGCCGACGATACTGTCGCCGCCGATAGTATCGCCGGCGCTACTGATCAGACGTCGGTGAGGGCGGTCTGGGCGATGCGGAAGGCCGTGTTGGCGGCGGGGACGCCGCAGTAGATCGCGGTCTGCAGCAGGACTTCCTGGATCTCCTCGACGGTCAGGCCGTTGGTGCGGGCGGCGCGCACGTGCATGGCCAGCTCCTCGTGGTGGCCGAGAGCGACGAGCGCGGTCAGCGTCACCAGCGAGCGGCTGCGGCGGTCCAGGCCGGGGCGGGTCCAGATCTCGCCCCAGGCGTACCGGGTGATCAGGTCCTGGAAGTCGCGGGTGAAGGCCGTGGTGGCGGCGGTCGCCCGGTCGACGTGGGCCGGGCCGAGGACCTCACGGCGGACCGCGATGCCGGCCGCGCGGGACTCGTCGAAGTGCTGGTCGAGCAGGAACGCCACGACCTCCGGGGACTCGGCCGGCGCCAGGTGGGCGACCTCGTCGAGGACGACCAGGCGGCCGCGCAGCGCGCTGTCCGCGATCAGGCGCAGGCCGTCCGGCGGGGTGGGGCGGTCCTGACCTCCGGCGACGGCGAGCAGGGGCGCGGCGATTTCGGCGAGCCGATCCCGTACGTCAAAATCGGCCAACGCCTCGCACGCCTGCGCATAGCTCTCGTCGTCGGTCGCGCGCAGCGCGCCGAGCAGCGCCTCACCCTCGGCCGGGAAGCGATCCAGGAACCCGGGGGCGAACCAGCGCTCGATCGAGCCGGCCACCACCGCGTCGGTGCCCTTGGCCCGCACCAGCGCGGCCCGCTCGTGCCACAGGTCCGCCTCGCCGATCTTGGCGCCGGTGCAGAGCACGGCCGCGGCGGTGACCCGGGCCGGCGCGTCGAGCAGCAGTTGCAGGCCGATCGCGCCGCCGATCGAGTCGCCCGCGTACAGAAAACTCTCGCCGGGCCGGAGACCGTCGGCCAGGGCGAGCACGCCGCGGGCCAGGTCGGCGATGGTGAACGGGCCGCTCGCCGGTGCGCTGCGGCCGTGACCGGGCAGGTCGAAGCCGACCACGTGGTAGCGGCCGTAGAGCCGGTCGGCACAGCGTGCCCACAGTGTCCCGGCCGAGGTGCCGACGGACGAGCCGAGCAGCAGCAGCGGACGGCCGGGCGCGTCGGTGAAGACGGTCGCGGTCAGTGCAGTTTCCACGGAGTCTCCTTAGCGCGGGCCAGGACCGCGTCGATGATCTCGTCGGTGGCGCCCAGATAGGGTTGGTCCGGCGGCGCTCCCGGGCTGATCGACTGCTGTTCGGCGTCGATGTCCGGCCGGGCGTCGTGCAGGGTGGCCAGCATCCGGCCGGTGTCCACCCGCAAACCGGCCAGCAGCTCGGCGGTCTGCGCGCCGGCCACCACGGTACGACGGGCCAGCGTCCGCAGGGTGGCCCACTCCACGTGCCAGCCGCCGTCCGGGCGCTCGTCGACCGCGGCCGCCGCGCCCGCGTGGACCAGGGCCGCGAACGGCGGGCCGGCCAGCGCCGCCCGTTTGATCAGCACGGCGTGCACCGGGTTCTGCTTGTTCGGCATGGCCGACGAGCCGCCCTTGCCCTCGGCCCCGCCCTCGATCAGCTCGTGCACCTCGGGGCGCGAGCCGACAAGCACGTCGTTGGCGATCCGGCCCCAGGCGTCGGTGCAGGTCACGAACGCGTCGGCGACCCGGGTCAGCGGGGCCCGGCTGGTGTGCCACGGTTCGCGCAGCGGCAGGCCGAGGTGCTCCGCGGTGACCGCGACCAGCGCCCGCGCCCGGCCCGGGTCACCCGCCACCGCGGTCGGCGCGGCCAGGCTGCCGGCCGCGCCACCCACCTGGATCGGCAGCGCCGCCGCGGCGGCGAGCTGCTCGCGGGCGTCGAGGACGCCGGTGAGCCAGCCGGCCGCTTTCAGGCCGAACGTGATCGGGATGGCGTGCTGGGTGAGCGTCCGGCCGGCCATCCGGGTCTCCCGGTGCTCGCCGGCCAGGCGGGCGAGTGTGCCGATCTGGGCGCGCAGGTCGGTGCGGATCCGGGTGACGGCGTCGCGCAGGCACAGGACCAGCGCGGTGTCGACGACGTCCTGGCTGGTCAGGCCCTTGTGCAGCCAGCCGGCCGCGGCGGTGTTGCGGCCGCGCAGGCGGGAGCGGAGCAGCTTGAGCAGCGGGATCAGCGGGTTGCCGCCGGATTCCGCGGCGACGGCCAGGGCCGGATGGTCGTCCGGGGTGATCAGGGCGGCCAGGTCGTCCGGGACGGTGATGTCGGCGAGGCCCTGGGTGGTCAGGGCGGTGAGCCAGGCGTGCTCGACGCGGACCATGGCCGCGATCACGGCCGCGTCGGTGAACAGGTCGCCGGCCCGGTGGTCACCGGGCCAGAGGAGATCGCTCACGCCCAGGCGTCCCGCAGCCGTGGATAGCTGAGGAAGACCGTCTCGTCGTCGCCCTGCAACCGGATGTCGAAGAGCAGCGACTGCTCGGACCGCTCGGTGACCAGCGTGGCGCGGCGTTCCGGGCCGAGCGCGGACAGCAGCGGGTCGGCTGCCAGCGCGTCCGCGTCGTCTGGCAGGTACGCCCGGGTGAAGAGCCGGTCGAGCAGCCCCCGGGCGAACACGGTCACCGCGAAGAACGCCGGCTTCCCGGCCTCGGTCGGCGCCGGCTCCAGCGTCGCGAACGAGTAGAACCCGTCCGGGTCGGTGGCGGCCCGCCCCCACCCGGTGAACGTCCACCCGTCGCGCCGCAGCGAGCCCGGCCGGCGCACCACGTGCCCCTGCGGGTCGGCCTGCCAGATCTCGATCACCGCGTCCGGCACCGGGGCGCCCGCGCCGTCGGTGACCCGGCCGTGCAGCCGGACCGCGCGCGGATGCGCCGGCGGCACCAGCTCGTTCATCTGCGGGTACGCCAGACCGAGGTGGAAGAAGGGGCCGACGGTCTGGCCCGGAACCGCGCTCATGAGTCGTTGTCCTCGGTGTCGAGCGGAGTGCGGTGGGTGCCGGTGAGCACGATGTCCCAACGGTATCCGGTGTTCCACTCCGGGGTGGTGAGGTCGTGGTCGTACTGGGCGATCAGCAGCTCCCGGGACTTCGGGTCGGTGATCGACTGGTAGATCGGGTCGTAGGGGAAGAGCGGGTCGCCCGGGAAGTACATCTGGGTGATCAGGCGCTGGGTGAAGTCGGACCCGAAGAGCGAGAAGTGGATGTGCGCGGGCCGCCACGCGTTCAGGTGGTTGCGCCACGGGTACGGGCCCGGCTTGATGGTCTGGAACCGGTACGTCCCGTCCGGCCCGGTCAGCATCCGGCCCACCCCGGTGAAGTTCGGGTCGTGCGGCGCCGGGTGCTGGTCCCGCTGGTGCCGGTAGCGGCCGGCCGCGTTCGCCTGCCACACCTCGACGAGCTGGTTCGCCACCGGGCGGCCGTCGCCGTTGAGTACCCGGCCGGTGACCACGATCCGCTCGCCGAGCGGGGTGCCGGCGTGCTGGATGGTCAGGTCGGCCTCGTCGTCGGCGACGTCGCGGTGCCCGAAGGCCGGCGCCCACAGCTCGACCGACTCCGGGTCGATCAGCTGGAGCGGCTGCTTGGGGTGCCGCAGGGCGCTGCTGCGATACGGCGGATAGTCGATCTTCGGCTGCGGGCCGCCCGGCTGCTGCGCGGCCGCGGCGATCTCCTGGTTGATGTCCGACTGCGTGTTCACCCTCGGGACGCTAGGCGCTCGGCCGCCCGACGGCGATACAGTTCTTCCACTGAGCGGAAAGGAGCAGGATGGCGAAGAGCGTGACGGCCCGCGCGCTCGACCTCCTGGGCGCGTTCGACGCGGAGCACCGCGCCCTCACCCTCAGCGAGCTGGCCCGCCGCTCCGGCACCCCGCTCGCCACCACCCACCGGCTGGTCGGCGAGCTGCGGGAGTGGGGCGCCCTGGCCCGCGAGCCGACCGGCGAGTACGTGATCGGCCGCCGGATCTGGCAGCTCGGCCTGCTCGCCCCGGTGCAGACCGGCCTGCGCACCGCGGCCAGCCCGTTCCTGCACGACCTCTACGGCGCCACCCTGGCCACCGTGCACCTGGCCGTCCGGGACGGCATGGAGGTGCTCTACATCGACCGGCTGGCCGGGCACGTGTCGGTGCCGGTGATCAGCAAGATCGGCTCGCGGCTGCCGCTGCACGCCACCGGGGTCGGGAAGGTGCTGCTGGCGTACGCGCCGGAAGAGGTGCGGACGGCCGCGCTGGGCCGGCTGAGCCGGGTCACCGCGTACACGATCACGCAGCCGGCCCGGGTGCTGGAGCAGCTGCGCCGGGTCCGCGCCGAGGGGTACGCGACGACCGGCGAGGAGATGACCCTGGGCGCGTGCTCGGTGGCCGTGCCGGTGCGCAACGGCGACGAGGTGGTGGCGGCGCTCGGGATCGTGGTGCCCGACCTGCGCCGGCAGCTGCCCCGGCTGGTGTCCGCGCTGCAGGTGGCCGCGCAGGGGATCGGCCGGACGCTGGCTTCCGTTCAGTGGAAACAGGGCCTTGCCCGCGGCTGACCGCCGGGGCAGGTTGAAGGCATGCGTACCCAGGTCGCCATCATCGGCGCAGGCCCGGCCGGCCTCCTCCTGTCCCATCTGCTCGCCCAGGGCGGCGTCGACTCCGTGGTCCTGGAGACCCGCTCGGAGGAGTATGTGGCGGCCCGGATCCGGGCCGGCATCCTCGAGCACTCCAGCGTCGAGCTGCTCGAGTCGGCCGGGCTGGGCGCCCGGCTGCGCGCCGAGGGCGACGAGCACCGCGGCATCCATCTCCAGTGGCCGGGCGAGCGCAAGCACCTCGACTTCGTCGACCTGACCGGGCGCAGCGTCTGGGTCTACGGCCAGACCGAGGTGCAGAAGGACCTGATCGCGGCCCGTCGCGCCGCCGGCCAGGAGATCCACTACGAGGTCGGCGACGTCGCCCTGCACGACGTGACGTCCGACCGGCCCTCCGTGACGTTTCTCGACAAGAGCGGGCACGAACAACGGCTGGACGCCGCGGTGATCGCCGGTTGTGACGGTTCGTTCGGGCCGTCCCGGGCGGCGGTGCCGGCTGCCACCGCGTACGAAAAGGTCTATCCCTATTCCTGGTTCGGCATCCTGGCCGACGTCGCTCCCTCGACCGACGAATTGATCTATGCCTGGCACCCGGACGGCTTCGCCCTGCACTCGATGCGCTCGGCCACCGTGAGCCGCCTCTACCTGCAGGTGCCCAACGGCACCGACCCGGCGTCCTGGTCCGACGACCGGATCTGGGACGCGCTCGCCACCCGGCTCGGGCACGGGCAGGACGGCTGGAAACTGAACCCCGGGCCGATCACCGACAAGAGCGTGCTGCCGATGCGCAGCTACGTGCAGACCCCGATGCGGCACGGCAACCTGTTCCTGGCCGGCGACGCCGCGCACATCGTGCCGCCGACCGGCGCCAAGGGCCTCAACCTGGCGATCGCCGACGTGGCGCTGCTCAGCAAGGCCCTGGTCGCACGGGTGAAGGAGCGTAACGACACGCTCGCCGACGCGTATTCGGACGCGGCGCAGCGACGGGTCTGGCGGTGCACGCACTTCTCCTGGTGGATGACCACCATGCTGCACACCTCGGGTGACCCGTTCGACGCCGAGCTGCAGCTGTCCCAGCTGCGGTGGGTGGCCTCCAGCCAGGCCGGCGCGACCGGCCTCGCGGAGAACTACGCCGGACTGCCGATCAGCTACTGAGCAGCCCGTCGATCGCCGAACCGATCGGTGCCGGGATCGGGAACCGGTCGCCGAGCCAGTCCAGGATCGCCCGGGCCGCCGCGACGTTGCCGCGGTAGCCCGGGACCATCGCCGCGAGCGGCAGAACCTGCGGCGGATAGGTCCGCTCGACGCGCCGGCTTGAATCAAAGGCATCACGGTACGGCGGTTCGCCCTCGCTGAGCCGCAACAGCGCGATCACCCGATCGACCGCGTGGCCCTGGATGAACCGGGCCGCGCTCAGGTGCTCGCCGCGCAACTCCCGGTGCAGTCCCACGTAGAGGTTGGTGAGCGCCTCGTTGAGGTGGTACTCGACGGTGTCGTACGGCGTGCGGGGCACCGGGGCGTCCGACTCGGTCAGGCCGGGCGGGGCGTCCGCGCGGCGCCACACCACCCGCGCGCCGCGGAACGGGACGCGGTGCACCTCGGCGACGGTGAACACGGCGTACTCCACGAAGATGCCGTCCGCGTAGAGCGCCTTCCGGCCGTGCCGCTCGTTCGCGAAGCTGTAGACCACCGGGCAGGGCACCGCCAGCCAGTCCGTCGCGGTCGCGTACCGGGTGGTCGCGCCGTCCTCGACGATCAGGAAGAAGTCCAGGTCGGAGTGGTCGTCCAGCCGGCCCCGCTGTGCGCCGGCCGAGCCGAGGCCGAGCAGCGCGACGGTGTCGGCACGGGTGGCCAGGTGGGCGGCGAGATCGTCCAGACGCTGCAGCATCGGATGCATGCGGCTCCCTCGGGTCGAAACCGATATCGGTGGATCCCCTAGGAGCATCACGGATCCGCGCGGGAAAGTCAGTCCCGGCCTCGGTCGCGGGGCGGCACCTCGTCGTCGTAGGCGCCGATCCGGCCGCGGTGCCGTTCGCCGTTCAGGTACGGCCACGCGTTCGCGGTGCAGCCGTGCAGGCCGAGGGTCTGCTGCTGCATCACCGGTGCCGGGTCGCCCTCGGCCGGGCACCGTTCGTGCGCCTGACCGAGCCGGTGGCCGACCTCGTGGTTGATCACGTACTGGCGGTAGGCGTCGAGGCTCGCGCCGTACCCGGGCACGCCTTTCGCCCAGCGCGCGACGTTCACCACCACGTCGTCGTGGGTGCGGCAGGAGGTGTAGCCGTCCGGGGCGCCGGCACAGATCGCGTCGCGGGTCTTCGGGGTGACCAGGCGTACGGTGAAATCCGCCTCGGCGCCGGGACCGACCCGCTGCAGGCGCCACTCACCGCCCGCCGTCCAGCTGCGCGGATCCCGCAGCGTCGCGGTGACCACGGTGGCGAACCGGGCGGCGGTGATCCCGCGGATGTCGCGTTCCACCACGACCCGGTAGCGGAGCAGGTCACCCTTCTTCTTCCCGGCCGGCGCCGCGGTCTCCCCCGGCGCGATCGCGAACCTCTGGCCGCCGGCGGCCGGGTAGGTGATCCTTTCCGGACTCGCCGCCGGGCTCGGCTGGGTCGCCGCCGGGCTGCGCGGCACCGTCGCCGGTGGCTGCGGCGCGGACGGGCCGGCCTGCACGGCGGTGCCACACCCGGCCAGCAGGACCAGTGCCACGGTCGGCGTCCATCGTCGAGTTGCTCTCACGGTTCCCTGACGTTCCCGGGCGGATCATGGTTGCCTCGCCGCGGGAAGTCACCTGAGCGACACACGTGCCGTGACCGCGCGGCTACGATCGGCCTCCGGAGGTGCACATGCCCACCACGTCGTATACCAAGCAGGAATTCTTCGAGCTGCTGACCGATCTCAACCGGCTCACGGTGAAACAGCGGCGGCTGGTCGAGGCTCTGCTCCTGGACGCCGTCCAGAAGGCCGAAGCCATCGGGGACGAGGTCCGGTTCGTCCTCGAAGCGCCGGACGTCCCGGGCTTCGCCGACGGGGTGTTCGACATGGCGCCGCAGTTCGAACGCGCCTTCGCCGAGGGCCCGCTGCCCGAGGAACGGCGGGCGCGGGTGGCGAAGGTCGGCAACGTCGTCATCTCGGTCGACCTGGGAAACCTCGACCTGTGAGCGCCGGGCCCGGGGACCGGCCGCTCGAGGACGACCGCCGGGCCGCCCTCCCCGTGGTCCTGGTCGCCATGCCGTTCGCCGACCTGTACCGCCCGTCGATCCAGCTGGGACTGCTGACCGCGATCGCCGGGCGGCACGGCTTCCCGGTACGCACCCTGCACGCCCACCTCGAGTTCGGCGCGCAGATCGGCGCCGGGCTCTACCAGTCGCTGGCCCTGCACCGGGGCCGGATGACCGGCGAGTGGCTCTTCTCCGCGGCGGCGTTCGGCGGGTCAGCGCCCGACCCGGACGACCGGTTCCTCGCCGACTTCGCCACCGAGCTGCCCGCCCCGCCGGACACGCTGCGCGAGCTGCGCACGGTCGCCGTGCCGGCGTTCCTCGACCGCCTGCTGGACACCGAGGACTGGGAGTCGGTACGGGTCGCCGGGTTCACCTCCACGTTCCAGCAGAACGCCGCGTCGTTCGCGCTGGCCCGCCGGCTCAAACAACGGCACCCGGGCATCGTCACGGTCTTCGGCGGCGCCAACTTCGACGGCCCGATGGGCGCCGAGTACCTGCGCCGGCTCGACTTCGTGGACGTCGTGGTGACCGGCGAGGGCGACACCGTGCTCCCCCGGCTGCTGGACGCGCTGGCCGCCGGCGGCGACCCGGGCCCGCTGCCCGGCGTGGCGCACCGGCTCGGCCCGTCGATCAGCGTCACGCCACCGGCCGTGGTGCCGCACCGGCTCGACGACCTGCCGTTCCCCGACTACACCGAATATTTCGCCCGTGCCGAGCGGCTCGGGCTGATCAGCACCGCGGCCCAGCGTGACGTGGCGATCCCGTTCGAGTCGGCCCGCGGCTGCTGGTGGGGCGAGAAGCACCACTGCGTGTTCTGCGGGCTGAACGGCACCACGATGCGCTTCCGGGCCAAGTCACCGGACCGCGTGCTGGCCGAGCTGACCCACCAGGCCCGGCGTTACCGGGGCTTCCGCTTCGAGGCGGTGGACAACATCCTCGACGCCGGCTACCTCACCACCCTGCTGCCCCGGCTGACCGAACAGACCACCGGCTTCGAGATCTTCTACGAGGTCAAGGCCAACCTCACCCGCGGCCAGGTCCGGGCTCTCGCCGACGCCGGGGTGCGTGCGGTGCAGCCGGGTATCGAGTCGCTCAGCTCCACGGTGCTGCGGCTGATGCGCAAGGGCGTGCGCGCCGCGCAGAACGTCAACCTGCTGCGCTGGGCCCGGTACTACGGCATCGACGTGTCGTGGAACATCCTCTGGGGGTTCCCGGGCGAGCAGGCCGGCGACTACGCCGGTCAGGCGGCCGCCGTGCCGCACCTGGTCCACCTGCAGCCACCGGACAGCGCCGGGCGGATCTGGATGGAACGGTTCAGCCCGCTGCACACCGACCAGGCGTCGTTCCCGGTCCGCCACCGGGCGCCGGAGCGCAGCTACCGGTACGTCTACCCGGCCGCGATCGACCTCGACGAGGTGGCCTACTTCTTCGAGTACGACCTGGCCGGCGCCCTGCCCGACAGCGCGTACGCGGACCTGGCCCACGCCGTCACGACGTGGCAGGCGACCTGGGCGCAGGGCCGTACCCCGGCGCTGCGCTACTGGTCGGCGCCGGGGCTGGTGCAGATCCACGACGCGCGGTGGCCGGGCCGGGAGGGGACGTACACGTTCGACGGGATCCTCGCCGACATCTACCTGGCGGTGTGCGACCGCCCGGCCACCGTGACCGGCATCGGCCACCGGCTCGGCGGGGCGACGCACCCGCAGCTGATCCGGGAGGCCGTCGCCGAGTTCGGCCGCCGTGGCCTGATGTTCCTCGACGACGGCCTGGCGGTGGCGGTGGCCCTGCCCGCCACCGGCGGCCGCTGACCGCGGGGCGCCACGGCTCAGGACACCCAGGTGTTCCGCTCCCGGAGCAGCCGCGCGGCGTACGCGATCAGATCGACGTTGCGGTCCAGCAGGTCGCACCGGGTCATCTGGTGGAGGGCGTTCCTTCGTACGCCGAAGTCCTCCAGCAGCCGGCCGTGCTGCATCCCGGTCCGCAGCGACCGGCGCACCGCCACGGTCAGCCGGGCGCCCCGGGGCAGCGGCGGGAACGGGCCGGTCGGCCAGATCTCCCGCAGCTGGCCGTGACTCCAGACGTTGGCGCCACCGGCCCCGGTGCTCTCGTCGACGCCGAGCACCGTGCCCAGGGTGTTGTCCTGGAACCCGGCGGCCAGCATGTCGGTGGCGCTGTAGCTCAACGCGTCGGTCACCAGCACCACCCGGCCGGGATAGTGCCAGGCCGGGCGGCTGAGCTGGGAGAGCGGGAACGCGGCGCTGAACTGCGTGCCGGTCTCGCCCGACTCGGCGATCGAGGGCCGCCACAGCGTCAGATCGTTGGACCGGCCGCACAGGTCGTAGGTGGCCGGCGAGTTGATGAACTGCATCGGCTCGGGAGTGATCGGCCGGTCGGTCAGCAGCTGCAGCAGGCCCTCGGCGACCTCGATGTATCCGCCGCCGTTGCCCCGCACGTCCAGGATCAGGCCGTCCTGGGGCAGCAGCTTGAGCAGTCGCGTGATCTCGGCGAGGAAGCCGGCCACGCCGACCTTCTCGGTGTAGAACGACGTGATCCGCAGCTGCCCGACCTGGCCGCCGCCGGGCAGCGGCACGATCCGGGCCTTGAGCACCCGGTCCAGACCATCCGCAGCGCTGTCCGGGACAGCCTCGTCGAGCGAGGTGTCCCGCAGCAGATCGGTCTTGATCTCCCGGGTCAGCTCGGTGCGCAGGCTCATGCCGAGCCCCCGGGCGGACCCGCCACCGACGATCTCCGGCGGCAGGGGCGGCGACTGCTCCACCCACCACTCGGCCCGGCAGCTCACGGTCTCCGGCCCGGCCGGCCGGCCGAACCGCCACCAGCGGCGCTCGCTCTCCGGCCGCTGGTACTCGATGTGCACCCAGTTCTCGGCCGGCAGCGGTGACAGCGCCACGTGGCGGGTGGTGAGGCTCTCCAGGCCGCGGGCGAACCGGGCGGCCGGGTTGCCGCCCGCCTCCACCTCGGCGTTCTGCCGCACGGCCACCTCGATCGGCATGCCGTTCCAGTTGATGACCTCCGCGCCGACCGGGATCTTTTCCTGGTACGTAACGGTCCTGGACTTCGACACGACGAAGTGCGGCTTGCCCTTGTCGTCCCAGTACCGCTCCAGGGTGAAGCCGAGCAGTGCCCGCCCGCGGTGCGGCTCCGGCGGGATGTAGGTGGTGTGCATGTCCCGCAGCCCGTCGAAGATCCGGCGCAGTTCGCGGTGGAACGCCGCCTCCGGCATGCCCTGCTGATCCCGGCGGGCCAGCAGCCGCAGCTGCTGGCTCGCGTCGATGCCGTACATGGCCCGTTTCTGGGGCAGGTGTACGTAGACGTCGTCGATCAGCGTCCGGGCCTGCTCCACGATCAGCCGCCGCTCCGCAGAGGTCAGCGGCTGACCGTCGACAGCGGTCCGGAAGTTCTCGAGCAGGGCCGGTTCCTTCGGGCCCAGCGCCGGGACGAGTGTGGTGGTGTCTGACATGACGTGCACCTCCGGAAATCGTGAGAGTCAGGCGCAGAGGCCCAGGTCGGCGGGGACGACGCCGGTCTCGTCGAGCAGCAGCCCGAGCCGGTGCAGCGCCCGCTGCCGGACCGGGCCGATCGCGCCGACCGGCATGGACAACGCGGCGGCGATCTCCTGATAGGACCGTTCACCGTCGGCGAACAGCGCCCGGAGCAGGTCCGCCTGGCGGGCGGGGAGCAGGCCGACCGACCGCCACACCGTCGCGGCCAGCTCGGCGGTGACCACGGCACAGTCCACCGCGGCGGCCCGGTCGGCGACCAGGGCCGGTAGGTCGTCGACCGGTGTCTCGTACCGTTGCCTTTGCAGGATCCGCAGGCAGTTGCGTCGCATGGTGGTGGCCAGCCAGGCACCCACCCGGTCGTGGGAGTGCAGCGCGCCCACGTGGTGCACCAGGGCGACCCAGGTGGCCTGCATGGCGTCCTCGGCGTCGCTACGGCTCAGCCGGAACCCGGCGGCGACCGCACGCAGCCGCCCGCTGTGCTCCCGGACGAGGGTCTCCCAGGCCTGCTCGTCACCCGCTGCCGCCTGCTCGACGATTCGGCCGGGTTCCACTGTCCCAGACATGACATCTCCTAGCTGTCGGCATCGCGTCCCGTGCGCATCACGGAACCGACAGCAGCGTCGCCGGGGACGCTGGAGCGATCACTGGACCGCGCCCTGGAACGGCTACGGATCGGGCAGTCCAGCGAGGGCCGGCGGCGAGGTGACGTCGCTCAGGGCGTCGAGTTTCGCGCGGACCCGGGCGACGTCCGGGTGCCGCAGCCGCCGGAAGATCGTCAGCGCGTGCCGCCACGCCTCGCCGGCCGCCTCGGTGTCCCCGGCCGCCATCGCCGCGTCGCCCAGCGAGGCCAGGGTGTCGGCCTCGTTGTACCGGTCGTCGAACTCCCGGTACAGCTGCAGCGCCCGCTGGTAGCAGTCGGTGGCCCGGTGCGCCTGACCGGCGTGCCGGTACAGATATCCCAGGCTGTCCCAGGTCTCCGCCTGCCCGAACCGGTCGTCGGTGGACAGTTGCAGGTCGAGCGCCGCCCGGCAGTACCGCAGCGCCTGCTCGTGGTCGCCCAGCTTGATGTGGAACCAGCCCACCGCGTTGAGGGCACGCGCCTCGCCGCTGCGGTGCCCGGCCGAGCGGAACAGCTCCAGCGCCCGCTCGGCGTGATCCAGCGCCTCCCCCGGGCGGTCCAGGTTGTCGAGCCGCCAGCACATCTCGCGGTGGGTGTGCGCCTGGCCCGCCAGGTCGCCCAGCTTGGTGTACTGCTCCAGGGCCGCGTTCAGGTACCGCGCCGACTCGTCGTGGCGGCCCAGCCGGATGCAGACCCGGCCCAGCAGCCGCTGCACCAGGGCTTCGTACCCGGGGCCGCCGTGCCGCCGGGACGTCTCCAGCGCCTCGCGCCACTCGCGCCACTGGCCCTGGTATTCCAGGAACGGGCTCAGCTCGCAGATCAGCTGCCAGCGGTGCGGCTCGATCCCGGCCTCGACGGCGGCCGCCATCGCGGCCATCAGGGCCGGCCGTTCCCCGGCGAACCAGTCCAGTGCGGCCTCGTGGCCGACGATCCGTTCCGGATGCACGCCGGGCTGGATCGCCGGCAGCTCCAGCGCGACGTCGACGTGCGGGTTGAGCAGCAGCTGGGCCCGCGCGGCGGTGTGCAGGTAGTGGTCGAGCAGCCGGCGTACCGCGATCTCCCGCTCGGCCGGGGCGTGCTGCGCCTCGGCGAGCTCGGCGGCGTACGCCCGGAGCAGGTCGTGGAAGGCGAACCGGCCCGGCATCCGCTCGGTGACCAGGTGGGCCCGGGCCAGCTCGTTCAGCGGCCGGCGCGCCTCGGCCGGTGGCAGGCCGGCCAGGCTCGCGGCCGCCGCCGCCGAGATCTCCGGGCCCGGGATCAGGCCCAGCAGCCGGAACAGCCGGGCCGCCGGCGCCGGAAGTGCCTGGTAGGACCAGGAGAACACGGCCCGGATGTCGGTCATCGGATCACCCGCGTCGAAGGCGTCCAGCCGCCCCCGGACCTCGCGCAGCTCGGCGGCGACCCGGGCCAGCGGGAAGGTGCGCCGGCTCGCGGCGTGCGCCGCCGCGATGGTCAGGGCGAGCGGCAGCCGCGCGCAGGACTCGACGATGTCGTCGACCGCCTGCGGCTCCGCCCGGGTACGGTCCGCGCCGAGCCGCCGGTCCATCAGGCCCCGGGCCTCGTCCGGCGCCAGCAGGTCGAGCGCGACCGGAACGGCGCCGGCCATCACCAGGCCGGGCAGCTCGTTGCGGCTGGTCACGATCACCAGGCAGCCGGGGCCGCCGGGGATCAGTTGCCGCACCTGGTCGCCGTCACGCGCGTTGTCCAGCAGGATCAGCGCCCGGCGGTCGGCCAGCAGGCTGCGGTACAGGGCGAACTGGCTGGCCGTGCTGCTCGGCAGCCGGTGGGCCGGCACACCGAGCCGGTCCAGGAAGCCCTGCACCGCGTCGGCCGGGTCGGTGACCGGCACCGCCGGGGCGAAGCCGTGCAGGTTGACGTAGAGCTGCCCGTCCGGGAAGAGGTGGCGGACCCGGTGTCCCCAGTGCACCGCCAGCGCGGTCTTGCCCACCCCGGCGGTGCCGGTGATCGCCACCACCGCCGTGCCGTCCTCGGCGAGCCGGCCGTCGGCGAGCAGGGACGCGAGATGCTCCAGGTCCGCCTCCCGGCCGACGAAGTACGGGGACCGGCGCGGCAGCTCGGCCGGCACCGCCGCCAGCTCCGGCCGGGTGGCGGCCTCCGGCTCGGCGGCCGCGCCCAGCGACGGATCACCGCTGAGGATCTGCTCGTGCAGCCGGCGCAGCCGTACGCCGGGGTCCACGCCCAGCTCGTCGGCCAGGTGCCGGCGCGCCTCCCGGAACGCCTCCAGCGCCTCGGCCTGCCGCCCGGACCGGTAGAGGGCCAGCATCAGCAGGCCGCGCAGCCGCTCGCGCAGCGGGTACGCGCCGACCAGCCGGCGCAGCTCCAGGATCGGATCACGGACGGCTCCGGTGGTCAGGTCGACGTCGATGCGCTCCTCGATCAGGTCGACGCGCAGCTCGGCCAGGCGGACCCGTTCGGCGTCCAGCATCGGGCTGCTCAGCCCTTCGAAGGCCGGGCCGCGCCAGAGCCCGAGCGCGGCGTGCACGGCGCGGGCGACACCCGGCAGGTCGCCGGCCGCGCGGGCGGACCGGGCCTCGGCGATCAGCGCGTCCAATGACGACAGATCCAGGCAACCGGCCGGCACGGCCAGCCGGTACCCGGCGTCGGTCCAGGTCAGCGCGTTCTCGGCGCCGGGCGATCCGGCCTGCAACATGCGGCGCAGGCCGGAGATCCGCTTCTGCAGGAGATTTATCGCGTACGCCGGCGCCGCCTCACCCCAGACCGCGTCGATCAGGCGCTCCCGGCTGACCCGCTGGTTCGGGTGCAGCAGCAGGACGGCCAGCACCACCCGCTGTTGCGCCGTACCCGGACTCAGCTCGTCATCACCGTGCCGGACGAGCAGAGGACCCAGGGCCGCGAATCGGATCGACCCCCCGGGATCGCCCATGATCGTCTCCTGCCGCTGAGCAATCGAGTCCAAGCTATCCCGAATCGCTGCGGCAGTCAGTCGTCCTCCCGGCGGTCCTCACCCGCCGGGTGGCTCAGGTGACGCGACGCTCGGCGGCCGCGTCGTTGTCCGCGCGGGCCTGCTCGCGGGTCTCGGGCAGGACGCAGACGTGATCGTCGGCGACCGCTTCGCGCCAGACGAAACCGGTCAGGCAGGTGTCCGGCCCGTACGCCCCGCCGGCCGGGTCGCGCCGGTCGCCCGCGGCGGCGTTGTCCACGGCCGCCTGGTCGCGGGTTTCCGGCGTGACACAGACCTGGTCGCCGGGCACCGCTTCCCGCCAGACGTAGCCGGTGAGGCAGGTATCCGTCTTCTCCGAAGGCGAGGGCGAGGGTTCGGGGCTGGGCGTCGCGCTGGGCAGCACGGTCGGCGTCACGGTCGGCTCCACACCTCCGGCCGGCACGTTCTCGCCGCTGGTGCCGTTGCGCTGGTTGCTCTCGTCGCTCTCGCTCAACGCGAACGTGCCGGACCGGTCCTCGGCTCCCGGGATCACCGGCTGGCCGGCCGCGCCCTCGGTCACCTTGACCCCGGTCAGTGTGATGGCCAGCGCGGCGACGCTGAGGATCAGGATCGCGGCGGCCCGCACCCGGCCGTGCTCGCCGGTCAGCTTCGTCGAGAAGACCGTGCTGACCACCGGGCCGACCGCGGCCCCGGCCAGCGAGCCCCAGGGGCCGCTGCCCATCGCGGTGGTCAGGATCGTCCCGACCAGGGATCCGCCGACGGCCAGCAGCAGGGCGGCGCCGGAGAAGCCCGGCGTGTCCTGGAGTTCCTGCCGCAACGACGGCGGCGTGTCCGCCCCGCCGGCCACGGTCACCGGCCGGCCATAGATGCGTCCGGACATCGGTACCCCTCCCATCAGGCTGACGTTCGGGAGGTAGAGGCGCCGGCGGAGCGACCCTGATACACCGGCCGCGTATCAGCGCGGCCCGCCCGGAACTCAACGCTCTGTTCACACGAGAAGGGCGATACGTGATGACCAGCGAACTTCCGCGTCTGCTCGTGGCCGGCCCGATCGCCGCGCTCCTGCTCGGCATCGCGGCGCCGGCCGGGGCCGCACCGGCCGGCACGCTGCCGGCGGTCACCCCGGAGCAGCGGGCCGTCGAGCCTGTCGAGCCCGCCGTCGTCATGGTCCGCAGCGACTGGACCGTCCTGGTGACCGGCTACGTCCGGGGCCGCACCCGATCGACCCTGGTCCGCTTCGACACGGCCTGTTCCGGAACTGTCGTCAGCGGCACCGGGCACATCGTGACCGCGGCGCACTGCCTGACCGCCAAGGACCACCGCAACGCGGCCATCGCCGGCGCCGTCGGTGACCTCGTCGACCGGGGCGTGATCCGGTCGAGCCGGCGGGACGCCGTGTACCAGGACGCGATCACCGGCACGGACCGCTGGAAGGTGACCGACCCCTACTCGTCGGCGGCACCCGAACCGGACGTGCGGGTCCAGCTCGGCGGCGGCCCGGCCGGTGACGCATCGGTCAGTGTCGACGCCCGGACGCTCGACACGCTGTCGTGGCGTCAGGGTGACGTCGGATTGCTGAAGGTGGAGCGCGGCGGCCTGCCGGTGGCGTCACTCACCGGGCACGACGCCGTGTGGGCCGGCCAGCCGGTCGTCACGACCGGCTACACCGGCGGCGCTGAGGGTGCGGTGAGCGGCCGGATCAGCGCGCCCGCCGGCACCGGCACGTCCGGGCCCGGCCGCCTGTTCTACCGGACCAGCGCACCCGTCACGCCGGAACTGAGCGGCGGCCCGGTGGTCGACCTGGCCGGCCGGGTCGTCGGCATCGCCAGCCGCCGGCCGGCCGACAAGACCGGCTTCATCGTGCCGGTCGAGACGGTCAGCGGGCTTCTGGCCTGGCACAACGTGTCGAACCGGCCGGGACCGATCGACACGGCCTACGCGCACGGGCTGGACGCGTTCCACCGCGGCTACTACACCGACGCCGTCAAGGACTTCGACCGGGTGCTGGCCGCCATGCCCGCGCATCACCCGGCGGCGGAGAAACGCCGGCAGGCCGTCGAGTACCGCTCCCGCTACGGCGACCCGTCGATCCTGAGCGGTCCGTACCGCACCCGCGTCCTGCTCGCCGCCGGTGCCGTACTGCTGGCCCTGCTGGTCGCGGTGGTCCTGGTGCTGCGGCGCCGAGCCGCGCAGGATCCCGGCACACCCGAGCCGCCCGCCGCCGAACCGGTCAGGTCCCGGCCGGTCCCGGCCGGCCCGCGACCGGCCCGGATGGACGAACCCACCGAGACCATCCCCGCCCAGGACGACGACCGGACCGCGTTCATCCCCGCGCTCCGCGACGCGTTCGCCCGCTGGCAACAGGACGACCGGCCCCGCTCGTGGTCCGGCCCCGGTGACACCCGGGCGACCGCGCCGATCCTGCCCCGATGCCGCTGGTGCGGCCGGACCCACCCGCCCGGCGCCACCTACTGCCCGTCCTGCGGCCGCCACCTCACCGACCACTACCCGTCCGACCGGCAATCCGACGGCGCGGCACCGTCCGCCACCCACGGCCCGCCCGCCTGACGACCGACACCCGGCGCCGGACAGACGGCGAGCCCGGACCGCTGAAGCGGAGGCCGGGCTCGCCGAGGGTGTGCGGGTGGGTCAGCGGCGTTTCTTGGGCAGGTCGAACTGGTCGGCGGCCCGGCAGTCGGCGTGATTGCCGATCGCCGACTTGCCGAGCTTGTCGAGGGCGTCCCGGGCCCGCGCGCGGCCGAGGTTCCACGCGTACCAGGGGTCGGGCTCTTTCAGGTCGTCGGCGATCCAGCTCAGCGTGCAGCGCCGGACCGGGTCGGGCAGGCGGGTCAGGGCCGGGGTCGCGTCGGCGGAAAGGGCCCGCAGGTACCAGGCGTCGATCTTGCCGGTGGCCTCGTAGCGGACGGCGTTGCGGCTGGCCGCGTAGCCCTCCGGGTCGAGGACCGCGAGGCCGAGCAGCATCAGCACGGCGAGAGCGACGGTGGTCTGCGGGATCCACCGGCCCTGCCAGCGGATCCCGGCCACCGCGATCATCACGAAGATGACGCCGAGCAGGATCTCCGACGACATCACGAAGATGCGCTCGCCGGTGAAGCTGTAGACCCGCTGGTACTCCCACATCCGGGACAGCGCCGACACCACGATGACCACGCTCAGCGCGCAGAGCAGGCCGAGCAGGACGCGGAGCAGGATCCGTTCGATCGGCTCGTCCCGCTTGGCCCAGCGGGCCAGCGCGGCGAGCAGGGCCAGCGAGAGCAGCGTGACCGCGACCAGCTGCCAGAAGCCGCTGCGGGCGTACTCGGCGTAGCTGAGCCCGGAGGTCTTCGGCACGTGCCCGGAACCGCCGAACAGCGAGGTGAACTGCACGACCACGAACCCGGCGAACAGCAGGACCAGCGCGGACGCCATCGGCGCCCACTCGACCAGGCCGAACCGGCCCCGGCCCGGAGTGTCCAGGCTGGACGTCGCGGGCGGCGCCGACAGCGTGTAGATGCCGGAGACCGCGACCAGGCCACCGACCACGGCCAGGAAGATCCACTGGAACACCGAGCCGACGTTGAAGTCCGGCACCGCGTCGTCGAGCCACTCCGAGAACACCGCGTCGGCGGAGGACAGCAGCGCGCCGAAGACGAACAGGACCACGAGGGTGAGGCCGGCCGAGAAGCCGATCCGCCGGGCGATCCCGGTGTTGCGGCTCGCCCGGACGTGCTTGCGCACCCACGGCAGGCCGCGGAACGCCGCGTACGGTGCGGCCACCAGGCTGAAGAGGATCGACCGGACGAGCCGCCCGCCCACGATCGCGAGGGCCGCGCAGCCGAGCGCGCCGAGGACGCTGAAGGTCACCAGCCACCACGCGTTGCGGAACGCCGGCACCAGGAGCAGGGCGAGCGCCGCCGCGGCCCATCCGGACCGGATCCAGCGTTCGGAGTGCGGCAGGTCCGCGGAGCGCCGGACGGCGGCCACCACACCGGCGGCGAGCACCAGGAAGCCGAGGAACCAGCCGATGCCGGTGCGGCCCAGCGGCACGAACGCCGCGACGCCGAGCGCGCCGGCGAGCACGCCCGCCGGGACGGTCCAGCCCTTGACCGCGACCGGGCCGGGCCAGTGCTTCTCCCGGAACGTCTGCCAGGCGGTGGGCTGCGGCTCGTAGCGGCGGTAGGGGTGCACCGGCTCGCGGGCCGCGTTCGGCCGGGTCCCCGGTGCGGAGGAGACCCGCGCCGGAACCGGAGCGAAAACAGCCGGCCGTTCCTCGTCCACGTCGTCTTCAGCCGGAGCGACAACAGGAGCAGGAGCGGCAGCAGTCTCAGCCGGGGCCTCGGCAACAACCGGGGCCTCAGTAACAACCGGGGCCTCAGTAACAACCGGGGCCTCGGGAACAGCCGGCTCAGGCACCACCGACGGCGCTGGCACCGAATCGGCGACCCGCGGCACCGCGGCGGGCGACGCCGCGGCCGCGGGCTGCAGAGCGACCATCGGTACGAACAGCGCATACCCCCGAGTCCCGGCCGGGATCTGCACCGGGATCGCCCACGCGGTCTCCCCGTCCGCACCGGGCCAGACCATCGACGGGATCGCGTCGGTCGGGGGCATCACCAGCAGTTGGGGCGCCTCGGTCGCCGCGGGTCTCGCGGCATCCGTCGGAATACGTTGCTCGGGTGGCGGCTCTGCCACGGAACCCTCCTCGATCGATCGGTTCGCACACTGTAGGGCGCGCGAGCCTGATTTTCTACGTTGGGACGGGTCCGTTCCGCCGCGACGTTTTCGAGGGAGGTTAGCAGGGGTGTTCAAGTCCCGTCAGCGCTGCACCGGGATCCCATAGCCCTGCTCGACGATCCGCTGTGCCATCGGCGTGTAGTCCTCGGGCGCGGGCGGTGCGAACGTCCCGAGCCCGTCCACATAGCGGTTGAACATGCAGAACGCAGCCGCGATGAGCACCGTGTCGTGCAGCTCGAGGTCGGTGGCGCCCTCGGCCCGCGCCGCCTCGATCAGCTCCGGGGTGACCGCACGGCCGGTCTGCTGGACCGCGCCGGCGATCCGCAGCAGCGCCTTCAGCTTCGCCGTCACCGGCGCGCTGTCGAGATCGGCGCGGACCTGCGCCACGATCGAGGCGCCGTCGGCGGTGTCCGCCGCGGCGTACTGCGCGACCGCGAACGCGGTGTGCGAGTTGCAGCAGAACTCGCACTCGTTCCGGCCGGACACGTACGCCGCGATCAGTTCCCGGTCCGCCGCCGGCAGCGAGTGGGGCGCCCGCAGCAGCACCTCGGCCAGCTCGTTGAGCGGCTTCGCCGTCTCCGGCCGGTAACTCATCGGTCCGGTGATGCCAGGGAAGGTCTTCTCGTCCACGCCGAGATCGATGTATGCCATGCGCCGACTCTGGCAGCCACCCCAGGTCAGCCACATCTTCCAGCGTGCTCGGCGAACAGGCCGGTGGGCCAGCCATGATCATGGCTGGCCCACCGGCGGGCAGGGGAAACCGTCAGTCAGTGACCGTGAACGGCACCTCCACCGTGGTCGCCGAGTCGGTGCCGGCCAGCGTGACCCCGGTGACGCCCGGTGTCGCCGCGCCCGGCACGCTCACCGTCGCGCCGGAGACGACGCCGTCGCCGTTGGCCCGCAGGGTGGTGACGGTCAGCCCGGCGCCGAAGCTGCCGGTGACGGGCTCGTTCGGCGCGAAGCCGGAGCCGTCGACGGTGATCGCCGTGCCGCGCGGTCCCTCGGTGACCGAGAGCGTCACCTGCGGGGCGTACACCGGCGGCGCGGATTCACCGGTCAGGTCGACGGTGGCCGCCCTCGCGGACGCCGTGGTGGCCTTGCCGACGGTCACCGTGCTGGTCACCGTGCTGCCGGTCAGCGTGTCCCACGCGGTGACGTGCACCGGGTAGGTGCCCGGCTGGGCGTACGTGTGGGTCCCGCTGATCGCTCCGGCCGCGTCGACCGTGGCGTCCTCCGGAACCGTGCCGTCGCCCCACTGGACCCGGGCGTGATAGCCGGTGGTCCCGGCGACCCCGCCGGTCACCGTGCCGAGGGTCGCGGTGAGCGGTTGACCCGCGGTCGCTGTCTGGTCCTTCGCCGCCGAGACGACCAATGGGGTACGCGGGGTGCCGTCGTCGGCGACCACGAACACGTGGATCCGTCCCGCCGAGCCGGGGTCACCGGACTGCGTCGGGAGCGTCACCGAGACGAGCGTCTTGCCGGCCGGGATGACGTACGGAGCCGTCGCGAACAGGAACGGCTGCGCGCTGTCCCGGTCCGAGCCGTGCAGCCGGTATTCCGACTTGGCCACCACGACGTTCCCGTACGAAGGAGTGCCGTTGGGGTTGCCCCCGAGCGTCCAGTCGCTCATCTGGATCGGGATGCTCGCGGTGCTCCCGTCGCTGAACGTCGCCGTGCCGGTGGTGCTCTGGTTGCCCTGCGTCCCGGCGCCGATGAACGCGATGCTCGTGGCGTCGGCGGGCAGGTTCAACGCGATCGTCTTGCCGTTGCCGATCGCGTTGTCCGGCTGCCCGGCCGGGGTGGCGGGCAGCGTGAACCGCAGCCCGGTCCCGGGGACGGTCACCGGCTTGCCCTGCGTGACTCCGGCCGCCGCGAGCGCGGCCCGCGAGTACGCCCAGGTCTTCGCGTCGCAGTTGACGCCGAGCACCCCGTCGTCACCGATGCAGACGGTGTCGAACGCGGCGGTCAGACCGGACTCCGGCGTGTAGGCCACGTCGACACCGACCGTCGCCGAGTCCTGGCTGGTCCCGTCGGCCACGGTGACCGAGGCCTGGTACCAGCCGGGCTTGGCGTAGGTGTGCGTGCCACTGACGCTGTAGACCGCCCGCGAGCTCAGCACCGTCGTGCCGGTGGTGACCGGCGTGCCGTCACCCCAGTCGACGGTGGCCTGGTACTCGCTCGCGGTGCCGCCGGTGACGGTGGCCAGCGGAACCGACACCGCGGTACCGGAGCGGGCCGGCACGCCTGCCACCCCGTCCACGGTGACCGAGCCGCCGCCGATCTGCACGTCGCCACCGGCCAGCAGCTCGACCTCGGCGAGGTTCGCCTGCTCGGCGCCGGTGGTCTTGCTGACCGCCAGCCGGAACTGCTTGAAGCGGCCCGGACGGTCGATCCGGAAGGGCCGGGTCTGGTTGCGCCAGGTGAACACCTCACCCCTGCGGGAGTCCACAGTGGTCCAGGTGATCCCGTCGCGGGAGCCCTGCAGCTTCCAGTCCGCCGGGTCGCCGGCCTTCGCCCCCGAGGTGAGGGTGTAGTAGGTCGGCGCCTGCTTGCCGCCGCGGTACGCCCAGGTGACCTTCGGCGTGGCGTCGGCGAACGTCAGCTGGGTCGACGACGAGTCGTCGAACAGCTTCGCGGCGTCCTGGCCACCGGTCGCGGTCGCGGTGCCCAGACCGGGGCCGGTGGTGTCCTGCAGCGGCTTGGGGGCCTCATCGCCCTTGGTCAGCGACTCCGGCACGTCGTTCCGGCCGGTGCCCCAGGACGACGGCTTCGGGCCCATCCGGAACTCGACGGTGCCGCCGCGGGTGAAGACCGACGAGTCGATCGACACGCCGCGCTGCGTCCGGCCGTTGACCTCGACGCTCTGCACGTACACGTTCTTGGTGCTGTTGTTCGCGGCCTTGACCACGATGTCACCGGTCTTGCGGTGCACGGTCATCTGGCTGAACTGCGGTGAGCCGATCACCCAGTTCTCCGAGCCGTTCTGCAGCGGGTAGAGGCCCAGCGAGCTGAGCACGTACCAGGCGGACATCTCGCCGTTGTCCTCGTCGCCCAGGTAGCCCTGGCCGATCTCACCGCCGACGTAGAGCCGCTGCATGATCTCCCGCACGACGGCCTGCGTCTTGGCGGGCGCGCCGGCGTAGTCGTACATGTAGGGGATGTGGTGCGAGGGCTGGTTGCTCATGCCGAGCTGACCCAGCCGGACGGCGCGGGCCTCCAGCATCTCGTGGATGGTGCCGCCGTAGCCGCCGGGACGGTCGGCCTTCTCCGGGGTCGCGAAGAACTCGTCCAGCTTGTCCTGCAGCGCCTTGCGTCCGCCGTACAGGTTGGCCAGGCCCTGACCGTCCTGCTGGGCGGTGAACGCGTAGTTCCAGCCGTCGGTCTCGGTGTAGACGCCACCCCAGTCCAGCGGGTCGCCGTTCAGGAACGTGCCGGCCGCGTCCCGGCCCTGGAAGAACTCCGACTTCGGGTCGAACAGGTTGACGTAGTTGCGGGCCCGCTGGAGGAAGTACTTCGACTCCTCCTTGAGCTGCGACCGCCGGGCCTTCGGGGTGGCCGGGTCCTCGGCCAGCGCGGCGCCCATGTTGCCGATGCCGTAGTCGTTGATGAAGCCCTCGAGGGCCCAGGACACCGACTCGCCGGTCGAGGTCGGCGTGTAGCCGAGGAACAGCGAGGTCTCGATGCCCTTGCGGCCGACCGCGCTGCGCCCGGAGGCGACCGTCGCGTCCTTGACCGCGGAGTCGTACGCGGCGAGCGGGTCGGGGAGCTTGACCCCGTTCAGGTACGCCTCGGCGAACGCGACGTTCGCGCTGGTGCCGGTCATCAGGTCGGCGTAGCCCGGTGACGACCAGCGGGCGACCCAGCCGCCGTCGCGGTACTGCTGGACGAAACCGTCAGCGATCTTCGCGGCCACGTCCGGGTAGAGCAGCGAGTAGGCCGGCCAGACCGTGCGGTAGGTGTCCCAGAAGCCGTTGTTCACGTAGATCTGACCGTCGACGATCTTCGCGCCGGTGGTGGTCGCGGTCGACGTGCCGGTCGGTGCGGACACCGGGCTCGCGTACTGCCAGTGCGGCTTCGCGGCGGTGCCGGTGTTCTCCGACTGGGAGTTCGGGTAGAGGTTCAGCCGGTACAGGTTCGAGTAGAGCGTGACCTGCTGAGTCTCGGTCGCGCCGCGCACCTCGACCCGGGCCAGCCGGTCCTTCCAGGCCGCGGTCGCGGCGGCGTGGATCTGGTCCAGGCTGCGGCCGGTGACCTCCAGGTCCAGGTTCTTGCGAGCCTGGTCCACCGAGAGGAACGACGTGGCGAACCGCAGGGTCACCTGCGGGCTGGTGGTCAGGTCGAAGGTCGCCGAGGCGGCCGCCGTCACGGTCGGCGCGCGGTCGAACGTGCCGGCCACGAACATCCGGCTCCGGCCGGCGGACAGGCCGGAGCCGTTGTCGACCCAGCCGGTCACGGTGCCGTCGGCGCCGAGCGTGAACGTGCCGTTCTGCAGGACCAGGCTGCCGGTCGTGCCGCCGGCCGGGAAGCCGAACTGCATGATCGCGCCGTGGTCGGTCGGCGCCATCTGCGCGACCAGGCCGTTCTGCAGGCCGACCCGGTAGTAGTCGGGCCGGGCGATCTCGTCGTCGTGGCTGAACGCCAGGGCCCGGGTGCCCGGCGCCCCGGTGAGGTTGCCCCCGGCCGGGACCGGCATGACCGACATCTGGTTGCGGTCGCCCATCCACGGGCTGGGCTCGTGCGACACCGCGAGACCCTGCAACAGCGGCAGGTTGGCCGCGTTGTTGTCGCGCTGGTAGACGTACTCCCACGAGTTCGAGGTCGCGTTGGTGACCGGGGTGAGGAAGTTGAAGCCGTTCGGCAGCGCCGCGATCGGCAGGTTGTTGCCGCGCGAGAACCCGCCGGAGGCGTTGGTGCCGCGGCGCGTGTCGACGAAGTTGGTCAGGCTCGAGCCGTCGATCGGCGCGGGCGTGCCGGTGACCGTCACGTCGTCGAGCCAGCCCTGGAAGCGGGTGGTCGCGGTGGCGGCCGGGTTGTCGTACGCCAGCAGGATCCGGTCGATCGTCTTACCGTTCGCGACCGCGCCGAGGTCCGACTGCACCGCGTTCCACTCGTCGGCGAAGAGCACCTTCGACGTGCCCTGACCGGACCCGGTGAGCGCGTTGCCGTGCTGGTCGACAGGTGACCGCTTGCTGAGGTAGCTGCCGTCGGTGAAGTGCAGGTCGACCGCCGCGTACGTGGACGGGTACTGCAGGTTCTCCCCGGTCAGCTCCGGAAAGATCCGGTAGCTCAGCCGGGACTTCGGCCCGACCGGGATGTTCACGTCGAAGAGCCGGTTCGTCGCGTACGAGCGCCCGGCGGTGTCGGCGCCACCGGCGTACCGCAGTGACGCGACGCCGCTGAACCCGGCGCTCGGCAGCATGTTGGCGCCCCGCACCGGTCCGGCGCCGACCGTGCTGACCATCGGGGTGGCCGGCGGGCGGACGTCCGTACCGTCGCTGATGTCCCAATCGGCGAGCTGGATCAGCGAGTCACCGGAGTTCGCGGTGATGTTCAGCCGGTAGTACGCGTACGCCGTGGTGTTGGTGAACGTGTAGGTGTTCGTCGCGAACCGGCCGCTGAAGCTCTCGCCGGCGCGCTTGTCCAGGTCGGTCCAGTCGGCGCCGTTCGCCGAGCCCTGCAGCGCGAAGTCCTTGGGGTCGCGGCTGGCGGCGTCGTTCGCCGAGGTCAGCGAGTACTTCACCACGGTGGTCGGCGCGGCCAGCTGGTAGGCGGCCCAGCCGGTCCGGCTGAACACCAGCCACTTGGTCGAGCTGTCACCGTCCTTGAGCTTGACCGCGGTCTCGTTCGGCGCGTTCTCGGCGCTCGCGGTCACCGCGGTGACCTTGTCGAGCACGCTGCCGGGCAGCCCGGTGCGGATCGAGCCGGTCAGGTTGCCCTGCAGCGGCGCGCCCTTCGCGTCGAGCTCGGCGGTGCTGGCCGCGGGTTGCGGGTCGGTGGACTCGAACGAGGAGCGGAAGTCGCCGGGCCGGGGCGCCGCGGTGGCCGCCGAGGGGACGGCGAGCAGTCCGAGCGGCAGCAGCAGCGCACCGGCGACGGAGATCCATCGTCGAGGCGGGTGGGAGGCAGCGAGGGGGCCGCCGATCAACGTCATGCGTACTCCAAAGGAGGCAGGCACAGTGGACACCTGGATCAGAGATCGTCAGCCTCACCCCGCTATGACAACGTTGTCAAGGACAGAATCGAAATCAACTGGAAACAAAGGTTTGGGTGCCGAATCGCGGATTTCGGCGGACATTAGGCTGGCTGCGCCGCTCGGGGCACGGTCCGGGCGAGGGTACGGCGACGAGGGGGACAGTGGACCAGCGCACGTTCCTCGCGGCCCGCGCCGACCGGTGGTTCCGAGCCCGCCCGGTACGCCTCGACCTGCTGCTCACCGCCCTGACCTGGCTGGTCCTGGGCTTGCCCGGTGCCGCCCTGGCCGGCGCCACCGGGTTGCTGGTCGCCACGGTCACGATCGCCCCGCTGGTGCTCCGGCGGCGGTTCCCGGTCGTCGTGCTGTGCTGGTCGGCGGCCGCGTTCGCCGGTCAGCTGCTGCTCGTGCCGATCCCGCTGCCGGCCAACGCGGCGCAGGCGATCGTCGTCTACACGGTGGCCGCGCACGTCGGCTCACCGGTCGTACGCATGCTGGCTCTTGCTCTTGCCGTGACCGGCTGCCTGGCCGGCGGACTCCGCTGGAGCACCCCGCCGGACCAGACCCGCAATGCCCTGGTCATCGGCGTGACGCTCGCGGTCTGCTCGGTGCTGATCGCGGTGATCGGCGAGCTGGTGCGCGGCGGCCGGGCCAACGTCCGGGAGCTGCACGAGGCCCGGCGGCAGCGGGACCGGCTGGCCGAGCAGCGGCGGCGGATGCTCGCGGCCGCGGAGATCCACGACATCGTGGCGCACTCGCTCACCGTCGTGATCGTGCAGGCCGACGCGGGCGGGTACGCCGCCGGGACCACCCCGTCGTGGCGGCCGGCCGACGCCGGGGCGGTGCTCAGCACCATCGCGGGCACCGCGCGGACCGCGCTCGCCGAGGTGCGCGGGGTCATCGCGATGCTGCACGAGCCGGAGTCCGCCGAGGAGCCGCCCGGCGTCGCGGTGCACCGCGACGACGTCCAGCGGCTGGTCGACGCGGTGCGCGCCGCCGGGCTGCCGGTCGTGGTGACCGGCCCGCCCGCCTGGTTCGACGAGGTGCCGGCCGCGGTCCGGCTCGCGGTCTTCCGCACGGTCCGCGAGGCACTGACGAACGTCCTCAAGCACGCCGGCCGGGACGCCACCGCCCGGCTCACGGTCGAGCGGCACGGCGACGCCGTCCGGGCCACCGTCGAGGACGACGGCCGAGGACCCGACACCACGCCGCCACCCGGCCGCGGGCACGGGCTGGCCGGTCTGCGTGAGCGGCTGGACGTGCTCGACGGCGTGCTGGAGACCGGCCCGGCGCCGGACCGCGGATTCCGGGTCTCGCTCACCCTCCCCGGCGTGTTCGGTCCGGACCCCGGCTGGTTGTCAGGGGTGCCTCGAGACCCTCGAGGCACCCCTGACAGCCAGCCGGGCGGCGGTGACCGGTGAGCGGCGGCGAGCCCGTCCGGGTGTTCCTGGTCGACGACCAGGAACTGGTCCGCGCCGGTTTCGAGATGATCCTGCGGGCCACCCCCGGCCTGCTCGTCACCGGCTCGGCCGGGGACGCGCACACCGCGATCGCCCGCCTGCGCGAACCCGGCACCCGGGCCGACGTCGTCCTGATGGACATCCGGATGCCGGGCCTGGACGGGGTGGCGGCCACCCGGCAGGTGCTCGCCCTGCCGGACCCGCCGCGGGTGGTCATGCTGACCACGTTCGACGCGGACCACCTGCTGGTCGCCGCGCTGCGCGCCGGTGCGGCCGGCTATCTGCTCAAGGACGCCGGGCCGGCCGAGCTGGTGGCCGCGATCCGGGCCGCCGCGGCCGGTGACGCGCCGGTCTCACCCCGGCTGGTGCGCCGGCTGATCGACTCGTTCCTGGCCACGCCGCCGCCGGAGCCGGTCCCCCGCCCGGCGCTCCCGGCCGGGCTGGACCGGCTCACCGCCCGGGAACGGGAGATCCTGGCCGCGGTCGGGCTGGGCCTGACCAACACCGAGATCGCGGCCCGGCTGGGCGTCGCCGAGTCGACCGTCAAGACCCATCTGGGATCGGTGCTGCGCAAACTCGCGCTGCGCGACCGGGTGCAGGCGGTCATCGTGGCGCAGACGATGCACCGGCCCGCGCCCTGAGCCCGATCAGCGCCGCGCACCCGGCGGTGCCGAGCAGCACCAGGAACCCGGTGTCGCCGGCCAGGTACTCGTTGACCAGCACCGGGTGGTCCGTCCTGATCGCGTACGTGCTCAGCACGGCGAACGTGACGTTGTGCGCGAAGTGGGCCAGCACGGCTGGCCAGACACTGCCGGACGCGCTGCGGAACCGTCCGAACAGGACCGAGAACGCGAGCACCGTGCCGGTGAACAGCGCGAACACCAGCCACCGGTTCCCGTCCGCGTGGTAGTACGGCGTGAACACGATGTACGGCACGTGCCAAGCGACCCAGACCAGGCCGACGACCAGCATCGCGGCCCGCTCGCCGAGGAAGCTCAGCCGGGGCTGCAGATAGCCGCGCCAGCCGAGTTCCTCACCCAGGGCGAGCACCGGTCCGGTGATGCCGAGCGCGAGCAGGTCGCGCCACCAGCCGGCGCCCGGGGCGGTCCATTGGGCGTACCCCAGAAGAACGGTCGTGGCGACCGCGGCCAGCGAGACGCCCGCGGTCGTGAGCAGCACCAGTGGCCAGTGGCGCAGCCCGAGCCGAGCCAGACCGAGCCGGCGCCACCCGGCCCGGGAATACCCCTCGCGGGTCACCACCAGCATCATCAGCAGCGTGACAAGCAGCGGGGAGAAGGCCAGAACCAGTCCTTCGGCGATCGTCGCGGTGCCCGCGGACACCGCGAGGACCAGCACGATGAAGGTGACCGCGGTGGCGCGGCCGGAGAGATGGCGGAACAACGGAACCTGCTTTCGTCAGCGGTCCGCTCAGTGTTCGCAAGTCGCGACGCGCCGCCTTCCCCCCACGATCCGATCTTCCGGGCGGCTCTCCGCCCCCGGGACTAGGACCGGGGGCCGGGACCGCTTTTGCCCAGCCGGTAGCTGCCGATGGGTCGGTGGAGCGACGACGAGGAGGCAGCGTTCGTGACGCAGACCCTGCCGAACCGCGCCGACCGGGACGAACCGGCTGGCCCGGGCCGACGCCGCCCTCTACGCCGCCAAACGAGCCGGCCGCAACCGAGTCTTCGTCTCCAGCACCCGCTAACCCAACCCCCATTTTGGTACGCATACGGAGCGCCCGCCCGTAGGCGACACGCCACGTCCCGTGGTGGTCTCACGCCAGACCGAGGCCATTCCGGACCGCAGCGCGCCCACGGCCCTGGCTGGTTACCAGGGGTGCCTCGAAGAGGTTGAGGCACCCCTGGTAACCAGCCGGGATCCGGCACTCGGTGGCTGACCTCAGAACGGGCTCATCTGGTCCATCACCCGCGCGGCGACCCCGAGGATCTCCTCGACCTTGGGGAGGTCGCGTCTCGTCTCGTCCGGTGTGATGGCCGGTGATGCCGCCGACGGGTATTCCAGCTGGTTGCGGCGCCGGCGCATCCGGTCGAACGGGCGGAGCACTCCGCCGAGCGGCGGCTCGAGCTGGGCCGACAGCGCCTCTCTTACCGCGATGTGGCCGCCGCGGCTGGTGGCGCGCAGACCCTGGTTCTCCAGCACCGCGGCCAGGGCCTTGCGGGCCGCGTCGTAGAGCAACTGGTAGGCGCCCGCCGGGTCGCCGTCGGCGATCGCGCCGGCCGAAGCGAGGTGGCGGTGTGCCTGGGCCAGCAGCAGGTCGGCGTGGTCACGGCTGGCCGGCACCCGCTCGAGTTCGGCCCGCGCGAGCATGCCGTCGATGGCCTCACGGCCCTGCTGCCACCTCATCCGGATCTCCCAGTCTGAAAAGGGGGCGGGAACGCACCGATGTCAGGAAGGGATCATCGCCGGGCGTGTGCCATGCGCTGACGGACACCTGGTGCGCGTTGACCTCGCGGCCCAGCCGTGACTCCGCCGTGCGGGCGAGGTCAGCCACGTCGTCCGGGTCCGCGTCGCCCACGATCAGGACGTCGACATCGTGCGGGGGCGGCCCCGCTTCGCCCGCGTAACGAGCGGCCCACGACCCGTAGATGTAAGCCTCGGCCACGCCGTGGAGGGCGGCAAGCAGCTCGGTCAGCACCGCGGACGGCCCGTACGTCAGAGCGAGCAGCTCGGTGAGCGGGCGGGCCAGCCGGTTCGTGACGTCGGCGCGCAGCAGTCGCAGGTTGCCGCGCCGCTGCCCGGTCACCAGGCCGGCGACGATGAGGGCGTCGGCCTCCCGGCTGATCGTCGAGGCGGAGACGCCGAGGATCCGGGCCAGTTCCGCACCGGAATAGTCCCGTTCGGGGTGCAGGTAGAGCCAGGCCAGCAGCTCGCCCAGCAGGGGCGTGCGCAGCAGCGGCAACAACTGAGACCTACCTTGCATACTCTGCAATATAGCGTGCAGGGCGTGCAAGGTAGGTCTTCGGCTGGTCGTCAGGGGTGCCTCAACATCGGGGAGGCACCCCTCAGGACCAGCCGGGGGCCCGGGGCGCGGGGCGGTCCGCGGTGGTCTCGGTCTGGCGTGAGACCACCGCGGGACTCGGCTCGTAGCCTGCGGGCGGGCGCTCCGTGGTCGTACCAAAGAATGGGTGACCGCAAGCGGTCTAGAACAGTTTGGCGGCGGTGATGGCGGTTTGGATGATGCCGTAGCCGAGCAGGACGGCGATCAGGAGCCAGGAGACGGCCAGGCGGGCGTTCATCCGACGCTCTCCTTCTCGGACGGGGCGGTGGCCTCGTGGTGGTGGGCCGGGACCGGGCGGATCAGCAGGTTCGCGACGAAGCCGACGGCCAGCACGCCGACCATGGTGAGCAGCGCCGGCTGGTAGGCCGCCGACGTCAGCGTTCCGGGTTTGCCCTCGTTGTCGAGGAAGCCGTTGACGATCAGCGGTCCGGCGATGCCGGCGGCCGACCAGGCGGTCAGCAGACGGCCGTGGATCGCGCCGACCTGGTACGTGCCGAACAGGTCCCGCAGGTATGCCGGAACGGTCGCGAACCCGCCGCCGTAGAACGACAGGATCACCCCGGCCAGCAGCACGAACAGCGGGATCGCGGAGTCACCGACGGTGGCCAGCAGCAGGTACGTGACCATGCCGACGCCGAGGTAGAGCATGTAGATGGGCTTGCGCCCGATCAGGTCGGACGTCGACGACCAGGCGAACCGGCCGGCCATGTTGAACAGCGACAGCACCCCGACGAAACCGCCGGCCGCGACCACGGTGACCGCGGAGCCCGACGACGTCCGGAAGAAGTCCTGGATCATCGGGCTGGCCTGCTCGAGGATGCCGATCCCGGCGGTCACGTTGCAGAACAGCACCACCCAGAGCAGCCAGAACGAGCGCGTCTTGATCGCGTTGGCGGCGGACACCTGCGCGGTGGTGACCAGTGGCTTGGCCGCGACGGTGGCCGGGTCCCAGCCCTCGGGCCGCCAGCCGGGGGCGGGCACCCGGATGTTGGCGACGCCAAACATCATGATCAGGAAGTAGCCGGCGCCCAGCGTCAGGAAGAGCAGGACCAGGGCGTGGCCGTCGGCGACCGAGGTGGAGACGCTCGGGTCGTAATCCGCGTCGTAGAACGACAGCAGCTGCCGGGAGGCCGGGCTGGCGATCAGCGCGCCGCCGCCGAACCCCATGATCGCCAGGCCGGTGGCCAGGCCGGGCCGGTCCGGGAACCATTTGATCAGCGTGGAGACCGGCGAGATGTAGCCGATGCCCAGGCCGATCCCGCCGAGCACGCCGTACCCGAGGTAGACCAGCCAGAGCTGGCCGGTGCCGATGCCGAGCGCGCCGACCAGGAAGCCGGTGGTCCAGAAGCTCGCGGAGACGAACATGGCCTTGCGCGGGCCGTTCTTCTCCACCCAGGTGCCACCGAACGCGGCGGAGAGCCCCAGCATCACGATCGCGATGCTGAAGATGATCCCGATCGCGGTCTGGCTGACGCCGAAGTGCGTGATGAACGAGTTCTTGTAGACGCTGGTGGCGTAGACCTGGCCGATGCACAGGTGCACGGCGAGCGCCGCGGGCGGGATCAGCCAGCGGTTGAACCCCGGTGGGGCCACGGTGTGCTCGCGGTCGAGCGCGGTCATAAGCGACATGATGGACGCCTCCCCTCAGGCGCCCATCATCGAACAGATTCGATCTACAAAGCAACTATTGACAACGCAACGTCAATCGCTGATCAAAACCGGACGTCGGCGCCGGCGGATGACCAGCCACACCGTCAGCAGCGCCACGGCGGTCAGGACCACGGCCGGCGCCACCACCCACCAGACGACCGGGCGCGCCGGGAAGGCCGCGGCTCGCGGCGCCGGCCCGCCGAAGCTGCCGGCCCGGACCAGGTCGGCGGCGACGTCCATGGTGGTCACGTCGCCGGGCGGGTCGAGCAGGGTCCGCTGGGCGCCACCGGCGCACAGGGCCACGAGCGTGATGTGCCCGGTCTCCTCCCAGCCGATGTCGCTCCACCGCTGGTCCGGCAGTTTCTCGGCGCCGTTCTCCGGCTCGTGCCGGGTCACCACCAGCTCGCCGGACCGGGTCCAGCCGAGCGCGCGGATCGCCATCGCGGTCACGGCGGGCAGGTCCGGGCCGGTGGCCGGCTGCCCGGTGGCAGCGTCCAGATAGGAGACTTTCCAGGTCCGGGCCGCCAGGGCGTCCCGGTCGCACCGGTCCAGGCAGCCGGTCAGCTCGGCGATCGCGATCCGGGCGCCGTCCGCGCTGAACGCGCCGGCGCCGGCGAGATACCTCCGGTCACCGAGCGTCGTGGTCCAGCTCTCCTTTCCGGTACGGTCGATCAGCCGCAGCCGGTCGCCCTCGCTGACCACCAGGTGCTGCCCGTCCGGGGCGAACGCCCCGCGCGACGCCTGGCGGACCGGGTCGGCCGGGCGCTCCGCACCGATCGGCAGCACCGTGTTCGTGGCCAGGTCGAGCAGCCCGAGGCGGCTGCGGGACTCGAGCGTGGCGGTGCCCGGTCTCCGGACGTCCGCGGCGGTCGTCTCGACCAGCAGCGACCGGCCGTCCGGCGCCCAGGCGGCCGGCGCGCAGCAACCCGCGGCGGTGAGGCCGTACCCGATGGCGACCGCCGGCAGCCCGCCGGTGTACTTGGTGCTGCGGCCGGTGGTCAGATCGACGACGTCGAGGCCGTCGGCGTACTCGCCGGCGGTCGAGCCGGCCAGGTACCCCTGTGCCGCGTACCGGCCGTCCGGGGAGAGCAGCACGTCCTGGCCGGGGGTGACGGTGCTCCAGTCGGCGTAGAGCAGCATCCGGTAGTCGCCGTCGCGCCCGACCGCGGCCACCTTGCCCTCGGCGTCGTAGTCCTCGACGCCGCGGAAGCCCAGGCTGTCCCCGCCGGCCAGGATCGAGGCCGGCCCGGGTGGGTCCTGCTGCACGGTCGCCTGCCACATCCACGGCAGGGTCAGCCCGCCCGGAACGGTGTCGCCGGGCGCGGGCCCGCCGTCCACCAGCCGGACCACGGTGGCGAAAACCACACCTGTGAATATCAGGGCTGCCAGGGCCTTCCGCATGGCCATGATCATCGCGGCACTGCGCAAGGTGACTACCCGGAGCGGCGCGGTGACGCGATCCGCAGGTCAGCCTCGATCGCGGCGGCCGCGGCGAGCAGCGGAGGGAGCAGGCGCTCACGTACCGCCTCGATCGTCGCCCGGGCCGCGTGCACCGAGATGTTCAGCGCCCCCGCGGCCGCGCCGGAGCGGTCCCGGATCGGCGCGGCGATCGCCCGCAGCCCCTCCTCCAGCTCCTGGTCGACCACCGCATGGCCGGTCGCCCGGACCCGGTCCAGCTCGGCGCGCAGCTCGGCGGCTGAGCAGACGGTGCGGTCGGTGAGCTGCTCCAGCTTCGCCCGGGCCAGGTACGCCTCGAGCTCCGGCGCGGGCAACGCGGCGAGCAGCACCCGGCCCATCGAGGTGGCGTACGCCGGGAACCGGGTGCCCACGTTGATCGCCACTCGCATGATCCGGCTGGTCGGCACCCGGCTCACGTAGACGATGTCGTCGCCGTCCAGCACGGAGAGCGAGCACGACTCGCGCACCTCGCCGACCAGGCGTTCCATGTGCGGCTCGGCCACCTCGGGCAGGGTCAGGCCACCGAGGAACGCGTACCCGAGCTCGAGCACCCGAGGGGTCAGCGAGAACAGTTTGCCGTCGGTCTGGACATAGCCGAGATCGGTCAGCGTGAGCAGGAACCGGCGGGCCGCCGCCCGGGTCAGACCGCACTGCCGAGCCACGTCACTGAGGGTCAATTCGCGGTGTTCCGCGTCAAATGCACGGATCACCGCGAGCCCCCGCTCGAGCGATTGGACGTAGTACGGTTCCCGCGTCATCGGATGATCGACACAAATGATTGACGTGACACGAGCCACATCTTAGCGTTCTGCATGAGAACTTCCGTTCGTTATGCGCACACATTTACTGGAGGATGGGATATGCGGCGGCGTTTGATCGCGGGCGTGGCACTGGCCATGGTGGCCAGCACGGTCACGGCCTGTGGTTCGGACAAGGGCTCAGGCGATTCCGGCGGTTCGTCGGGTGGCGTGGACAACGTGACGGTCGGGGTCATCCCGATCATCGACGTCGCGCCGATCTACCTGGGCCAGTCCAAGGGCTTCTTCAAGACCCGCAACATCGAGCTGAAGATGGAGGCCGGCCAGGGCGGCGCGGCCATCGTGCCCGGCGTGGTCAGCAACCAGTTCCAGTTCGGGTTCAGCAACCTGACCTCGCTGATGATCGCGCAGACCAAGAACGTGCCGATCAAGGCCGTCGCGGCCGGCGTCTCCACGACCGGCGTGCAGGGCAAGGACTTCGGCGCCGTGGTGGTCAAGGGCGCCAGCCCGATCAAGACCGCCAAGGACCTGGCCGGCAAGAAGATCTCGGTGAACACGCTGAAGAACATCGGTGACACCGTGACCCGCGAGTCGGTGCGGGTGGCCGGCGGCGACCCCAGCAAGATCGAGTTCGTCGAGATGCCGTTCCCGAACATGCCGGTGGCGCTGGACAAGGGCGACATCGACGCGGCCTGGGTGGTCGAGCCGCAGCTCAGCACGATCAAGGCGGCCGGCGGCCGGGAGGTGGCCTCGACGTTCGTGGACACCGACCCGAAGCTGACCATCGCGGCGTACTTCACCTCGCAGAAGCTGCTCGCCGACAAGCCCGACCTGGTCAAGCGCTTCACCGAGGCGATGAACGAGTCGCTGACCTACGCGGACGCCCACCCGGACGAGGTGCGGCAGATCCTGTCCACCTACACCAAGATCGACGACAAGGCCCGCGCGCAGGTGGTCCTGCCGAAGTGGCCCATCGAGATCAACAAGGCGTCGGTGCAGAAGCTGGCCGAACTCGGTACCACCGACGGCATCTTCGCCAGCGCTCCGGACCTGGACAAGCTGCTGCCGTGACGACGGCTCACCGTGGCAACCCGGTCCTGCTCGGCTCCGCCGGGCTGGCCGGGTTGCTCCTCATTGTGGAACTGCTGCCGCGACTCGGCCTGGTGAACGAGCGGTACCTGCCGCCGACCAGCCGGATCGCGGCCGCGCTCGCCGACGAGGCGGCCACCGCGACGTTCTGGCAGTCGCTCGGCGACACCCTGTACGCCTGGGCGATCGGCCTGCTCATCGCGGTGGTCGCCGGCGTGCTGGCCGGCCTGGTGATCGGGTCGGTGCCGGTGCTGCGCGCGCTGACCGCCTCGACCGTCGAGTTCCTGCGGCCGATCCCGTCGGTGGCGCTGATCCCGCTCGCCGTGCTGCTCTACGGGACCGAGCTGGGCTCCACCCTGATCCTGGTCTGTTACGCCGCGTTCTGGCAGGTCCTGGTCCAGGTCCTGTACGGCGTCGCGGACGTCGACCCGGTCGCCGAGGAGACCGCGCGCAGCTACCGGTTCTCCACCTGGGGCCGGGTACGCCACGTGCTCTGGCCGACCGCCCTGCCCTACGTCTTCACCGGCGTGCGGCTGGCCGCCTCGGTGGCCCTGGTCCTGGCGGTCACCGCCGAGCTGGTGATCGGCGCGCCGGGGCTGGGCAAGGAGATCGCGACCGCGCAGAACTCCGACGCGGTGGCGACCATGTACGCCCTGATCGTGGTGACCGGCGCCCTGGGTGTCGTGATCAACCTGCTGACTCGTACCGGCGAGCGCCGCCTGCTCGCCTGGCACCAGTCGATCAGGGGCGAGGTAGCGGTATGACCGACTGCACCGAGCGGCACCCACGTGGAGCGCCCCCACGGCCTCGCAGGCGAGGGCCACGAGGGCATGCCCAAGGAGGCACAGCCTGATGGTCGTACTAAAAAGGATCTTGTTTGTCCTGGGGCTGCCCGCGGTGTTGTTCGCGGGATGGTTTTTCCTCAGCGAGGGCAGTGAGAGCTTCTACTCGCCGCCGCTGCGGACCATCCTCACCGCGTTCGGCGACACCTGGAAGCCGGACCGGTTGCTCGCCGACGTGGTGCCCAGCCTGCTCCGGTTGTTCGCCGGTTTCCTGCTGGCCTCGCTGATCGGCATCGCCCTGGGCGTGGCGATCGGCCTGAACCGGAATCTGCGCGCGGTCATGGAACCGGTCCTGGAGTTCTTCCGGGCCATCCCGCCACCGGTGCTGGTTCCGGTGATCATGCTGTTCGCCGGGATCGGCGACGGCATGAAGGTGATCGTGATCGTGTTCGGCTGCGTCTGGCCGGTGCTGCTCAACACGGTGGAGGGGGTGCGCGCGGTGGACAGCGTGGTGCTGGACACCGCCCGCGCCTACGGGCTGACCGGGCCCGCCCGGCTGACCCGGGTGATCCTCCCGTCGGCCTCACCGCGGATCGCGGCGGGCCTGCGGCAGGCGCTCTCCATCGCGATCATCCTGATGGTGATCAGCGAGATGTTCGCATCCAGCAACGGTCTGGGCTTCACCATCGTGCAGTTCCAGCGCAGCTTCGCGATCCCGGAGATGTGGAGCGGGATCATCCTGCTCGGCCTGCTCGGTTTCGCTCTCTCGCTGTTGTTCCGGCTCGCCGAACGGCGGGCGCTGCGGTGGTACGAGGGGCTGCGCGCGGCGCAGCGCCGGGCCGGCTAGGAGGGCCACGATGCTCGAAGTGAAAGGCCTGCGCAAGGTCTACAGCTCAGGCAACCGGGAGGTGGAGGCGCTGCGCGACCTCACCTTCACCGTCGACAACGGCGACCTGGTCTGCCTGGTCGGCCCGTCCGGTTGCGGCAAGACCACGCTGTTGCGGTGCATCTCCGGCCTGCTGACGCCGACCGGGGGCTCTGTCAAGGTCAACGGCAACGCGGTCACCGGTCCGCCGCCGGGGATGGCGGTGGTCTTCCAGGAGTACGGCCGCAGCCTGTTCCCGTGGGCCAGCGTCTGGGACAACGTGGAGCTGCCGCTCAAGCAGAAGAAGGTGCCGAAGGCGCGCCGCACCCAGCTGGTCGAGGAGGCACTCGACGCGGTCGGGCTGACCGGCACCGGCAAGGCGTACCCGTGGCAGCTCTCCGGTGGCATGCAGCAGCGGGTGGCGATCGCCCGCGCGGTCGCGTACGAACCGGAGACCCTGCTGATGGACGAGCCGTTCGCGGCCGTCGACGCGCAGACCCGGGCCGACCTGGAGGACCTGGTCCGGTCGCTGTGGCAGCGGCTCAAGGTGACCGTGCTGTTCGTGACGCACGACATCGACGAGGCGGTGTACCTGGGCCGGCGGGTGGTGATGCTGTCGTCGTCGCCGACCGTGGTGCAGGACGAGCTGGTGGTGGACCTGCCGGCCGAGCGGGACCAGCTGCACACCCGGGCGGATCCGAAGTTCGTCGCGTTGCGGACCCGGGTCTACGAGCAGATCCAGCTGGCCAAGAAGGAAGCTGCGGTCCAGAGATGACGGTGGGGAGTTCGGGTGCACTGCGCACCCGGACTCCCCACGTCGTTGACTAGCGCTGTGCTCCGGACTCCTGCAGCACGGCGTGCGTGCTGCTGTTACCGGAGACGCCCTTGCGCAGCGTGGAGACCGCGGTCGGGTCCGGCTGCGGAACCGGCGCGCACTGCTTGTCGGAACGGTTGCCACTGACCCGCTTCGGCAGGGCGCCGGTCGCGAGGTAGGTGGCGATGGTGTCGTCGGTGCACGCGATCCCGCTCAGCGAGCCGGAGTGCGTGGTGCCGCCGACGCCCTCGATCAGCACCGACTTCGGGAAGCGCTTACGCACTTCCAGAGCACCGGTGTACGGCGTGGCCGCGTCGTTGGTCTCGCCGATCAGCAGGAACCCGGCGGCCTTCTTGCCGGAGATCTTGACGGGCGTGCCCGGCTTGGCGCCCCAACCGATGCAGGGCGCGTTGTACCAGGCGTTGTTCCAGGTGATGAACGGGTACTTGGAGTGGATCTTCCAGTTGTCCCGCTGCCACTTCGACCAGTTCTGCGGCCACTTGACGTCGCTGCACTGGGTCGCGAGGTACATCGCGTAGTTGTTGTCGGCGCCCACGCCACCCGGCTCGGCGTAGTTCGCCAGCAGCAGCGACGGGTCCTTGTCGTTCACCCACGCGGCGAACGCGTCGGCGACGTCCTGCCAGCCGTACACGTAGTAACCGGCCGAGACGAAGATGTCGTTCCACTCGTCCGGACCGATCTTGCCGGCCGCCGGCGTCTTACGCAGCGACGCCAGGGTCGCGTAGTACTTCGCCTTGACCGACTTGCCGGTGGTGCCCAGGTGGTAGACCGCGTCGTACTTGGCGATCCACGCGAAGTAGACGTCCATGTTCTTGTCGAACTGGATGTCCTGGTCCAGGTTGGCGGCGTACCAGACGCGGGTCGGGTCGACGACGCCGTCGAAGATCGCCCGGCGGATCTTGTCCGGGTGCAGCGTCGCGTAGACCTGGCCCAGGTACGTGCCGTACGAGAAGCCGTAGTAGTTGATCTGCTTGGCGCCGAGCGCCTTGCGCAGCGTGTCCATGTCGGCCACCGTGTCGGTGGTCTTGACGTGGTCGAGCAGCGCGCCGCCGGCCTTGTCGCACTTCTTGGTGTAGGCCGAGGTCTTCTTCAGCCAGGCCTTCTCCAGCTTCCGGGTGACCGGCACGTAGTACGGCCGGTTGTAACCGGCGTAGTCGACGTCGCAGGAGAGCGCCGGCACGCTGGAGCCGACACCACGCGGGTCGAAGCCGATCCAGTCGTAGAAGTCGCCGGCGCCGTTCGGCACCGACTCGCCGATCACCGGCAGGCCCAGACCGGAGCCACCGGGACCGCCCGGGTTGGTGAACATGACGCCCTGGTACTGCGCGGCGGCCGACTTGTGGTTGATCCGGGACACCGCGATCTTGATCTTGGTGCCCTTGGGCTTCGCGTAGTCCAGCGGGACGACCAGGAAACCGCACTGCGCGTTACGGGCCTTGAGGCTCGCCCGGGTGCAGGTGGTCCAGTCGATGGCTGGTGGGGTGTAGCCGCTCGCGCTCGTATGCGTGGTGTGGGCCGCCGCGGCGACCGGGATCGTACCGGCCCCGATCAGCAGCCCGACCGAGGCGGCGACGGTGGCCGCCAGGATTTTCCGCATCCCTTGCCTTCCGTTGGTGATACGCCCGCGAGCCGTGTCGGGCCCGGGCGATCTTCGCAGACTAGTCATTCAGACATGGAGATGTGGCACCCCCGTTACGGCTGATTTCCCGGCGGATCAATCGATGCCGCATTAGGAAATAGGTAGGGATTGATATGGGGGCGCCGGATCGGGATCCTGAGATGCTCGTCGATGCTTCGACAAGAAGGGACTCCCCGTGCGAGCACTCCCCCTCATCGGCGTCGCCGTGCTGACCGCCGGTCTTGCCGCCGTGCCGGCCCAGGCCGCGGTCGCGACTCCGGACATCCCGGTCGCGAACGTCAAGGCCCACCTCGCCCAGCTGCAGAGCATCGCGACCGCCAACGGCGGCAACCGGGCTCACGGCCGCCCCGGCTACCTCGCCTCGGTCACCTACGTGAAGGGCCTGCTGGACGCGGCCGGTTTCACCACCACGCAGCAGAGCTTCACCTACAACGGAGCCACCGGATACAACCTGATCGCCGACTGGCCTGGCGGCGACACCAGCGACACCCTGATGATCGGCGCGCACCTGGACAGCGTCACGGCCGGTCCGGGGATCAACGACAACGGATCCGGCTCGGCCGCGAACCTCGAGGTGGCCCTGCAGGTGGCCCGGTCCGGGTTCCAGCCTGCCCGCCACCTGCGGTTCGGCTGGTGGGGCGCGGAGGAGCTGGGCCTGCGCGGGTCCACGGCGTACGTCAACTCGCTGACCACCGCGCAGAAGTCCGCGATCGGCGGGTACCTGAACTTCGACATGGTCGCGTCGCCGAACCCCGGCTACTTCCTCTACGACGGCGACAACTCGGACAACACCGGCTCCGGCCCCGGCCCGACCGGCTCCGCCGAGATCGAGCAGACCCTGGCCGACTACTACACCACGATCGGCGTGCCGACCCGCGGCACCGACTTCGACGGCCGCAGCGACTACGGCCCGTTCATCAGCGCGGGCATCCCGGCCGGCGGCATCTTCACCGGCGCCGAGGGCCGCAAGACGGCCGCCCAGGTCACCCTCTGGGGCGGCACCGCGACCGCGTTCGACGCCTGCTACCACGCGTCCTGTGACACCACCGCGAACATCAACGACACCGCGCTGGACCGGAACTCGGACGCCATCGCGTACGCGGTCTGGACCCTGGCCAACGGCGGGACGACCACCCCGCCGACCGGCTCGACGGTCTGGTCGGACACCTTCGAGACCGCGACCGGCTGGACGGCCGGCACCGCGGACACCGCCACCTCCGGCAAGTTCGAGCGCGGCGACCCGGAGGCGACCACCAGCTCCGGCGTCACCACCCAGCTCGGCACCGCGGCCGGCGGCACGTACGCCCTGGTCACCGGCGCGACAGCGGGGGCCAGCGCGGGCGCCAACGACGTGGACGGCGGTCTCACCACGCTGACCTCACCGGCGATCACCCTGCCGGCCGGGACGCTGACGCTGGGCCTGTCCTGGTACCTCGCGTACCTGAACAACGCGACGAGCGCGGACTACCTGCGGATCTCGGTGGTCAGCGGCACGACCACGACCGCGCTGCTCACGGTGAACGCCGCGGCGGCGAACAAGGCCGCGGCGTGGACCGCGGCAACCGCGAACCTCTCCGCGTACGCCGGCCAGACCGTCCGGCTGAAGGTGGAGGCCGCGGACACCGGCACGGCGTCGCTGGTCGAGGCGGCCGTGGACAACGTGGTGATCACCAAGTCCTGATCGGATTTCCGCCCGAAAGGCCCCCGGCGTGCCGGGGGCCTTTCGTTGTGCCACTCGGATGCGTAATACTCGTGGACGAGCATTCGGAGGCGAGGGAGCAGATGGCGAAGCGGCGCAAGGTCGGCAACCTGCTCGGGCTGCACATCCTGGCGACGCTGAGCATTCAACAGCTGCACCCGTACGAGATCGCCGCCCAGCTCAAGGCGTTCGGCAAGGACCAGGACATCAAGATCCAGTGGGGCTCGCTCTACACGGTCGTGCAGAACCTGGAGAAGCACGGTTTCATCGCCGCGGCGGAGACGGTCCGGGAAGGCCGCCGCCCCGAGCGCACGGTGTACCGGCTGACCCCGGCCGGCCGCGACGAGCTCACCGACTGGGTGCGCGAGCTGGTCGGCACCCCGGAGGCGGAGTTCCCGAAACTGCAGGCGGCCCTCTCGGTCGTCGGGGTGCTCCCGCCCGACGAGGTGATCGAGCTGCTCGAGCAGCGGCTCAGCATCCTCGCCGTGGAGAACGATCAGATGCGCCAGGTCCTGCGCGCCACCGCGCACGAGGTCCCGCGCCTGTTCCTGGTCGAGGGCGAGTACCGCCTGGCGATCCGGGAGGCCGAGGTCACCTGGCTCACCGGGTTCCTGACCGAGCTGCGCGACGGCACCATGGCCGGGATCGGCGCCTGGCGGCGCATCCACGAGACCGGTGAGCTGCCCGAAGACCTCTCCGAGTTCATGACGGAGACGTAAGAGAAACGCGGCCCCGGCCGGTGCGGGAACACCAGCCGGGGCCGACTGTCCCATCCACCCGGCCGCGGGAACGGCCCGGCTATCCGAGACGTGTAGCAGCAAGAAGGATAACCGGACACGGACCGTGGCGACCTCGAGTGAGGATCACCATGAGTGATGCCGTGACGGCACACGACCTGCACAAGACGTATCCCGGTGGGGTGCGGGCCCTCGCCGGGCTCACCCTCACCGTCCGCGCCGGCGAGGTGTTCGGCCTGCTCGGGCCGAACGGCGCCGGCAAGTCCAGCACCGTCAAGATCCTGACCACGCTGGCCCGCCCGGACTCCGGCACGGCCACCGTCGCCGGGCACGACGTGCTGCGCCACCCGGACCGGGTCCGCCGTGAGATCGGCGTGGTCCCGCAGCGGTCCGCGCTGGACCCGATGGCCAGCGGCCGCGACAACCTCACCCTGCAGGCCCGGATCTTCGGCATCCGGGGCTTCCGGCGGCGCGTCGACGAGCTGCTCGAACGGTTCGGCCTGACCGAGGCGGCCGGTCGCCCGGTGCGCGGCTGGTCCGGTGGCATGCAACGCCGCCTCGACGTGGTACTCGCCCTGGTGCACAAGCCGGGCGTGCTCTTCCTGGACGAGCCGACCACCGGGCTCGACCCGGAGGGCCGCGCCCAGCTGTGGACCGAGATCGCCCGGCTCGCGGCCGACGAGTCGATGGCCATCCTGCTCACCACGCACTACCTCGACGAGGCCGATCGGCTCGCCGGCCGGCTGGCCATCGTGGACGGTGGGCGGATCGTCACGGAGGGGACGCCGGCGCAGCTCAAGGGCGAGCTGCGCGGGGACGCCGTACACCTGGAACTGCACCTGGCCCCGGACGGTCCGCAGGCGCGGCAGGCGATCTCGCACGTCGCGGGCCTGCGTGATGTCGCCCTGGACGGGCGGACGCTGAGCGCGCGGGCCGACGACGGCGCGGCGGCCGTGCCCGCGGCCCTCGCCGCCCTGGAATCGGCCGGGATCGGCGTGGCGACCGTGACGGTGGCCCGGCCGTCGCTCGACGACGTGTACCTGCGGCACGCCGGGCGGCGCTTCAGCTCGCCGGGGGTGGCGGCATGACCACACTCGTGGCGCACACCTGGTGGATGACGAACCGGCGCCTCAAAGTGCTGATCAAGCAGCCGGCGTTCGTGGTCATCCTGCTCGTGCAGCCGGCCATCTGGCTGTTCCTGTTCGGCAACCTGTTCCGCAGGGTGGTGGAAATTCCCGGGTTCGGCGCCGGGTCCTATCTCGACTACATCGTGCCCGGGGTGGTCGCGATGACCGCGGTGTCGTCGAACATGTGGTCCGGCATGGGCGTGCTCGAGGAGATCGACCGCGGCACGCTGAACCGGCTGCTCACCACCCCGATCGCGCGGGGAGCGATCATGAACGCGCTGGTGGTGGAGCAGGCGCTCAGCACGGCCGTCCAGGTCGGCGCGATCATCCTGCTCGGCCTGGCCGCGGGCGCGTCCTACCCGGGCGGCGCGGCCGGCCTGACCGTGCTGATGGTCTCGGCGCTGCTGCTGGGAACGATCTTCAGCGCGCTGTCCAACACGGTCGGCATGCTGGCCCGGCAGCGGGAGACGATCATCGGGATCAACACGCTGTTGCTGCTGCCGCTGACGTTCCTGTCGTCGGCGTTCATGGCGACGTCGCTGATGCCGTCCTGGATGCGATCGATAGCGGACTGGAACCCGGTGAACTGGGCCCTCGCCTGCGCCCGCGCGGCGATGCGACCGGAGCCGGACTGGGGGATCGTGGCGAGCCGCGGCGGGTGGCTGCTGGGGCTCGCGGTGGTGACGCTGGTGCTGTCCACCCGGACATTCCGCGCGTATCAGAAGTCGGTCTGATTCAAGATCAAATTCAGGATGTCGTGCGTCCGCCGGGGTACAGACCGCCGCTCCCGCCGGGACCCTGCGGGCTTCGCTGGCCGCTGACGCGTCCAGAACGCGAAGCCCTCCGGGCGACGTCCGTGGGTGGTCGCGGAAAAACCCCAAGCGTGTGAAGTTCGGGTGCGCTCCGCACCCGAACTTCACACGTCGGCCGGGGGCCGGGCGTCGATCCAGGAGGAGACGGCCGGCATCGCCAGCATGAGGACGGCGGTCAGGTGGCACAGCGCCGCCAGCACGTGCGCCGCCAGCGCGGCCGAGGTGTAGGACATCGCGGTGTCCCCACCGTCCTCGTTGCCGACCGTGGCCACCGCCATCCAGGTCACCACGGCACTGAACACCACCGTGTGCACGCCGAGCAGGGTCACGGCGTAGGCGGCGGCCCGCATCGTCCACCCCCGGGTCCGGCGGGCCGCCACCACCAGCACGAACGCGAAGACCTCCGCCACCGCGCCCCCGCCGGAGATGATGACGGCCCGGTCGACGGCCCACCCCACCCGGTCCACCGCGTCGGCCGTCGGGGTCGTGGTGAGCAGCAGGAACGCCACCGGAACCAGCACCGCGGCGAGCCCCAGCAGCACCGACGACGCACTGATCATTTGCTGCCCCCGCTCGGCACGGCCCGGTCGCCGGAACGGCGCCAGGTACCGGCGGGCGGACGGCGCCAGCCAGCAGACCGCGGTGATCGGCAACGCGGAGATGCCGACCACCGCACCGGCCTGCGCCAGCCACAGCAGCGTGACCAGCACGGTGTCCCCGTCGTGCAGCCGCGCGACGAGCAGCGGCGTCTCACCGGCCCGGATGAACACCACCCCGGCCAGCGCCGCCGGCCCCAGCGTCCACAACACCGCCAGCCCACCCGGCCGTGGCCGCACGCCCGACACCCGCACCGCACTCCAGGCGACGAGCGACGGCACCGCCAGCACCAGCGCGACGACGAGATAGAGCAGGCTCAGCCCACCCGGGTCAGCGCCGAAGTCCCCGTCGGCGATCGAGCGGGCGACCAGCGCCACCATCGTCATCACCCACTGCACCAGCACACCACCGAACGCCACGAGGGCGGTCCACCGCGCCGCCCGGACCACACCGGGCTCCGCGATTCCGCCCGGGGCGGGCCGTGGCATCGGGCTGGGCGGGGGCGCTGACGGGCCCATCCGCGGCGGCAGGCCGGGCGGGAGCACTGACGGGCCCATCCGCGGCGGCAGGCCGGGCGGGACATCCGGGTGCCAGCCGGGAATCACCCGCGCACCGCCCGGTCCCACCGCAGGCGCCGGACCGCCGGGAGGCGAAGCAGGTTCCGTGAGGCCCGGGTGCGCGGGAAATCCGGGGTGGGCAGGGAAACCGGGGTGGGCGGCAGGGGTGGCTGGTGGCGGTGCGCCGAGCACCGGCGGGGACGCGGCGCGGATCACGGGTGGGATGTCTCAAGGCGGCGGGTTCCGGGCCGATGGGGCAGACCGTCCCTGGCCTTTGCCGGAAAGAGGATCCGCACCGATGACGAGCCCCGCGCAGCCCGCTGGATGGTACGCCGACCCGAGCGGTCTGCCCGCGACCCGCTGGTGGGACGGCGGGCAGTGGACCGACCATCTCCAACCGGGTGCCGCGGTGCTGCCGCCGACCGCCGGGCTGGGTGGCTACTACCCGGCCGCGGCGCCGTCCGGGCCGCTGGTCCCCGGCCCGCACACGGTCGAACCGGCCGACCCGGAAGCCGCCGAGATCTTCGCGGCCCGGTCCACCGGCGCGGCCGGCGCGGTCTTCCCCGCTGCCACCACGCCCGGCAGGGCCACCGGCGCGCTGGCCGCTCCCCCGGCCGAAAACATCGACTACTCCATGCCACCGGTGGACGCCTCCGGCCCGGCAAGGTTCCCGGCGAGCGCCAAGCCGGCGGCCGCTCCCCCATCACTCAGCGACGAGCTGGACAAACGCCCCGAAGCCCGGCACGCCAAGGGTGTCCTGACCCACCCCCTGCTGCTGGCCTCCCTGGCCGCGGTCATCCTGGCCGTCCTGGTAGCCCTGGCCCTGCTCCGCTGACCATCCAGCCGGTGCGATCGGGCGGGGCGGGGGCGCCAACGGCACGCGATCCGGCAATGCGTGCGGCTGCCGCCCACCAGGGGGCGGCAGCAGGCCGCGATCCGGTAATGCGTGCACGCACCGCCCCTCCCGAGGCGTAATCACGCGGCCGAACCCGAGACAACGTGGGCCCGAGGTCAGGGCTGAACCTCAGACCAGCCCGACCCGAGACCCGGCTGAACAACCGCGGCACCGGCTGGTCCTCAGGGGTGCCAAACCCGCCGCGAGACACCCCTGGCGACCAGCCAAGGGACCGCCGCCAGCGAACGGCGCGAGACACCCCCGGGACCAGCCGAGGGTCGCCGCCGGCGTGCGGCGCTTCTGGGGACCGGGCGGGGTGTCTGCCATGACGGGGATGGCACTTCGGCGGGCATTGAAAAGGGGTGGGGTGGGGTACCTGGTGGGTGTACGAGCGAGCGAGAGTCCGAAGTGACCGATCACGGATAGAACGGTGCGGGCCGGCGGGGTGGCCGCTAGCGTAGCGATTCACCCCGTGATGCGGTGTATCTCCGATTCATCCGTATCGCTGCCCGACCTGGCGTCACCCCGGAGGTCATGACATGGCCGGTACCTCAGCGAATCGACGGAACTGGCTGGTCGCCCTCGCCGCGGCGGTCCTGCTGCTGATCCTGCTGGCCATGATGCTGTCCTATTGCGACCGGCCGGCCGGCACCACCGACGCCGGGCCGCCGGGTGCGGTCGCCTCGACGCTGCCGCCGGTCACCGGGCCGGGCTCCCCCGGCACCCTGTCACCACGGTCGACCGCGCCCGAGCCCGGAGCCGGGACGACCGAGCCGCAGCCCGGCGACACCGCGACCGGAAATGATCCGACCACTGACCCGGTGGCCACCTCCTCGACGAAGGCCAAGGCGTCACCGTCGCACACCCGGGCCACGCCCCGGGGCGGCGTCGACGCGGGTGGCGGCGCCGGGCTCAGCGGGCAACGCACCGCCATGCTGATCACCGGCATGTTCCTGCTGGCCGCGGCGGTGATCGCGGGACGGCACGCGGTCGGCCGCACGACGCGGGACTGATCCGGCGCGATGTTTGTTCGTACCAAAAAAGCAACCCGGACCACCAAGAGCCGGCCAGACAGGACGGAACGGCTCGCCCTGTCTCTGGGTTTTGCCGAGCCCAGGCGGAGGCGGCGGCTGCGAGTACGCAACCGCCGCGCCGCGGTCTTCTCGGTGATCCTCGCGCTCCTCGGCTCCACGATCACCGTGCTCGGACTGCGGACCGACGACGCCCTCCCGGCACCCGATCTGGCCTGGCAGGATGTCCCGGCCCCGAGCCCGGCCACCACCAAGGGCACGAAGAGCACCACGGGGCTGCGCCGCTCACCGCCGACCCGGCTGGACATCCCGGCGATCGGCGTGCACACCGCGGTCACCCCGATCGGCCTGCGCGACGACGGCACCCTCGACGTCCCGCCGCTGGAGTCGGACGCGCCGGCCGGCTGGTACCGGGGTTCACCGACGCCGGGTGAGGCCGGACCGGCGGTCATCGTCGGGCACGTGGACACCGCACGCGACGGTCCGGCGGTCTTCTTCCGGTTGCGGGAGCTCACGGCGGGCGACATCTTCTCGGTACGACGTGACGACCGCACCGTCGCGCGTTTCCGGGTCACCCGGGTGGCGAGCTACCCGAAGAAGGCGTTCCCGAGCGACGAGGTCTACGGCCGGACGCCCGGCCCGGCGCTGCGCCTGATCACCTGCGGCGGCTCGTTCGACCGGGACCGGGGCAGTTATCGCAGCAACATCGTGGTCTTCGCCGCACTGGTCCCATAACGCCCATAAGAGAGCGCTCCCGGGACCGGTTCCGGGAATGAATAACATTCACGTTCCGGAACCCGGGTGTTGTGCCCGGGTTAGCGGCCTATGCGGTTGCCCCCCTCTTGACATGCAGGCTCACCGATTGCTTCCGTGACCAGGTTCATTGCGATCTTGTTTCGGAAGGGACTCCTCCGTATGACGAGCAGTAGGCGCGCCTTCGCCGCGGCGCTCGCGATCGGCCTGGCCATCACCGGCCTCGCCACGCAAGCCACGCCGGCCGCCGCACATCCCGGTCCGGCCACACCGGACCTGGGCAAGAACGTCACCGTCTTCGACCCGAGCATGCCGGTCAGCCAGATCCAGGCCACCCTGGACGCGGCGAACGCCAAGCAGGTCGACAACGAGATGGGCACGGACCGGTACGCGTTCCTCTTCAAGCCGGGCACCTACGGCACCACCGAGCAGCCGCTGCAGGTGAAGGTGGGCTACTACACCGAGATCACCGGCCTGGGCGAGACCCCCGGCGACGTGGTGATCAACGGCAAGGTGGAGGTCTACAACCGCTGCCTCGCCGACGGCGGCACCAGCAACTGCCTGGCGCTCGTCAACTTCTGGCGCACCGTCTCCAACCTGACCGTCAACATCAACGGCGCGGGCCAGGACGGCTGCCGGCAGACGGCGAACTTCTGGGCCGTCTCCCAGGCGGTCTCGCTGCGCCGGGTCCAGTTCACCGGCGGCACGCTGTCGCTGATGGACTACTGCACCGCCGGCCCGCAGTACGCCAGCGGCGGCTTCATCGCCGACGCCAAGCTGCCGGCCACCGTGAACGGCTCGCAGCAGCAGTGGCTGACCCGCAACAGCGAGGTCACCAGCTGGTCGAACGCGGTCTGGAACCAGGTCTTCTCGGGCGTCGTCGGCGCACCGAGCGAGGCCGACTTCCCGGCCACGCCGTACACCACGCTCGACAAGACCCCGGTCAGCCGGGAGAAGCCGTACCTGTTCGTCGACGGCAAGGGCAAGTACCAGGTCCGGGTGCCGGCCGCCGAGCGCAACACGTCCGGTGTCGGCTGGAACTCCCCGGGCCGCACCCTCCCGCTCTCCGACTTCTACGTCGCGAAGCCGGGCGACTCGGTCGCGAAGATCAACCTGGCCCTCACGCTGGGCAAGAACCTGCTCTTCACCCCGGGTGTCTACGACATCGACCGCACCATCAACGTGTGGCGGCCGAACACCGTGGTGCTGGGCCTCGGCCACGCCACGCTGACCGCGACCAAGGGCTCCACCCCGCTGCAGATCGCGGACGTCCCCGGCGTGATCGTCGCGGGCCTCACCATCGACGCGGGCCTGCAGAAGTCGTCCGCGCTGCTGCGCGTCGGCCGCAACCACGGTATCGGCTTCACCTCGCCGAAGAACCCGACCACGCTGCAGGACGTCTACTTCCGGGTGGGCGGCCCGCACATCGGCAAGGCCACCACGGCACTCGAGGTGAACAGCGACGACGTGCTGATCGACCACACCTGGGTGTGGCGCGGTGACCACGGCGTCGAGGGCTTCACCGGTGGCGACACCGAGCGCTGGAACACCAACATCGGCACCTACGGCGCCGTCATCAACGGTGACGACGTGACCGCGACCGGCCTGTTCGTCGAGCACTTCCAGAAGTACAACACCATCTGGAACGGCAACGGCGGCACCACGGTGCTCTACCAGAACGAGCTGCCGTACGACCCGCCGACGCAGGCGGACTGGATGAACGGCTCGGTCGAGGGCTACGCCGGTTACAAGGTCGGCGCCAAGGTCAAGACCCACAACCTGTACGGCGGCGGCGTGTACGTGTTCAACCAGAACAACCCGTCGATCCACACCGAGAACGGCTTCGAGGTCCCGCAGACCCCGGGCGTCAAGCTGCACCACATCATGACGGTCAACCTGAGCGCCGGCGTCGTCGACCACGTGGTCAACGGCGTGGGCGAGGCGGCCGACACGACGAAGGTGGGCGTGCCGGTCTACGTCACGCAGTACCCCGCCGTACCGTAAAAGATCACTCTGCGGTGGTCACCGCCCATCGGACGGTGACCACCGCATTGTTTTTCCCGTTGGTACGGGTAAGCCAGGACGATGACAGCCACCACCGCGGACCCCTCGCTCAAACGGGTGATCGGCCCGGGACTCCAGCACGCCCAAGGCGTTCGCAGGCAACTTCGGGTCGGCGGTGCATCTCTCCCTCGGCAAAGGACTCGCGCTGACCGCTGTCGCGGTGGGCGATCACCTACGCCTGGAACCGGTACGTGCGGCACGAAGAGGCACATCTCGATCCCACCCACCTGGCGGAGTGACCACCCCCGTCGTGGCTACTGAAGGTGATGTGCGAAGCTGCGCGCTACCACACGCACCCTCATCTCCTGCCCGGAGGCCCGTTATGGACTCAATTCTCCCCCTCGTAGCCGGGCTCCTCATCGGCCTGATAGCCGGATGGTTCATCCGGGGAAGCCGTGACGGGGCTGCTCGGACCGCCACCACCGACACCACCGCCTCGTCCGCCGCCCCGGTGGCCGTCGTCGAGCCGGCCGCCGCGACCGAGTCGAAGGACGACGCGGCCGCCGAGACCGCGATCATCGAGCCGGTCACCGAGCCCGCCGCCGAGACCGTCGTCATCGAGACGGCCGACGAGCCCGCCGCCGAGACCGCTGTCATCGAGCCGGTCGCCGCGGAGCCGGTGAAGGACGAGCCGGCCGAGGAGACCGCCGTCATCGTGCCGGTCGCCGAGGCGCCGACCGAGCCGATCCCGGCCGTCGACGAGCCGGCCACCACTGTCGACTCGTCGTCCGCCGACACCGTGCCGGTCGCCGTCGCGGAGCCGGTCGAGGCACCCGAGCCGGTCGAGGCGCCGGAGCCGGTGCCGGCCGCCGAGCCGGTGGCCGAGCCGGTCGGCGAGTCCGCGCCGGTCGGCGCCGAGGCGATCACCGCCCCGATCGCTCCCGCCACGTCGGACGAGGTCACCGAGACCAGCGAGTTCATCGACGAGCCGGTCGACGAGGCCGCCGAGGAGGCGTCGCCGATCATCGAGCCGCTCGCCCCGGTCGCCGTGGACGAGCCGGCCGTCGTCGCGGCCGAGCCCGTCGCCGTCGTCGCGCAGCCGGCTCCGGCCGCTGTCGTGGCGGTGCCGGTTCCGGACGCCGTCGTCGCCGGGCCGACCTCGGCCGCTCCGGTCGTCGTCGAGGACGAGCCGGCCGTGGAGACGATCATCGTCGACACCGAGCCGGTCGAGGTCGAGCTGGACGCCGCGGGTGAGCCGATCCCGGCCGACGTGCACGAGCCGGACGACCTGACCCGGATCCCCGGCATCGGCCCGAAGGTCGCGATGGCCCTCGCCGCGGCCGGCATCACCACGTACGAGAAGCTGGCCGCCGCGGACGCGGTCGACCTGAAGGCGGCCATCGCCGCCGCCGGTATGCGCGGTTCGGCGAGCCTCACCAGCTGGCCCGCGAAGGCCAGTGAGCTGAACGGCGCCACCAACTGACGGTTGCGGCCCGGTGCCCGTTCGGACACCGGGCCGCGCCCGATCGGCAGTGCGGCTGTCGCCTAGGTCACTCGGAAATCGGCCGGAAAAAGTAGCAACTCAGGAGCGGCACCGCCGATGTGTGGGGCTGTCCGGTAGCCAGCTCGTTTCTTCCGAGGAGACCCCGATGGCCACGATCACCGCCGTTGACTCACCTTCCTACGACCACCAGGCGGCTTGGACGCGGCTGCAGGCACACCGCCGCCAGCTCGCCGGCGACCTGATCCCGGTCCAGGCCAGCGCGCAGACCATCGCCGCCGACAAGGCCGCCGTCGCCGCCGCGGAGGCCGAACTCACCCGGCTCGGCGCCGCGAAGTCGGTCACCGACACGCAGACCGTCTCGTCCGCCGCGGTGTGGGCCGCCGCGCAGTCGGTCGCCCCCGACCAGCCGAAGAAGGAACTGCCGCACGGCCGCGTTCTCGACGTCACCGTGTGACCGATACCGATCAGCCGTGGGCACCCCGGTCACGGATCGGGGCGCTTTCCCCGCGTACCGGAAAGTGGTGTTGATCTGCATAGCGGACCGTGCGCCGCGCGGTCTGACGGATGACCGACATCCCGCTCCGGTGAAAACGGCACGTCGCCGCTGTTGCCTCGGATGCTCCGCGCAAGACCACGTCGGACCTGCTAGATCGTCGCACAACGCCCGGAAACCGACAAAGATCAACAACTCAAGGTCATCGCGTCGGGACAGTTCGTAATCTTCCAGGGGTTCCGGCTCGGCCCTGAAGGTCGCAGGATGGACCGAGGGTGATGCGATGAGTGGGCGACGGCTGGCGGTTGTGGTGACGGTCGAACACCACGACGATCCCGTCCTGCGCAGGTATGCGGTGCCGTCCGCGGACGTGCGGTCTCTCGCCGCCGTCCTGGGCGATCCGGCGCTGGGCGGGTTCGATGTGGAGTTCCTCCAGGACCCGGACACCTGGGGCACCTATCAACGCCTGCAGACGCTCTGCGACGGGCGCACGGGTGAGGACTGCCTGCTGGTCTACTTCCGCGGCATCCTGCTCTCCGGCCCCGGCGGTGGCCTCTACCTGGCCACCCCGGACACCGTCATGCAGCGCCCGGCCGACACCGCCGTCGACGTGACCCGGATCGACGCGCTGATGCACCGCAGCCAGGCCGGCCAGATCCTGATCGTCCTGGACGGGCGCACCGGCGGCCCGGTCGACGCCGGCGCGTATTTCCGCGCCGCGCGCTCCGCCGGCGGCCGCAGCCGGGTGGTGATCACCGCGGCTGCCCGCCCGGAACCACCCACCTTCGCCGGCCTGCTCGCCGACACCATCCGCGGCGGCACCGCCGACCGCGACCGGGACGGCTACGCCGGCATCGACGAGACCGTCGACCACCTGCGCGAACGTGATCCTTCCGTCCGCAACTGGGTGTTCGGGGCGGGCCGCCAGCCGTACCTCTCGAAGGTCCGCAAGCCCGGCAGCGACCGGATGGCCATGATCGCCGACATGGCCGCGGCCGCGGCCGGCACCGACCTGCACCGGGCCGCTCAGGCCCGCGCCGCTCTGACCCGGATGGCCACCGGCGACGACCGGGTCGCCGCCGCCGCTTCCGCCGCCTTGCGGCGCACCTCTCTCCGCCTCGCCGAACCGTCGTTCTCCTTCGGCCAGGTCGCCCCCGGCACCAGGCAATTGACGGTACGGGTGCCGGTCGTCGGGCCGCCGCTGCTCGCGGCGTCGACGGTGACGACGTCGGGCGAGGGGCTGCACGCCCGGATGGAGGGCGAGCTGCTCCGGATCTCGTGGTTCCCGACCGTGGGCCGCCTGGCCGGGGTCGTCGGCCTGGACGGGCCGGCGGGTTCCGCCCAGCTGGCGGTCACCGGTGAGGTGTCGGAGGACGCCCCGGCGGAGTCGCCGCTCGCGGAGCCGGAGCCGGGGGCGCGGTTGGCGTTGCCGGCCGGCCCTCCGCCTGCCGCCGCGCCTCCGGGGTCCTGGAGCGACCAGCCCGCAGCGGCGTCGTGGGGCGGGCAGGCGCCGTTGGCGTTGCCTCCTGGCTATCCGGCTTCGGGGGCGGCGGCTGGGCAGCAGCCTGCACAGCCCGGACCGCCGGTGGAGGGCGGGCGGTGGCCCGCGCAGCCGGCGATCGGCAGCGCTCCGTGGCCTGGCCAGCCGGTTTCCGGCGCGGCTTACCGACCGCAACCGTCTCGGGGTGGCGCGGGCGCTGGTCAGTGGCCTGGGCAGCCGGTGTCCGGCGCAGCCTACGGACCGCCTCAGGGCGGCGGCGATGACCAATGGCCCGGACAACCGGTGTCCGGCGCGGCCTATGGCCCGCAACCAGCACAACCGCCCCAGGGTGGCGGCGCTGACCAATGGCCCGGACCGTCCTATGGCCCGCAACCAGCGCAACCGCCTCAGGGTGGCGGCGGCGCTGGCCAATGGCCGGGCCAACCGGGCCCTGGCGGCAACTGGCAGAATCAGCCGACCTCGAGTGCGCCGTCCAGTTATCAGCAGGCGCAGCCGGGCTCTGGCTCTTATCAGCAAGCGCAGCCGGGCTCTGGCTCGCCGTTCGACCGCCAGCAGGGTTGGCCTACCTCTGGCGCGCCCGCCGGTCAGTGGCCTGCCCCGTCGGCGCCCGGCGGCGTCCCGTGGCCGCAGCAGCCGGGCGTGCCCACCGGACCGCAACCGGGGCAGGCCCCGTGGACTGGCCAGCCCGCGTCCGGTGAGGGCGCGCCCTGGCCGACCTCCGGTGGACGCGGCGGCCCGCAACCGGGTCAGCCTGCTCAGGGGTCAGCCGCGGGGCAGCCCGCAGCTGGCGGCGCTGTTCCCGGGCAGGGCCAGCCCGACCCGGGGACAGCCTTCGGCCGATGGCCGGGACAACCCTCATCCGGTGAGGGAGTTCCCTGGCAGAACCAGCCCACCAGCCCGCCATCAGCCCCGCCACACGCTGGCGGACCTGCCGCCCAGTGGCCCGATGCGCAGCAGGCGGCCTGGCAGAACCAGCCCCCGCCGGGTGCACCGTTCGATCCGCAGGCGGGTCGGCCGGTTTCCGGTCCAGCAGCCGGCTGGGGGCCGGATCAGCCTGCCTCCGGACCGCCTGCCGGTTCGTGGCCGGGTGGACCGCCTCCTGGTTCCTGGCCGGGCGGACCGCCTGCAGGTTCGCGGGCGGGTTCGGCGCCGTCGGCGCCGAACGGCTCGCCGCCTTCCGGCGGGCCCGATGGGCAGTGGCCGGGACAGCCTCCGCTCGGCGTACCGATCGATCCCTGGCCGGACGCACCGACGTGGACCGCGCCGGCTTCCGGTCCACCGGTCGACCCCTGGCCGACTCCGTCCGGCTGGCAGCCGGACCAGTCACAGTGGACTGCGCAGAACCCGGCCGGCCGGCCCGGTGGTGGGGCAGGCCGGGGCGTGGAGACGTCCGACCAGGCCGGAGTCATTCCGGCGCAGCGTCGTCCGCCCGGCGGGAACTGGCCCGGGGCGCACCCGGAGGACGAGGCGACCAGGCCGTTGGCATCAGGCGACCCGGCCACAAGTCAAATTTCTCCCGGTGCCCAGCCGCTGCCTGGCACCCGGATGCCTTCTGCCAACCAGATGCCTCCCGGTAACTCCATGCCGCCCGGCGATCCGATATCTCCCGCCGATCCGACGCCTCACGGCCATCCGATATCTCCCAGCCATCCGGGGACTCCCAGCCATCCGGTGTCTCCCAGCACCCAGGGGCCGGCCCGGCATCCGGAAAGCGCGGCCGTTCCGGCGCGGGATGAGACGGGTCATCGGGCCGGCGACACGGAGCCGGCGGCGTCTTCGCCGCAAGGCCCCTGGTCAGGGGCACCGCATCGGCCTGGCATGACGCCCCATTCCTGGTCCGGCGGCGCCACCGACGACCTGTCACCGCCGAGCGGCACCTGGTGGGCGCCCTCTCCGGAGGCCAGCCAGCAGCCCGGACCGGCATCCTCGGTTCACGGCTCGGCCTCGCCCGCCGCGGAAGTCCCCGCCCAGAGGGCGGCCCCCAGCGGCAACGTCCCTGAACCTGTTCAGGAGCAGGACACGTCCGGCAGCACGTCCGCCGGCGCCTTCCAGAGCCGCGATCCCAGCGACCCGGATGTCACCCAGATCGCCACCAGCACTGCTGCCGATGCGATCCCCCAGCACCAGGTCCGGACCGGTGAAACTGATGCCGGCACGCTCCCCGAGCACCGGGCCGCGGGCGGTTATGCCGCTGCCAGCTTGATCCCGCAGCATCAGGAGACGATCGGCCGCGCGCCTGACGGTTCGGATCCGCAACACCAGGACACGCCCGGCCGCGACGCCAACGGCCCGATTCCGCAGCAACGGGATCCAGCCGGCTTGGGTGCCTCTCGCCCGGTCTCCGGACATCCTGTTGTCGGTGGAGCACCTGAGGCCAGCACGGAGCAGACTGCCGAGATCCGGCTGGAGGTCCCGGCTGACGCAGACAGCGTGGTGCCGTCCCAGTCGAGCGGTCCACGCTCGGACTCTGCGACGGACCTGGCCGCCGACCGGCCGCCCACGGCATCACGCGAGACAACCGAGCCGCCGACACCCCAGCCCGCGGATCCCGCAGCGAGAGCGCCCGAGTCGGTAGCAACCGTGCCTGGAGCGACCGAGCCGACGATGGTGGAGTCTGCATTGTCCGCGCCTGCGGCGGACGAGGCGGCAGCGGCCGAGGCGGCGGGGACTCGGCCGGCGGATATCTGGCCCGGTTCGCCCGCAGAGCCGTCTGCCCGCGCGGAGAATCCCGGCCTGTGGCCCAGCTCCTCCGAGGTCTTGGCGAGCGCGCCGGCCATCGAACCCACACCGCCGCGCGCGCCCGAAACCGCGGATGACCACAGCTGGGGCGAGGCCGGCACCGACGCGGAACCCGTCACCGGGGCCGTCACCTCGATCCCGACCGAGACGAACCTGCCCAGCGACCACGGTCTGTCCGAAATCGATGAGCCGACCGATGTCATCGGCCTGTCCGAAATCGATGAGCCGACCGGCGCCATCGGCCCGGCCGGAACCGACAACCTGGCAGGAGCACACGGCCCTGCCAAGATCGACAATCCGGCCGAACCGGCCAACGGCCCTGCCGTCAGCGACCAGGCCGAGAGCGGAGTCGGCTACCAGGGTGAGGAACGCCAGCCCGAGGAAACGCCGACCTGGTCGGATGCCACACCGGCCTGGTCCGACGCCTCGTCGGGCGGACCGTCCACGGAATCCCCCGGTCTCGAGGACGAGCGATCCACGTCCGGCGCCGAGCCGGACGCGCAACGAGCGGCTTCCGGCAGCGACTCTCAGTCCTGGCACGCCAGCTCGGCGTCCCTAGCCGAACATCCGGAGTCCCCCGCCGTCACCGATGCCGACGAAGCCGAGGCTCACGACGCCCCCGCAACGGCGCCGATCACCGCCGGCGGCGACCTGCGGGCGGGGCAGGCAAGCCCGGACGGCAATGCCGACTCAGCGGACGACGAGGGCCCGGCCGCGGCCGACGAGCCGCCCGCGAGGGCGGACAGCGAGGAACCCGCAACAACCGATGATCCCTCCGCAAGCGCGGCCGGCACGACCCCGGACAGCATCGAGCCTGCCGCTACCTCCGACACCGAATCCCCCCAGGACATCATGACCAATCACCCTGAGAGCAACGGCGCCGTACCCGCACGGCCTGGACCGGAAAGCGCCGCTGAAACCGACGAGACCAGCGGAAACCCGCCCCGCGACGACGATGGCCGGGCCAGTTCCGCCACTGCGGCAGGTGCCGCGGCCGCCGGGTTCGCCGGCGGATTCGTGGGCGGCTGGCTGAGTCAGCCGGCGCCGGAGCCCGAAGCCGCAGACCCGCACCGCCCTGGCACCCCGGCAAGCGCCGAGCCCGGCACGGCGCCGCACACCTCCGGCGCGAACGAGGCGGACACCAGCGGCATCGCCGACCCCGGCAGCGAACCGGCACCGCCCGGCCCGGTCTCCGGCAACGCTCCGATCGCCGCCTCCTGGCCCAGTCCCCGCACCAGCACCGACGCACCGGCCTCCGGCAGCCCGGCCGAAACGTGGCCGAGCACCCAGGCCGCGACGCCGACGTCCGGCAGCCCCACCGGCACCTGGCCCAGCCCGCAGGGCGGGGCGGACACGCCGGTCTCGGGAAGTCCGGCAGTGCCATGGCCCGGTGCTGGAACCGTGGGTTCGACCGACCGGACGCAGCCCGGTAATGGATGGCCGGCGCAACCTGCCGCGCGTGACGCCGCACCGCCGGAGCGGCAAGCTGCCGGGGCCGACACCGCGGGAGCCGCCCCGGTCCAGGCCGGGCGTGGGGCTCAGCAAGGGCTTCCGTGGGAGGCCGGTTCCGCGGCAGCCGCGGCCGCCGGCTGGCCGCAGTCGGCGCAGCCGACACCGGACGAGGCGACGACTCACGGCACCTCAGCGAGCAGCGGCTTTGCCAGCTCACCGAGCGGTGGTGGCCTTGCCGGAACACCGGGCGGCGGAGTGGCAGGCACACCGACCAGCGGCGGTGGGCTGGCCGGGACGCCGCCGGGGCAGACCGGCTGGGGCGGTCCGGACGACTGGACTCAGGCTGCCGGCGGCGGGCTGGCCGGAACGCCGGGCGGTGCCGGCTGGCCGGCGACACCGGGCGGTGCGGGCGGATGGCCAGGGCCGGCCGCCGGCACCGGATGGCCGGCCACCCCCAGCAGCGCCGATCCGACCCGCCAGCCTGCCGGCGGCGGACAGGGCGGCGGGCTCGCCGGCACGGGAGGACGAGGCGGCGGATGGGACGAGACGACGACCGCGGCAGCGGCGGGCGGATGGCCGCAGACGCCCGGAACCGGCACTCCCCTGGGTCAGGCGTCCGGGGCCGGCACCTCCTGGCCCACGTCACCGGCCGGGTGGCCGAACTCGCCGAGCTGGCAGCAGCCGGACGGCGTCCCGCCCGCGGGCGGCGACGGGTCGTACACCGAAAATCCGCCGACGGGCCGGCGGCGCCTCAGGGTCGCCGGGGTGCTGCTGCTGGCGCTGCTCCTGGCCGCGGGGGCCTATCTGGGGATTCGGTACGTGTCCGGAAAGGACAAGCCGAGCGCCGCGCCGACGACGGCGGCCCCGCAGCAGACCGGAGGCGCGCCGTCCACCGCACCCTCGCAGCCGGCCGTGCCGGGTGAGTCGGAGGCGGCCGCGGCGCCGGCGCCGGTCAGCCTCGCGACGCCGGTCGTGCTGGACACGATCAAGGGGGTCGGGCGGGAGCCGGAGGGTGTGGTGGTCTCGCCGGACAACAAGACGGTCTACGTCGCCGATCAGGGCGCCAAGAAGGTCTTCTTCGTCGACGCGAGCAGCAAGAAGACCAGCTCGGTCGACGTGCCGAACACCCCGCGGTTCCTGGCGCTGTCGAAGGACGGCGGGAAGCTGTACGCGTCGATGTTCGAGGACGACTTCAGCGCCAACGGGATGACCGTCATCGACACCGCGAAACGCAGTGTGATCACGTCGGTGGCGACCGGGCCGCGGCCGTTCGAGCCCGGTGTCGCGCCGGACGGGCGGGTCTGGCTGCCGATCCACAACGGCGCGCGGGTGGAGATCTACGACGGCGGCACGCTGGCCAAACTGTCGCAGATCAGTGTGCCGCCGAACCCGCACTGGGTGGACTTCGCGCCGGACGGCTCCCGGGCGTACACGTCGGATCACGAGTCCAACAAGCTCTCCGTGATCGACACGAAGAGCCTGAAGGTGCTGTCCAACATCGCGGTCGGCAAGTCGCCGCACAGCGTGGCGGTCACACCGGACGGCGGGACCGTGGTGGTCACCAACTACGACGTGAACACCGTGGAGACCTACGACACCAAGACCCTCACACTGACGAAGCGCTACGAGGTGGGCAAGCTGCCGCAGGCGGTGCTGGTGTCCGCGGACGGCGTCCATGCGTACGTGGTGAACGAGGGTTCGGACACGCTCTCCGTGCTGGACCTGAAGAAGAAGCAGGTGGCCGCCACGGTCAAGGTGGGCGACAGTCCACGGGTGGTGGGGCTCTCCCCGGACGGGCTGCGGCTGTACGTGACCGCGGGCCGGGACGGGGCGGTCACGGTGTTGAAGGCGGCCGGGAAGTGACCGGTTAGCCTCGCCGGATGCGCCTGCTGACGTTCAACGCCCTGTTCACCGGGGACGTCCGGCCGCGGCTGCGGGCGCTCGGCCACGTCCTGCGGGAGTCCGATGTCGACATCGTCTGCCTGCAGGAGGTGATGTACCGCGCGCACGTGCGACTGCTCCGGCAGGGCTTTGCGCACATGGCGTACGCGGGCTCGGTCGTACTGAAAGGGGGTCTTGTCCTTCTTTCCCGTCGACCGGTCACGCGGTGGAGGTTCGTGCGGTTTCCCCTGGCCGGGCCGTTGCGGCCGGAGTTCCTGATGCGCAAGGGCGCGCTGATCGCCGAGATCGGCGACCTCGTCGTGGTGAACACCCACCTGTCGGCGAACCGGGACGACGACTGGTCGCCGGGCAACCGCTACACCGTCGTCGAGCGCGCCGAGCTGGACGTCGTGGCCCGGTTGCTGGCCGATGTCGATCTGGAGCGGCCGGTGGTGGTCACCGGGGATCTGAACCTGCCCCGGGGCAGCGCGGCCCTCGAGGAGTTCCGGGTGCGGGCCGGGCTCACCGACGCGATGGCCGGCGACGCCCGGCCGACCTGTCGGCCGACGCCGCAGTGGCCCCATCCGCCCGCTTTTGATCACGTGCTGACCCGGGGTGTCACCGCGCGGGCCGACCTGATCCTGCAGGATCGGATGGCGCTGGCCGGCGGGCGGTCGGGCTACCTCTCCGATCACTACGGAGTTCTTGCGGAAATCAGACCTGGGTCTGATTCGAAGCCGTGGAATCCCTGATAACTTCGCTCCATGCCGACGGATTCCGGGGTTGACCGCCTACTTCTTCAGCAGCTCGCCGAGCGTGAGCGAGCCGCCTTCGCCGCACGGCATCCCCGGTCCGCGGCCGCCTACGGCCGGGCCGATCATCTTTTCGGCCGGGTCCCGATGACGTGGATGAACAAGAACGCGGCCGGGTTCCCGGTCTACCTGAAGACCGCCCGGGGCAACCGGCTGACCGATATCGACGGCAACGAGTTCCTCGATTTCTGCCTCGGTGACACCGGCGCGATGGCCGGGCACTCGCCGGCACCGGTGGTCGCCGCGGTCACCCGGCGGCTCGGCGAGCTGGGCGGCGCTGCCACGATGCTGCCGACCGAGGACGCCGCGGCGGTCGGCGCCGAGCTGGCCGGCCGGTTCGGGCTGCCGTTCTGGAGTTTCGCGCTGACCGCGACCGACGCGAACCGGTGGGCGATCCGGCTGCTGCGCGCGGTCACCGGCCGGCCGAAGATCCTGGTCAACAGCTACTGCTATCACGGCTCGGTCGACGAGTCGCTGATCGTTGTCGGTCCGGACGGGCGCGGGCAGAGCCGCGAGGGCAACGTCGGCGCGCCGGTCGACGTGACCGAGACCAGCCGGGTCGCCGAGTTCAACGACCTGGCCGGGCTGGAGCGCGAGCTGGCGCACGGCGACGTGGCCGCGGTGCTGATGGAGCCGGCGCTCACCAACATCGGGATCGTGCTGCCCGAGCCGGGTTATCTGGCCGGCGTCCGCGAGCTGACCAGGAAGTACGGCACCTACCTGATCAACGACGAGACCCACACGTTCTCGGCCGGGCCGGGCGGGGCGACCAGGGCCTGGGATCTCTCGCCGGACGTGCTGACCATCGGCAAGGCGATCGGCGGCGGCATCCCGGTCGGGGCGTACGGGCTCTCCGCCGAGCTCGCCGACGCGATCCTCGGGCGCGCCGACCTCGACCTGATCGACATGGGCGGCGTCGGCGGCACGCTCGCCGGCAACCCGGTGTCGATGGCCGCGACCCGCGCGACCCTGGAGGAGGTGCTCACCGAGGGCGCGTTCGCCACCATGCTGACGACGGCGTCGGCGTTCGCCGACGGCATTCAGAAGATCATTTCAACGTACGGCGTTCCGTGGTCGGTGAGCCGCCTCGGCGCTCGGGTGGAATACCGGTTCGCCGACCCGGCTCCCCGCAACGGCACCGAGTCGGCGGCCGGCGGTGACGGCGAGCTGGAGGACTTCCTGCACGTCTATCTGGCCAACCGTGGCGTGCTCCTGACACCGTTCCACAACATGGCGCTGATGTGCCCGGAGACGACCCTCGACGACGTGGCCCGCCACCACGAGATCTTCGACGCGGCCCTGGCCGAACTGACCGCCTGACGGCGCGGCAGACCGGCTGCGGCCCGCCCGCCTGCTCGGCGCCGCCGGGACGCGCGGCCTGGCCGTGGCCACGTGACGGCGGTCGGGCTGGTCCGCGGGCCGGCCAGGGCCGCGCTGCCAACGGTCGCGCCGGCCAGAGCCGCGGTGCGCACGGTCGCGCTGCCCAGGCCGCGCTGCCCACGATCACGCTGCCCAGGCCGCGGTGCGCACGGTAGCGCTGGTCAGCGCACTGGCCGGAGGCGCGGTGCCCACGGTCGCCCGGCGGGCCGCGGACCGGTGGCCGGCTGCGGTGCCGGGCGTGGCGTGCGGAAGGTGAACGCGTAGGTGCCGCGCCGGCCGGCCGCGTAGAGGTCGAGGCTGCCGGGGGCCCAGGCGCAGCCGACGAGAGCGCCGTCCACCCGCATCGCCGCGACCGGCTCGAACCCGGCGTCGACAGCGGTCAACGGCCAGATCCGCAGTTCACCGTCGGCGTCGGTGGTCGCCAGCCACTGCCCGTCGGAGGAGACCGCGGCGTCGGTCACCGGGCCGTCGCCGAACTCAGCCGCACCGGCCAGACGCAGACCGCGGACCGTGTAGAGCGCGACGCCGAACGGATCGACCACCACGACCCGATCCCCGGCCACCTGGATCGCCCGGACCTCACCCGGGGCGGCACCGGCGCGGCCGGGAACTGATCGGATCCGGCCGGCCCGGTAGCGCCAGACCGTCAGCGCTCCGGTGTCGTCGGCGACGATCAGCCGATGCCCGGGCAGGAACGCCGCGGTCCGGACCGGACGGCCCATCGCCTGCCGGAACACCTCCGCGCCCGCGACGAACGCCCCGGGGAGCAGGCTGCCGGCGGCCGACTCCGCAGCGGGCCCGGGCGCGAAGACCGACGAGACGGGACGCACCGACAGCACCCCGTCCGGACCCCAGGCCGCGAGCAGGTCCTGGTCCGGGGCGGCCACCCCGCCGGACGTCCCGGGCAGCTCCCCGGCCACCCACTCGCCGTCCGGGTCCCGCCGCAGGAGCACCAGCCGGTCACCGCAGACCGCCGTCACCCACGCGCCACCCGGGCCGAACCCGCAGCGGGTCACCGGCTCGGACCCGCGCCAGATCGGCGCCGCGACCGCATCCGCGGTGCGCCACACCCGCACCGCGCCGTCCCGTTCGCCGGTCACCACCTCGCCACCGGACGGGGCGACCGCGCAACTGGTCACCCAGGTGATCGGCCCGGCCACCGTCTCCTGGGCCAGCCGCGGCACGTCCCAGATCCGGATCGACGCGTCACTCCCGGTGGTGATCAGGGTGCGCCGGTCCGCGGCGACCACACACGACGTCACCCAGCCCGGGTGGGCGCGCACGACCGCGACTTCACCGCCGTACCGATCCCAGACCCGGACCGTCCCGTCCTCCCCGCCCGAGATGATCTGGTCGCCGAAGGCGGCCAGCGTGCTCACGCAGCCACGGTGCCCCACCAGCGCGACGGCCGTGGTCCCGCCGTCCCGCGGGTGCACCTCGATCCCGCCGTCCGCCCGGCCGACGGCCAGCCACGCGCCGCCCGGGTCCGCGGTGAACGCGGTGACCGACTCCCGCGGCGACCCGGCCGGCACCGGCGCCGCCGTCCCGGTGCGCAGGTCGTGCCGGACGACCGCGCCGCCCGACGTCACCGTGAACACCACGTCCTCACCGAGGAACGCGCACGCGACGAGCTTCTCCGGCTCCCGGCGGGCGAAGATCCGCTCCCCACGTTCAAAAACGGCCAGCTCGCCCCGGCTGTCGACCGCCGCGACCCGCTCGCCGCCGGGCGACGCGGCACAGCCGAGGATCTCGCCCGGCGCGGTCCACAGGATCCGCTCCGGGCACAGCCGGGCCACGTCCCAGCGGCGCAGCGTCCGGTCCGCGCCGGCCGACACCAGGCCCTCGCCGTTCCGCGTCACCACCAGGGCCTTCACCCCCGCGGTGTGCCCGAGGAGCCGGCCCAGCAGGGCGCCGGTGGCCGCGTCGTGCAGGCTCACCGCGCCGGTCTCGCCCCCGCTGGCGATCCAGCCCCGCGCGGACGTCACGGCGCAGTCCAGCCACCCGTCGCCACCGGTGATCACCCGGGTCAGGCTCTCCGGCCCGGCGTCCGGAAGCGGCCAGCGCGCGGTCAGCCCGGCCCGGCCGCGCTGCCCGGCGGCGAACGCGGCGACCTCGGCGGCCACCTCGGGCGCGCCGGCCAGACGGGCGATCAGCACATCGGCGAAGGCGGCGGCCGGGCGGATCGGCCGGAGCAGGCCGGCGCCGCGGGACAACCGGGCGCGCAACGCCGACGCGCGCTGATCCGGCAGGCGATCCAGATCGGCCACCACGGCCGCCACGCCGACCAGCGGGATCGCCACGGCCAGCCGATCCAGATCGGTCACGACCGCGAACAGCTCGTCCCACCAGCGGGCTTCGCGCAGGTGGAAGCCCAGGTGCCGCCACAGGTAGCGGTCCGCTCGCGGCAGCGCCGGCCACGGACCGCCGCTGCGCGGGCGGGCCAGCTCCACCAGGCGGCGGTTCACTCGCGCGAGCTCGGGCTCCGGGAGGCGTTCGCGGAGGTACGTCCGGAGCACGTCGTGCAGGCACACCCCGCCGTCGCCCGGTTCCACCAGCCGGAGCCGGGCCAGTGTCGTACGCAGAAGGGCGGCCTCGCCCGACGACAACCCGCCGGTCCCGGACCACAGCAGGTCGACGATCCGGTCCGGGACGGACCCGCCGGCCGGGAAGACACCCAGCTCCAGGTAGCGGTGCCGGTCCGCCTCCGGGAGCAGGTCCAAAGCGGCCCGCACCACCCGGTCGACGGCCCGGTCCCGCTCCCCCGGCACGGCCAGGTCCAGCGCCACCGCCGGTTCCGCGCCGAACCGGTCGAGCAGCTCGGACGCCTGCGGGCGCTGCCGCAGCACCCCGTTGACCACGGCGGTCAGCAGCGGCCACCGCCCGGTCCGCGCGAGCAGCGCGGCGCGGACCGGGCCGGACAGCGCGCTCAGGCCCCCGGTCAGCAGCGCGGTCGCCTCGCCGGGGGTCATCTCGTTGACGGCGAGCCGCGGGAGGTCCGCCGGGAGCAGGTCGCGGACCCGGGTGACGATCAGCCGCCGGGCGGTCGTGCCACCGATCAGGAACGGTTCCAGCTGCTCCCGGGTCCACACGTCGTCGATCACCAGCAGGACCGGCGGACGCTGATCCAACGCGGTCCCGAGCCGCCGACCGGCCTGGGCCGGGCTGACCGTGGCGGGCCGTTCCCCGGTGAGCTGCTCGATCAGGTCACCGAGCAGGTCCGCCAGGGCCGGGCCGGTGGTCCGCTGGCCGACGCTCACCCGGAGCAGGCCGCCGGGAACCTGCGCCCGCACCCGCGGGAGCCGGGCGACCTGCTCGGCGAGCGTGGTCTTGCCGACGCCGCCGGGGCCGTGCAGGCCGGCGTCCCCGGCGAGCAGCAGGTCGCACAGGCGGGCCTGCAGCTCGACGCGTTCGACCAGGTCACCGGCCAGCGCGTCGATCACCCGGGGCGCCGCCCGGGGCGCCGGGACCGGGGCCGGCGGCTTGTTCACCCGACTGAACATCCCGGACCATCCCCGCCACCGATCGCCGTTCATCACGGTGGGACCAACGGCCCGGTGGCGGGCAGGTCACTGCTGTTACTTGGTGACGAACTTCCGGAGCTGGGCGAGCACCGCCCGGTCACCGGCTGTCGCATAGATCTTCTTGTCCGGCCCGACCAGCACCGAGGACGGGCAGGTCTGCTCGTCACCGGGCAGTTTCTTGTCCAGCAGCAGGCGGTGCGTGGCCACCTCGTAGATCCGCAGACGCCAGGTGGCCCGGTACAGCGCGAGGGTGTCCGGCTCCGGGTCGTCGTACTTGCAGTTGCGGATCTTCGTGCCGACGGCGGCACGGTCGGTGCACGCGACGAGCTGCACCTTCGCCGGGTCGTCGGAGCCCCAGATCCGCTCCTGCGCCTTGGTGGTGCCCTCGTCCCGGAAGTAGTAGACCCGGTCCTGGAAGCGCACGTCGTCCGGGCTGTCCTTCTTCAGCACGACCACCGGGTGCGGGGCCTTGCCGGTCCGCTTCGGCGATGCGGGGTAGTAGACGTTCTCGTCGCAGACCCGGTCCAGGTCGTCGATGTCCCCGGCCGGGAACGTGCTGGCCTGCGGGCCCTCGTCGACCGAGGGCTCGCTGACCCCCGGGACACCCGGGGTCTCGGTCGGGAGGGCCGGGAGGCTGGGGAACGTCGGGAAGCCGGACGGGAGACTGAACGGCAGGTTCGCGATCGGCGGTGGGTCGTCCTGGCCGCGCGAGGTGGCGTACAGGCCGCCGACGGCGACCACGGCGATCGCCATGATCACGGCGAGGATCACGCCGGTGCGCACCCCGGCCGGTGCGGCGGGCGGAGCGCCGGGCGGCGGCCAGGCGGGTGCGGCGGGCGCGGTCCCGGGCTGCGGCCACGCGGGTGCGGCGTGATAGCCGGGCGGCGGGTAGGCCGCCGGCGGGGGCGGCTGCGGGAACGGGTACGCCGGCTGTGCCGGGCCCTCAGGTGGCCGCGCCCACTCGGACACCGGCGGCACCGGCGGCACCGGCCAGGCAGGCGCCGCGAACGTCGGATCCGGTAGCGGATTGATCGATGGCTGCGAAGTGGGGTCCGGTGTCGCGCTACCGCCGGATTCAGCCCCCGTGCCGGTCACGTTCAGTGCCCTCCCCTGTCCGATGCGCGTCGAATGTATCGAAGGCCGTCACATCAGGAGAGGGCGGGTGGCCCCGGCCACTACCGGAACCACCCGCAGGTCACGGACGGTTTCCGAACCGGGTACCGACGGTCACCGGGTACCCGCGGTCACCGTGGCGACCTGGGTGCCGGAGAGCGTGCCGCCGGTGTAGTAGCCGCCGCCGACCGCGGTGCCGGAGACCGTGCCACCGGTCCGGATCGCGTACGTCGTCCCCCGCGTCACCCCGCTCAGCGAGAAGATCACCTGCTTGAACGCCTTCGTCGACTGGTACGCCGCGAGCTGCGTGCCGGACGTGGTGGCCAGGTGCACCACGGTGCCGGCCGCCTGGTTCGCGCTGAACGTGTACGACACCCAGCCCTGCCCCGAGGTGGGCAGCGTGCTGGTGCTGGCGCTGATCCCGGACGAGACCAGGGTGCCGCCGGTGATGGTGAGCGCGCCGTTGGAGTCGAGGCCGCCCTCACCGCCACCACGGGTGGCCGAGCCGCTGACCACCACGGTGCCGCCACCGATGCTCAACGCGCCGTTCGAGTCGAGCCCGTCGGTGCCGCCACTCACCACGACCGTGCCGCCGGTGATCGAGATCAGGGCGTTCGGGGAGTTCTGCATCTCGCCGTAGGTCGGGTCGGAGGCGTTGAACGCGTCGTCCGATGCGGTCGTGCTGACGCTGCCGCCGGTCACGTAGACCTTCAGGCCCTCGACACCCTCGTACGATTTGGTGACGTTGACCGTGCCCGCGCTGACCGTGACCGTTCCCTCGGCGTGGACCCCGTCGTCGGCCGTCGCGACCGTGGTCGTGCCACCGTCGACGGTGACCGTGGCGTCCGAGTGCACCCCGTCGTCGGAGGCGTTCACGCCCGCGGTGCCGCCGCTGATCGCCACCAGCACCCCGGCCTTGAGGCCCTTCGCCGAGGTCTCGCCCGGAGTGACGGTGCTGCCGCCGCCGGACTTCAGGGTGAGCGCGCCGCCGGCCAGCAGCACGTCGGTCTGCCCGGTGACCGCGTCACCGGTCGCGGTGATGTTCGCCGAGCCGCCGCCGACATAGACGTAGCCGCGGGTGGTGTCCTCGGCGTTGTCCGATTTCAAGCCGTCGCCACCGGCCGTCGCGGTGATCGTGCCACCGTTGACGATCAGGTAGTCCTTGCCCCGCAGGGCGTCGTCGCCGGCCGTCACGGTGATCGTCCCGGCGTCGACGACCAGGCCGTCGGCGGTGTTGACGCCGTCGGCGGCGGTCGCGGTCAGGTTCAGCGAGCCGGTGCCATCGATGGTCAGGTCGGCGGCCGCGTCGAGGGCGTTCCCGGTCGACGAGGTGAGCCGGTTGGTCGTGCCGGCCTGCAGGTACACCAGGGCCTCGTCGGCCGCGACGATGGTGATCGCCGCCGCCGTGTTGGTCACGGTGACCCCGTTGAGCAGGATCCGGACGATGCCGGTGCCGGTGCTGTTGACCACGATCTGGCCGCTGGTCAGCGTGCCGGAGAACCGGTACGTGCCGGCCGCGGTCACCGTCACCGTGCTGCCGGAGACGGTCACGCCGGAACTGGTCGTCGTCGCGCTGCTGCCGGTGAGCGTGACCGCGGCGACGTCCGCCTCGTTCCAGACGCGGTCGGCGGCGCTGTCGTGGCTGGCCTGGTTCGCGGCCAGCGCGGTGGCGGCGGCGGTGCCGGCGGCCTGGGCCGGACCGGTCAGCAGGGCGAGCGCGGTGGCGGCGAGCGCCACGGGTGCGACCAGCCGGGGGATGCTGGGCATGGTGATTCCTTTCCTCGGGGACGGGTTTCTCATCAGGACCGGATCAAGATCCAGTTCAAGATCTTTTTGTCGTGCGTCCGCTGGGGTGCGGACCGTCGCTCCCGCCGGGACCCCTGCGGGCTCCGCAGGCCGCCGGCGCGGCCAGAACGCGAAGCCCTCCGGGGCGACGTCCGCGGGTGGTCACGGCAAAACCGCTGGTGGCGGCGGCGCCGACGACCCAAGCTGTTTCCACAGCTCGGGGTTGTCCACAGCCCCTCAGCACCCCACCCC
>NZ_LLZH01000288.1:0-74425 GCF_001509495.1 Actinoplanes awajinensis subsp. mycoplanecinus | reverse complement strand
CGGAACCTCAGGCCACGGCTTCGGCTGCATCGACATAACCCCACAATCTATCGATACACCAACGGAAACGGCACACCCACAAATTAACCAACAGGGTCTCCGTAGGCTACGAGCCGGGTCCCGCCCGTGAGGCTGCGCGAGACCGCACCACCCGAGGCCCAGCCGCGCCCCCAGACTTTGGCTGGCTCACAGGGGTGTCTCCGCGTCGCGGAGACACCCCTGTGGCCCAGCCGGGACCCGCAGGCGCGCCGCGGTCCGGAGCGGGCCGCAGCGTCGCGCGAGACCATCACGGGACTCGGCTCGTAGCCTGCGGACGGCCGCTCCTCATTCGTACCGAAAAAGATCGGTCGAAAGCCGAAGCGGTCTATCGCCGGACCGCGCGGGTGCAGCGGGTGACATACGGGAGGGTGAGCTCCTCGTGGTCGGCGAGGTCGGGGTGGGAGTTGAGCAGCTCCGCGACGTTGCCGAGCAGCTCGTCGCGCTCCGAGGCGGGCAGCACGATCACGTAGCTGCGCGAGGCGACCATGTCCAGCAGCTCGGCCCGGGTCAGCGTGTGCTGCCAGCGGATCTCGGTACGTTCGAGCTGTTCGAACGGCCCGCCCAGCTCCGGCGCCGTGTCCATCTCCTCGCGGGTGTGCTCGTGCATGACGTCGTCCAGCTCGGCCACCCACGGCTCGGTCAGGTCGCGGATGTTCCACACCAGGCCGAGCGTGCCGCCGGGCCGGAGCACCCGGGCGATCTCCGGGATCGCGAGTTCCGGCTTCACCCAGTGCCACGCCTGCGCCATCACCGCCGCGTCGGCCGAGGCGTCCGGCAGCGGGATGTGCTCGGCCGTGCCGCCGTGCACCGCCACACCCGGCACCGCGGCCGCCAGCTGCTCACGCATCCCGGCGGACGGCTCCACCGCGACCACCTCGAACCCGGCCGCGACCAGCTGCTCGGTGAACTTCCCGGTGCCGGCGCCGAGGTCCACGACGTCCCGGGCGGTCTCCGGCACGAGCCACTCGACGGCCGACTGCGGGTACGGCGGCCGGCCTCGCCGGTACGCGTCGGCGGCCGCCCCGAACGAGGCGGCGTGCTGCTGACGGGTCAGGTCACTGATCGACGGAATCTCCACGGGGGCAACCTACGTCGCCCCCGCGGAGATGATCAAGGTAACTGATCAATCCAGGTCATCAGGCCCGGCCGTCGGCACCGCACTTCACGATGATCCGGATGCAGTCGTTGACCCGGCGGGCCATCTCGTCCACCGGCCACGCGTTGAAGAAGTCGCCGTGCATGGTGTATCCCGGGCCGGACGCCAGCCGCAGCTTGCCCGGGTCGCCGGTGATCGGGTACCGCATGACCTGCCGCAGCTTCGGCACCACCACCGGGTGGCTGGCCGGGCAGGCGTTGCCGACCGGGTACGCCATGTGGCTCTTGTGATCGGCCGAGTCCAGGTTCCGCCCGTCCCAGCAGTGCGGGAAGTCCAGGTACGACTCCAGCATCGCCCCGGTCGGGCAGTTGACGAAGTCGTGCGACGGGTTCACCTCGCCGGCGGCCAGGCACGACCAGCGGGCGATGGTGTTGTCCTCCGGACCGGTGGCCTTGGCGTTGCCGGCCACGATCCGCAGGCCGAGCGGCAGCGGCTGGGTCTGCGCGATCAGCGCGTCGCTGACCCCTTCACCGAGGTAGTAGAAGATCCCGGTGACCGGCTCGACCGGCACGTTGTCGCGGTACAGGGTGGGGATCCAGTACGACGACTTGTCGATCGACGGGTTGCAGTTGCTGTTCGCGTTGAGCAGCTGGTCGACAGTGGTGGACGCGTTCGTCACGGTGCTGCCGAAGAAGCTGTGCATGTGCGAGGCGCCCGGCAGGTTCGGGAAGACGATCGGGTCGTCCGGCAGCCGGTGGGTGAACGGGCAGTCGGCGAGGAACTCGGCGACCCGCACCGCGCCCGGCGGGATGGTCGGCGTGGTGCCGCCACCCCCGCCGCCGGTGCCGAACACCTGGAACTCGGTGAGCGAGACACCCCACTGGGTGGCCCGGACCGTGGTGTTCAGGCGCACGTACCGGCCGGTGCCGTTGACGGTCAGGGTCTGCCGCCCGCCGGCGCCGGTGGTGGTGCTGTAGAGCGTGGTCCAGGAGCTGCCGGTGGCCGAGGCCTGCACGGTGAAGGACTTCGCGTAGGCGGATTCCCAGTCCAGGACCACCGAGGTGATCGTGGCGCTGGCACCGAGGTCGACCTGCAGCCACTGCGGGTCGCTGAACGCGCTGGACCAGCGGGTGCCGCCGTTGCCGTCGACGGCGTTGGCGGCCGGGAATGCCGCCGACTCGGAGGACGAGGCGGTCGCGGTCTTGCCCTGCGACAACAGGGTGTCGGCGGCGCTGGCCGCGGTGGCGGCGACCAGCAGGTAGGTGACGAGCGCGGCAGCTGCCGCGGCTGCCATGAGGGGACGTTTGCGCATGGTCGAGCAGCCTTTCCGTCCGGGAGCGGGGGAGCGGGGCCGGCGCCGGCCTTGTTTCGAGGCGGTTTCACGGCGGGGACGGCCGAGTGAAAGCGCTCTCTTGCCCGCCACTGTGAACGGGCCGTTAATTACTGTCAATGCCACGAAACCGGTACCGGGGACGAAAGACCAGGTCAGCGCGGTGACCGCCCCGAGGTTCCGGAACCCAAAGACCTATTTTGTACGCACTGAAGGCCGGCCACGGAGTCGATCCGCGGCCGGCCTTCATCGTGCGGTGGTTCAGCGGGCGGCGAGCGCCTTGAGCAGCGCCTCGGCCGACGGGGCGCCCGACGCCGGGTTCTGCCCGGTGATCAGGTTGCCGTCGACGACCACGTACGGCCCCCACGCCGGGCCGGACTCGAACTCGGCGCCGGCCGCGCGCAGTCGCGCCTCGAGCAGCCACGGCGCCTTCGCGGCGAGGCCGGCCTGCCGCTCCTCTTCGTCGGTGAACGCGGTCAGCTTGCGGCCCTTGAACAGCCAGCCGTCGCTGTCACCGGCGGCCAGGAACGCGGCCGGCCCGTGGCACAGCGAGACGACGACCTTGTTCTGGTCGGGCAGCAGCGTGCCGAGGATCCGCGCCACGTCCGGGTCGACGGCGAGGTCCTGCATCGGGCCGTGACCGCCCGGGATCAGCACCGCGTCGAACTCGTCCGGGTCCACGTCCTCGAGCCGCACCGGGCTCTCCAGCAGCCCCTTGACCTCCGCCAGATACGACCGGAAGTCAGCCGCAGCCGCCTCGTCGACACCGGCCGCCGGGTCGAGGCTGCGCTCGTCGACCACCGGCACCCGGCCACCCGGGGTGGCGATGGTGACGTCCTGGCCGGCCCCGATCAGGATCCGGTGCGGGGCGACGAACTCCTCGGCCCAGAAACCGGTCGGGTGCTGCGTCCCGTCCAGCTGGCTCCACACTCGGGCACCGGAGAGTACCAATAGAACCTTGCTCATTTCATTTTCCTCTCGGTTGCCGCACTTACGGCTCCGACGTTAGCTGCGAACCAAGTTTGCGGCAAACGCCTGACTATTTGATCACGAACCTGAGCTAGAGTTGCCTCCGTCGTGCAGTAACAGGTAACGGGAGGTGACATGTCCAGCGAGCGCGTGACCTCCGATCTACTGCTCACCCTGGTCAATACCCGGCCGAGCGAGAACGGACGCGTCGACCAGCTCGACGATGTCCCCGGTTTGACCGCGTGGCTGGCCGGCGCGGGCCTGACCGTGGCGGATCCGGTCACCGGCGCCGACGTGGCGGCCGCACGAGAGCTGCGAGACGCGCTCACCGACATCCTCCGGGTGCACTGCGGCTGCGGGGACGCGTCAGCCGCCGAGGCCGAGGCGTACCTGCGCGCCGTCGCGGTGCGCTACCCGGTCGTCCTGCGGGTCACCGTGGACGGTGTCACCGCGGAGGCGTCGCAGACCGGCATCCCCGGCGTGTTCGGCACCGTGCTGGCCGCGGCCGCCGACCTGTCCGCGCGCGGCGCGTGGCCCCGGCTGAAGCTGTGCAAGAACCCGTCCTGCCACGCCGGCTTCTTCGACAAGACCCGCAACCAGTCCGGCCAGTTCTGCGGCGCCGCCTGCAACTCGCAGATGTCGATGCGCGCCTACCGCAGCCGCCGGCGCACCGCACCCACGCCGTAGGACCCGCGGCGCGCCGGCCGGCTCAGAAGGTGGTCTGCGAGAAGATGTCGTTGACCACCTTCTGCGCCGAGGACTTCTTCAGCGGCAGCGCCTGCGCGTCCACCCCGACCTGGTACTTCTTCTTGGTGGCCGGGTCGGTGAAGAAGTGGCTGAACTCCAGCTGGTACTTGCCCTTGGCGTTCTTCGCGGTCTGCCGGAACTGGGTGACGGCGTTCACCCGCTTCAGCCCGGCGGTCTCCAGGAACCACTCCTTGTCCATCTTCTGCCGGGTCGCGACCGAGCAGGCGGCCGGGCACGGGCGCAGGATGATGCCGGTCCGCTCGCCGCCGCTGGAGTCCTGCTCGTTGACGCAGACCCAGGCCAGGGTGTCCGGCAGGTCGATCTTGCCGCCGATGCAGCCCCAGGTCGGCGGGGTCCGGAACGCGAACGGCCAGCCCTTGAACGCCATCGTGTAGGACTTCTCCCCCGCCGTGAACGTCGCGCCGGCCACCTTGCGGACCGTCGCACCGGGCCGCAGCACGGGCTCCCCGGCGGCGGGTGCGGCGGTGGTCGGCGTGGACTCGGGTTCCTGCCCCGGGAACGTCGGCACCGCCGGGAACGACGGGTCCACCGGGAAGCTCGGCACGCTGTTGTCGGGCAGGTGGCCGATCGCCGGGGTCTTGCCGGTCGGCAGCGAGAAGTCCGGCCCGCCGGCGCCGCCCCGTCCGTTGACCACGCCGAACACTCCGACGATCACGGCGACGAGCGCGATCACGTTGATCGCGACGGCGGCGGCCATGCCCGGGTACCGCTGTGGCGCGGGACCCAGGGCGCCGCGCAGGAACGCGATCAGCGGGGCGCGGTACTCCAGGTCCGCGGTCTGGCCGGGGCCGATGTTCACCACCAGGTCGGCCTTGCCGATCCGGGTCGGGATCAGATAGGGCACGTGGGCGTGCACGTGATATTGCCCCGGGCCGACCGGGAGGACGGCCGGGCGCTTCCAGGCGACCGGGACGGGCTGGCCGTTGACGGTGAGCACCGGGGTGAAGAGGCCGAGCAGGAACGCGATCGGGGCGTACCGCATGGTGATCGCGATGGCGGTGGCGCCCGTCGCCGGATATCCGGGTGGCGGCTGCTGGTAATAGCCCGGACGGGCGGGCGGCTGCTGGTCGTAGTAACCCTGGTAGCCGCCGGGCTGAGCCTGCGGAACATCCGGGTGCACCTGCGGAAAACCCGCAGGGGCCTGCGGAAACGCGGGCGGGGCCTGCGGAAACGCGGGCTGGGCCGGCGGGATGCCCGGCGGGGCCTGCGGGAATCCGGGCTGCGGCGCCGGGTTTCCGCTCGGCTGCGGCTCACCCCATGGCGGATACGCCTGAGTCATCTGAATCGCTCCCCCTGATGGCCTACATGCTCGCCGGAGAGAACACCACAACCGGCCCCTCCGGTTCGATCCCGCCCGGCGAAAGTCGTCTTATCGACACCTAATCGGGCGTATCCGACTCCACCCTGCGCCGTTGGAGATCGGCGCTGGCGGACCGCAAATGATCACGCAGCTCGTCGTCGCGCCAGACATGGTCCGGCTGACCGCTCTGGATCACCCGCTCGTCTCGCTCGGCCAGCTCCCGGAGCGCCGGGACGGCCGCCACCGCCCCGATCTCGGCCAGCACGGTCACCGCCTCCGCCGGTCGCGGCGAATCGGTGATCATGGCCAGCAGCGGCGGGATCAGGTCGCCGGCCGGCACACCGGCGCGCCACAGCGCCCGGGCCGCATCCGGCCCCGCCCACCAGGCTCCTTCGCGAAGCACCCGCCACAGCCCGGCCACCAGCGCCGCACCGGCACCAGGCACCAGCGCATCCCCAGCACCGGGCGCCGACTCCGCAGCGGCGCCGGGCAACGCCGCGGCCCGCTCCGGCACGGCAGGCCGGGCGGTGGCCCCAGCCGGGGCCGCGCCGGCGCGCGGATCGCCGAGGCGGAGCAGAACGTCCCACGCGGTGGTCGACTCCGCGGCGATCAGGGCCAGCTGGTCGGCGGCCGCGGCCGCCGCCCGGCCCGCCTCGAACGCCGCACCGGCCGCGGCCTCCCGCACCGCGGGGTCCGGATCACCGAGCAGCCGGACCAGCCGGTCCATCAGCGCGGCCGGGGCGGACCGCCATCTCCGGAACCGGGCCGCCAGGCACCGGGCGGCGCGCACACGCGCGGAGGCGGCGGGCCGGGCGACCAGCGCGTCGATCAGGGCGGCCGCGCCGGCGGCGTCGAGCAGGTCGATGAGGTCGCGCTCGCGCCACGGGCTGTCCCACGGCTCGTCGACGTCCAGCTGGGCCGCGGCGAACGCGGTCTCCTCGGCGCTCAGCGCGACACCGGCCCGGGCGAGGAGGCCGGCCGCCGCGAGGGGCACCGGGAACGGCTCGGCCATCGCGGCGCGCAGCAGGCCGGCGGCGGGACCGGCTCGTGCAGTGCCATCGCACAGAGCAGGGCGGCCCGGATCTGCGGCACGGTCTCGGCGGCCCAGCGCTCCCGGAGCGCGAACCCGTGTGCCGGGCCGCTGCGGGCGAGGGCGGACACCGCGGCCTCACGGACCGCCACGTCCGGATCGTGCAGGGCCGGGCGCAGCCGGTCGCTCACCGCGGCGACCGCCGCCCGGGTCCCGGCCGACGAGGTGCCGGGCGCGCAGAGCAGCCCGAGGGAGTCGAGCAGCTCGTCGCGGCCGTGCACGCCGGGGCGCATCGCCAGGTCGGCCAGGAACGGAATGGCCGCCACCGTCGCCGGATAGACGCTGCCCTGGTGGTGCAGGCTCGAGTAGAACGCGAACCGGCCCTCGCCGGCGGCCTCCGGATCCGGTGAGGCGATGGCCCGCAGGATCGCCGGCGCCTCGGTCGCCGGGCCGTGGGCGCCGTCGAGCCGCGCCCAGTCGATCACGTCCCACTCATCGGTCACGGCGCCAAGATAGGCCGCCCCTACGACATTTTCAGTCCCGTGGGCGGTAGCGCAGACCATCGATCAGCAGGGCCACCATCCGGCGGGTGTGCGCCGGGTCGCCCTCGGCGGGCAGCGACAGGTTCGCCACCGCCGGCAGCAGGTCGCCGGGGTCGATGTCGTCGCGGATCTCGCCGGCCGCCACCGCCGCGTCGAGCAGGGCGCCGAGCGCCGGGCGCAGGTGCTTGTCGAAGTAGCCGGGCAGCGACTCGAACGCCGGATCGCCGGAGTGCAGGGCCGCGGCCAGGCCGAGCTTGGTCGCGATGAACTCGACGTACCGGTCCAGCCAGAGGGCCAGTGCCTCGACCGGCGGGTGGGTGGCGGCCAGCTCCTGGGCCGAGGCCGCGCAGTCGTCGACCTCGTGCCGGAAGACCGCGGTGATCAGGTCGGACCGTTGCGGGAAGTGCCGGTAGACGGTGCCCAGGCCGACCCCGGCACGCTCGGCGATCTCGCGGACCGGCGCGTGCACCCCGGAGGTCGCGAACACCTCCTTGGCCGCCGCCCGCAGCGCGTCCTGGCTGCGCTGCGCGTCGGCGCGCACCCGCCGTCCGCCGGTCGTGTCCCCGCTCAATCCGCTCCCCTGCCGATCCGGAACAAAGTTCCAGGCGAATGCTAGCCCAGCGGCGGCCGCCGGAGATCACCCGCGCTGCGGATCGACCGGTACGGGGTTAGGGTCGCCCGCATGGCTGTGCTCGACTGGCTGCTCGACTCCGACCCCGCGATCCGCTGGCAGGTGCTCCGCGACCTGGTACGGGCGCCGGAGGCGGAGGTCGCGGCGGAACGCGCCCGGATCGCCCGGGCCGGCTGGGGCGCACGCCTGCTCGACTGCCAGGGCGACGACGGCCAGTGGGACGGCGGGGCGTGCTTCCCGGGCGGCTGGTTCGACCGGGACGACACCGACGAGGACCTCGGTCAGCCCTGGACGTCCACGCTGCACACTCTGCAGCTGCTGACCGGCCTCGGCGTCGACCCGGCCGACGAGCGGGTCAAGCGGGCCGTGGAGCGGGCGCGGGACAACGCCCGGTGGGAGTACAACGGGGAGCTGTTCTTCCTCGGCGAGGTGGAGCCCTGCGTCAACGGGCGGGTCGTCGAGATCGGCGCCTACTTCGGCCACGACGTCGAGGACGTGCTGAAACGGCTGCTCGGGGCGCAGCTCGAGGACGGCGGGTGGAACTGCTACTCCGAGAACGGGTCGGTGGTCTCCTCGTTCGCGAGCACCCTCTGCGTGCTGGACGGGCTGCTGGCGTACCAGAACGCGACCGGCGGCACCCCGGCGACGATCGAGGCCCGTCGGCGCGGCGAGGAGTACCTGCTGAGCCGACGACTGTTCCGGCGACGCAGCACCGGCGCGGTGGTCGTACCGGAATGGCTTGAATTTTCGTTTCCGACGCGATGGCGATATGACGTTCTGCGCGCCCTGGACTACTTCCGGGCCACCGGGGCCGAGCCGGACGAGCGCCTGGGCGAGGCCCTCGACCTGGTCCGGGCCAAGCAGCGACCGGACGGCACCTGGCCGCTGGAGAACACCCATCCCGGTCAGGTCTGGTTCGCCCTCGACGAGGAGGCGGACGGCGCGCCCAGCCGCTGGAACACCCTGCGTGCGCTGCGGGTGCTGGACCACTACGCCTGAGCGGGCCGGGCCAGCTGGGCGGAGAGCCAGTCGAAGGCCGGGCCCTCCATCTGCCGCCACACCGCGTGGCTGTGCCCGCCGCGCGGGACGATCGCGGTGACCACGGTCAGCGGCGCCTTCGCCAGCCGCGCGATCTGGCGGGACCCGACGCGTGCGTTGCGGTCGTCCTCGGCCCAGCCGATCCACAGGGCCAGGTCGGGCTGCGGGTGGTGCGTCAGCCGCCAGGCGATGTTGTTGGTGGTCTTCTCGCTGCCGTCGCCGACCTTGATGCCCGGGTCGGCGAAACCGGACAGGCTCGCGGCCGCGGAGTATTGCTGGGGATGCTTCAGCGCGAGGTTCATCGCGCAGAAACCGCCGGCCGAATAGCCGGTCAGACCCCAGGCCGCGCGATCGCTGCGGATCCGCAGGTGGTCCAGGGCCCATTTCGGTACGTCCTGGGTCAGGTACGTCTCGGTCTGTGGCCCACCGGTCATGTTCGTGCACTCGGTGTCGAGCAGCCGATCCGGTGTCTGGTACGGCAGCAGCACCACCGTCGGCACCATCCGCCCGGCGATGATCTCCCGGTCCAGGTTCCCGGCGATCTCCAGCCGGCGGATCCACGACTCGGGGGTGCCCGGATAGCCGTGCAACGCCTCGATCACCGGGAACCGCAGGTCGGGGCGGGTGAAGTACTCCGACGGCAGGTACACGCTCATCGGCATGCTCATCCCGCCGGCCGCACCGGCCACCTGGTACGTCACGATCTTCCCCTTGCCGGGCGGGCCCGACACCGGTGGCACGCTCGCCGACGGTCCGGCGCCGGGCAGCACCGGCAGCGCGAGCGGCGCGTCCGGGTCGCCGACCAGGTCGCCCCAGTGCGGATACGTCTCGGTGAGCCGGTTCAGCTCCAGTGCGGCCGTCCCGGTGACACTGAGGACGACCACGGCGACCAGCGCGATCCGGGCCGGCACCCGGGTCCGGTCCCAGAGCAGGGCCAGCCCGGCGGTGACCGCCAGCACGACGGCGATCGCCAGGAGCACCGTCGCCGGTGAGTCGATGGTCACGACGGACTCCCCTGGTCGGTGAGGGACGGCAGCCGCTGCGGTGCGGCCAGCGGCGACGGCAGGTCTCGGACGGCGGACGCGAACGCCGCGGCGGTGTGTCCGGGAGTGACCACCGGGTGGCCCGGCCAGGACGCGGCCAGGGCGGCCCAGGGCGGGTCGGCGAGCAGAGCCACGCTCGCGGTGCTGCGGACGTCCCGGCTGAGGCTGTCGCCCAACGTCCCGAGAGTCGCGGCCGTGGTGGCCCGGGTCGGCACCAGCAGCACGGTCACGACGCCCGGTGTCGCGGCGGCGGTCCGCTCCACCTGCGCCGCGTCGGCCCGGGTGGTCAGCGCCACCAGCACCGGGAACGAGCGCCCGGCCGGTTCGGCGTAGTCCGGCGGGACGATCAGCACCGGCGGGACGGCCGTCTGCCAGCGGGCCGCCTCGGGCGGTGACCAGTCGATCGCGCCGGCCGCGTGCAGCGCCGCGTCGAGGCGGCCGGCCGTGGTCGGGGTGACCACGGCCGCGCCGGTGTCGCCGCCGAGCGCCTGCCAGGACGGGTAGAAGCTCTCCGACCGGTTGGCGATCAGGCCCAGGCACGCCACCACGAGCACCTCGACCGCGATCAGCCCGACGATCCGTACCGGAAGAAGCCGCCAGCCGCGCACGGTCGCGACCACCGCGACCACCGCGAGCAGCGCGGTCAGAAGGATCAGCGGGATGCCTACCAGGCTCATGCGGCCGGAGTGCCGCGCGCGGGCAGGAACGACTCCGCGCTCAGCGCCGCGATCGCGATCCGCGGCAGGTCCCGGGCCGACGGGAAGCAGAGGAACCGCGGCTCCCAGTCCGGCAGGTACTTGGCGTTCGCCCGGTACAGCGACTCGATCTGCCACAGCTTGGAGGCGGCCCGCAGGATCCGGCACCACAGCCGGATGACCGGACCGGCACCGAGCTCCTCGGCCCGGGCGAACACCGAGCGCAGCACCGCAAAGTTCAGCGAGATCCGCTCGACGCCGAACCCGGGCGCGGCCTCGATCGCCGAGACCACCATCAGCTCGGTGAGCCCGTTCGGCGCGGTCCGGTCGCCGCGCATCAGGTCGAGCGACATGCCGCGCCGGCCCCACGGCACGAAGTGCAGCACCCCGCGCAGCACGCCGTCCTCGTCGCGGCAGAGCGCGAGCAGGCAGTCCCCGTCGGCCGGGTCGCCGAGCCGGGACAGCGCCATCGAGAAACCGCGCTCCACCTTGCCGTCGCGCAGCGCGTTAGCACAGCTCATCGCCTCGGCCAGGGTCTCCGCGGGCAGGTCGCGCTGCCGCAGGATCGTGCAGGTGTACCCGGCCCGGCGGATCCGCGCGACGGCCTGCCGGACGCCGCGCATCGGCCGCCCGTTCAGCGAGAACCCGGCCACGTCGACGATCGCCTCGTCACCCAGCTCGATCACGTCCAGCCCGGCCTTCTGGTACGCCCGGCCACCCGCCGTCCCGCAGGCCAGCACGGCCGGCGTCCACCCGTGCTCGGCGCAGTCGGCCAGCCACTGCCCGATCGCCCGCGGCCACTCCGACGGCAGCCCGAGCGGGTCACCGGAGGCCAGGCTCACCCCGTTGACCACCCGGTACGCCACCGCGGCCTTGCCGGACGGCGCCCAGACCAGCTGCTTGTCACTGCGCAGCGCGAAATAGCCGAGCGAGTCGCCGTCGCCGTGCCGGTCGAGCACCTCGCGCAGCCGGGTCTGGTCGGCGACCGGGCAGGACTGCTCCCCGGTGCTCGGGCGCAGCAGCAGGAGCGCCCCGGAGCCGAACGCCAGGAGCCCGAACGCCCCGGTGGTGACCGAGACGGTGAGCGCGCCGACCGGCGACTGGAAGTGGACCGGCCCGGTGACCCCGATCAGGCCCAGGCCGGCGTGCTCGGCCCAGCTCAGCACGCCGGAGTGGCCGTCGAGGCGGTTGACCCGTACAGCGATCTCGGCGACACCGAGCGCGAAACCGGCGCCGAGGAACGTCAGGCAGGCCCGCACCGCCCGCCACCGGTTGCGCCGGTCGCCGGCCGCGGTGAACTCGTCGCGCTCGGCGACCAGCAGCGCCGCGATCGCGCCCGCGAAGATCGTCGGCACCAGGCCGCCCTTGACCACGTGCAGCGCGACGCTGAGCAGTGACAGCATCAGCGCGAGCTGCCAGGCCTGGCGCTTGCCGCGACGCAGCCCGGCGCCGAGGTAGACCAGCAGGACGCCGACCACCGCGGCGGCCACCCGAGCGGTGATCATCCCGGCGGTCGGGATCATGTCGGCGAGCAGGGTGAAGTGGTGGTGCCGGGGCGGGAGCACGGAGAAGACGGCGCCGGTCGCGCCGACGAACTGCACCGCCCGGGCCACGACGCGGCGGGAGGACGGGGGCCGGACCCACCGAGGCGGGGTGACCTCCTCCTGCGACTCCACCGGATGCTCCGCGACCACCGACATCTGTTCCTCCCCCGTTGCCGAACGCATGCTCGATGCAGCATGGCGTGTCGATGCAACCGATCCTTCTCGTCCGGGGGCCGCCGGGCATCGGCCGTCGGTCGGGGCTCCCGGCGCGGTTCTACGACTTTCGGCCGATGCGGACGGCTGCTACACCTCGCCATCCCCCACACCGGACCCCGCCGCGAGGCCGCGCGGTCACCGGACCGTGGCGCGCTCTCGGCCCTCGGCTCGTGGCCTACGGACGGGCGCTCCGCATCCGTACCGAAAAAATGCGGGTCAAGGCCGCAGCAGTGGGGGGTGCAGGAGGGTGGCGGGGCCGCGGCGGAACAGCTGCGCCGGGCGGCCGCGGTCGCGGGTGACACTGTGGCCGGTCGGCTCGACGAAGCCCTCGGCCGTGGTCACCTTGCGGTGGAAGTTGCGGGGGTCGAGGCGGGTGCGCCAGACCGTCTCGTAGACGCCGCGCAGCTCGGCCACGGTGAACTCGGGCGGGCAGAACGCCGTGGCCAGGGGTGAATACTCCAACTTGGCCCGGGCGCGCTCGACGCCGTCGGCCAGGATCCGGTCGTGGTCGAAGGCCAGGCCCGGGTCGTCGGCCGGGCGCCACTCGGCGTGTGCCGCGTCGCTGCCGGCCACCGGGGCCGGCAGGTCGGGCAGCAGGGCCAGGTAGGCCACGGTCACCACCCGTCCGCGCGGGTCCCGGCCCGGGGTGCCGTATGTCGCGAGCTGCTCGAAGTGCCCGGCGGTCGGGTCCACTCCGGTCTCCTCGCGCAGCTCCCGGGCCGCCGCCACGTCCAGGTCCTCGTCGTCGTGGACGAAGCCGCCGGGCAGCGCCCACTGCCCGAGGAACGGCTCGATGCCCCGGCGGACCAGCAACACCTGCAGCGCGCCCCGCCGGATGGTGAGCAACACGAGATCAACTGTGACGGCCGCCATGTATAGCGTCATGTTGACGATAATAACCACGACCCTTTATCGTCACCATGACGAAAACGATCCACCCCGGAAGGACTCCTCGATGGCTGACATCAAGCGCCGACTGCACCTGCGACACCTGCGGTCGGCTCCGACCAGCTGGGTCAGCCACACCGTCCAGGGCAAGGCGAAGCGCTCCGGCACCGGGCTGGCGTTCTGGTACCGGCCGCTGACCGCGGTGCTCTCCGAGGTGCCGGTGGACGACCGGGAGCTGCCGCTGCTGTTCCACGCCCGTACCGAGGACTTCGCCGACGTGACCGTGCAGGCCACCGTGACCTACCGGGTCAGCGACCCGGCGGCGGCCGCGTCCCGGCTGGACTTCTCGATCGACCCGTACCGGGGACGCTGGACCGGGCAGCCGCTCGACCAGGTGGCCACCCTGCTCGCCGAGCTGGCCCAGCAGCCCGCGCTCGACCTGATCGCCCGGCTCCCCCTGGCCGAGGCGCTGACCACCGGGATCGCGCCGGTGCGGCAGTCGGTCGCGGACGCGCTGGCCACCGACCCGCGGCTGGCCGAGACCGGGGTGACCGTGGTCAGCGCCCGGGTGGTGGCGATCCGGCCGGAGCCCGACCTGGAGCGCGCGCTGCAGACCCCGACCCGGGAGAAGGTGCAGCAGGACGCGGACCGGGCCACCTACGCCCGGCGGGCGCACGCCGTCCAGCAGGAACGCTCGATCGCCGAGAACGAGCTGCAGAGCAAGATCGAGCTGGCCAAGCAGGAGCAGCACCTGGTCGAGCAGAACGGCGCGAACGCCCGGCGCAGTGCCGAGCTGGACGCCGAGTCGGAACTGGTCGCGGTGCGGAGCGCGGCCGAGCAGTCCCGGCTGGCGGCGGGCGCCGAGGCGGACGCGGTGCGGCTGCGCGACGAGGCCCGCGCGGCCGGCACCCGGGTGGTCGGGCTGGCCGAGGCGGAGGCCGAGGCGGCGCGGCTGGCGGCGTACCGGGACCTGCCGCCCGAGGTGCTGCAGGCGCTGGCGCTCAAGGAGCTGGCACAGCACCTGCCGGCGATCAAGGAGCTGACGGTCACCCCGGACCTGCTGACCAAGCTGATCGGCCGGATCGGATGAGTTCTCTGAATCCCCGCGTGGTGGTCGTGTCGCGGCGCAGCGAGCTCGACGAGCTGCTCGCCCGGCACGGCACCCGCGGCGCCGCGGCCTACTTCCTGAAGCAGCGCGGGCGCGACCTCGACGAGGTCACCGCGCGGCACGAGGCGCAGCGGGCCGCGGTGACCGAGGTGGGTGCGGCGGTCCCGGCCGACTGGCGGCGCGGCCACGTCGAGCGTACGGACCTGCCCCGCTTCCTGTTCGCCCCCGAGGACGTCATCGTCGCGGTCGGACAGGACGGTCTGGTCGCGAACGTGGCGAAGTACCTGGACGGCCAGCCGGTGATCGGCGTGAACCCGGAGCCCGGGCGCAACCCCGGCGTGCTGGTGCGGCACCCCGCCGCCGCGGTCGGCGCCCTGCTGCAGACCCGGACCCGGACGCAGGAACGCACCATGGTGGTCGCACGACTCGACGACGGCCAGGAGCTGTCCGGTCTCAACGAGATCTATGTCGGACACGCCGGCCACCAGTCGGCCCGGTACGTGATCACCACGCCGGACGGCGCCCGGGAGCGCCAGTCGTCGTCCGGGCTGATCGTCGGGACCGGCACCGGCGCCACCGGCTGGTGCGCCTCGATCGCCCGGGACCGGGTGGCCGCTCCGGCGCTGCCCGGGCCGGGTGACCCGGCGCTGTGCTGGTTCGTACGAGAGGCCTGGCCCTCACCGGCCACCGGCGTCCTGGAGGTGTCCGGCCTCCTGGCGCCGGGCCGCGAACTCGAGCTGACCAGCGAGAGCGAGCGGCTCGTGGTCTTCGCCGACGGCCTGGAGTCGGACGCCCTGGAGCTCTCCTGGGGCCAGCGGATCCGGATCGGCGTCGCGGACCGGAGGTTAAGCCTGGTGTAGCGGGGTGGGAGCGCTCCCGTTACCCTCTCCGCCATGGCCCTTCTGCTCGACCTCGCCAACATACTCGGCGGCCTGCTGCTCGGCATCCCGCTGCTGCGCCGGATCCCGAACGTCGGCGGCGGCCTGGAGCGGTTCACCGAGCGGGTGGCCCGCTGGTCCTGGCTGATCGGCATCGTCGCGCTGGTCGCGGCCGGCTTCTGGCTGATCGTGCACCTGTTCGACGGGCGGATCTGGCACTTCGAGGTGGTCGGACTCGCCGTCGGACTGCTGCTGACCTGGGAGAAACTGACCGGTCGCCGGGTGCTGAACTCGCCGGGGCCGGGTGAGCCGGGCGGCTGGCCACTGGTGATCGCGGTCTTCGGAGTGATCGCGATCCTGGTCGGGATCCAGGGGCTGTTCACGCCGAACTGACCGTCCGGGGTGCGTGCCGCCGGGGAGGCGGTGGTCCGCCGCAACCTGATCGGACCCGGACAGGAACCGAGCACCCACCCGCCGGCACGGACAGTCGCCGGGTGACGACACGACAGCGAACTCGACGACAGTCCGCCGCCGCGATCATCGCGTTGACGGCGGTGGCCTCGGCGCTCGGCACGCCCGCACCGACGCAGGCGGCAACGGCCCCTCCCACCAAGGCGGCCACGGCGGCGGCCTCCTGGTCCGGCCTGATGTACCGCAGCCTGACCCGGGAGGCGACGGCCGCGGCGATGCGCACCACCTACGCCGGGCAGAAGGCCGCGATCAGCACGTGGACCGCCGAGGCCGCGGCGGCCACGAAGGCCGGCACGACCGCGCAGAGCACCCTGACCGCGGCGGTCACCGCCGAGACCAACGCCCGCCTCCGGCACGCCGCCGCCCGCAAGGCCCTGGTCGCGGCAAGAACCAATTTGAGTACGGCCGGCAAGCTCAAACCGCGCAGCGCGACCGCCGTCACCAAGGCCACCAACGCCGTCACCGCGGCGACGAAGACGGTCACCACCCGCAAACTCCAGTACCAGCGGTACGCCGCCGCGCTCACCCTCGCCCGCGCCGAGGTGAGAACCGCCGCGGCCCGGCTCACCAAGGCGACCGCCGCGGTCAGCTTCACCACCGCGGCCGCCGCCAAGACCCGCGAGGCGTACGTCGCGCTGCCCGCCGCCGCGGCCCTGGCGACCCAGGCCGGCACGCTGAGCCGGGACGTGGTCGCGCAGATCCGGCCGGCGTTCAAGGCCGCGACCGACACCACGCTGGTCTACAGCGTGACGGTGAACAAGACGGTCGCGTTCGCGTTCAAGCGCATGGTCGACGACGCGCGGGCCGACGGCGTCCAGATCTCCGGCGGCGGTTTCCGGACCACGCAACGACAGATCGAACTGCGTACGATCAACGGCTGCCCGGACGTCTGGACCGCGCCCGCCTCGTCCTGCCGCGTCCCGACCGCGATCCCCGGCCGCTCCCTGCACGAGATCGGCCTGGCCGTGGACATCTCGTCGGCCGGCAAGACCATCTCGTCGAAGACACCGGCCTTCAAGTGGCTGACCGTGCACGCCAAGGAGTACGGCTTCGTCAACCTGCCCGCCGAGGCCTGGCACTGGTCCATCACCGGCGGCTGACCTGCGGGCGCCGGTATCGCCGCCGCGCGACCACGGCGGCGGTGCCCGGTCAGCCCAGGATGATCGCGTCGAAGATCGAGGAGAAGGTCTGCTGCTGCTCGGCGGTGTTGAAGTCGACGTAGTAGTGCAGCTTGGCGTAGTCGGCCTCGCTCGGGAAGACCAGCGGGCTCGCCGCGACCTGGTGCATCTCGGTGCGGTCCGAGCCGGTCAGCGCCGCCGCGTCCTTCGTGATCTGCGCCTGGGCGGCCGGCACCGGGCAGACGTAGTTGATGTACTCGGCCAGCGCCGCCGCGTTCTCGACCTCGTAGAAGAAGTCGATCATCTTGAGGGCGTCGACCGGGTTGGCCGCGGTGATCGGGATGGCGAAGTTGTCGGTCCAGATCGTGCCGCCCTCCTCAGGGATCACGAACTTGAGGTTCGTGCCGTCCGAGAGGTTCTTCTGGAAGACGTCGCCGGACCAGGCCTGGGTGAGCCACACTTCGCCGCTGCCGAGCGCGTCGACGTAGTCCTGCTCGAAGTACTTGCGGACGATGCCGGCATCCCGCTGCTTCTTGAGCAGGGCGGCGGCCTTGCGCCAGCCGTCCTCGGTCGAGTCCTCCGGCTTGATCCCGGCGGCCAGCAGACCGAAGTTGCCCAGCTCGGTGACGTCCGACATCATGCCGACCTTGCCCGTGAACTTCGGGTCCCACAGGTCAGCCAGGCTGGTGATCTCCCGGCCGGTCTTCTCCGGGTCGTAGGCGATGCCGGTGATCCCCGACGACCACGGCACGCTGAACACGTTGCCCTCGTCGAACGTCTCGCCGGTGTACTTCGCGCCCGCGTTCTTCGTGAAGTTCGGCAGCTGGGCGTGGTCCAGCGGCGCCAGGAACCCGGCCGCGCGGAACTGGCCGAACTGGATCCCGTTGGTGATCACCATGAGGTCGAAGCCGATCGACTGCTTCGCCGACAGCTGCGGCTGCACCTTGGCGAACCACGGGCCCATCTCCTGGATGACCTCCTGGTAGTTCACCTCGATGCCGGTCTGCTCGGTGAACTTCGCCAGCTCGGGCCGCTTCGGGTCCATGTAGAGCGGCCAGTTCGCGAAGTCGAGCTTGCCGTGCTGCGTCTTGCCCTGCCAGAACGTGGCCAGGGTGCCCGCGTCCACGCTCGCCGCCGGCACGCCGGTGCCCTGCACGCCGCACGCGGCCAGCGCCGCGCCGAACGCGGACAGACCGCCGAGCCGGAGCGCGTCGCGACGGCCGAGCCGTCGCTGCGTCGCGCCGCGCAGAAGGGACGGTCCGGGTGTGCTGCGGGGGAACATCGAACTCCGATCAGGTACGGGTGCGGGGCGCTCGGGCGCCCGGCCGGCCAAGATCAAATAATAGGGGCCGGCCCCGCGGGCGCGAATCAGTGATCCGTGCACGAGCCTCGCCCATCACACCGGCGCGGATGGCCTTTCGGGCTGTTCTTACTGCCTGTCCGGCCTTCGTCGGGTAAATTCCGCCGGGTTCGGCGGGTATCCCCACGCCGGACGGACAGCTGTGCCAGTCTCGGGAGGGCCGGACACCTCGCCGAGGCGTGAACGACCCGTCGCTCCAGCCCCTGGCGGCACCACAACGCCGACCGCTGCCTGGAGGACGGACGTGCGATGAGCAAGGTCCTGGTCGTCGACGATGAATCCGACATACGGTTCATGCACCGGCGCATCCTCGCCAAGGCCGGTCACGAGGTGACCGAGGCCGGCGACGGAGCGATGGCCCTGGCCGCCGTCCGCGACTGGGCGCCGGACCTGGTGATCACCGACATGATGATGCCGATCATGGATGGGGCCGAGCTGATCCGCCGGTTGCGCGAGGACCCAGCCACCGCCGCGATCCCGGTCCTGTCGGTCAGCGGCGACTCACAACTGGCCGGCGAAGCCGACATCGTGCTGACCAAGCCCTGCCTGACCGCGACCCTGCTGGCAGCCGCCCAAGACCTGTTGCAGAGGGGACGTGGAGCTCGGTGACCCGGATGTCGACAGGGCTGGCAGATCTCGACCTGGTGCTCGGCGGCGGTCTCGACCGCGGGTCGGTGATCGTCGTCGCCGGGCCGCCCGGCGCCGGCAAGACCATCATGGCGCAGCAGATCTGCTTCGCGAACGCCACCCCGGAGCACAAGGCCATCTACTACACGACCCTGTCGGAGCCGCACAGCAAGCTCGTCGACCATCTGAGCGGGTTCGACTTCTTCGAACCGGAGCACCTCGGCACCCGGGTCGAGTACGTCCACCTCGGTGACATGTTGCGCCACAGCGCCGAGCACGACCTCACTCCGCTGGTCGACGAGGTGGTCCGCAAGTCCTTCGACGACCAACCGGCCGTGGTGGTCATCGACAGCGTGAAGATGCTGCGTGACTTCGTCAGCGAGCACGACCTGCGGATGGCGCTCTACGACCTGAACAGCCGGGTCGCCCAGGCCGGCACGGTCCTGTTGCTGCTCGGCGAGTACACCGCCGAGGAGATGCTCACCGGGGTGGAGTTCGCCCTGGCCGACGGCATCCTGCAACTGTCCTACGAGCCCCGGGAGCCGATCGACCGGCGCGGGCTCCGCGTGATCAAGATGCGCGGTGCCGCCCACCTGGCCGGCGCGCACACGATTCACATCACCGGCGCCGGTTTCGAGGTGCACCCCCGGATCGAGTCGATGCTCCCGCCGGAGGTGGTCCCGGAGAAGGGCCGGATCCCGAGCGGCATCAACGGCCTCGACACACTGATGGACGGCGGGATTCCCCGCACCGACGCGACACTGCTGCTCGGCCCGTCCGGCGTCGGCAAGACCATCGCCGGGCTCCGCTTCATCGCCGAGGGAATCACCCAGGGCGAACGATGCCTGTACATCAGCTTCCAGGACACCGCCGACCAACTGCTCACCACGGCGGAGAAGTTCGGCTGGGACCTGCAGGCCGCCCGGAACGACGGCCGGCTCGTGATCTCCCATGTGCCGATGGGCAACCTCGACCTCGACGGCCTGTCGTCGGTCACCCGCCACGGGCTGGCCGACGGCACGACCCGCCGGATCGTGATCGACAGCCTGGCCGAGATGGTCAACGCGGCCCGCGAGACCGAACGCTTCCCGGCCTACCTGCGCAATCTGCTCGGCCTGATCCGCACCTCGGGCGCCTCGCTGTGGGTGACCAGCGAGACCCGGACCTTCGGCCCGATCACCGAGCCGTTGGTCGGGCTGATGTTCCTGTTCCAGAACGTCATCCAGATCCGCTACATCGAGCTCTGCGACGGGGTGGGGCGGGCAGTCAACGTCGTGAAGATGCGCAACAGCCGGCACGACCAGGGCATCCACGCCTGCGACCTGACCGACGAAGGCTTGCAGATCGAGGACAAGTACGACGCGGTCACCGGCATCCTGGGCTGGAGCACCCTGCGCGCCTGCGCCAAGCCCGTGTCCGTCGACGGGTGCGGCCACAAGAGCTGACGGCACCCGCCGGTCAGAGCGCGATCAGCCCGGCCGGCGTGCTCCGGAAGCCGCCCTGCTCCAGGTAGAAGTGCTCGAGGTGCGGCTCGAAGTCGACGTGCAGCCACTCGCAGCCGGCCGCGCGGGACTCGTCGACCGCCGCCGTCACCAGCATGATCCCGATCCCCCGACGCTGCTGGTCCGGGTCGACGGCGGTGTCCAGCAGGAACGCGTGCGCACCACCGTCCCAGCAGACCTGGATGAACCCGACCAGCCGGTCGCCGTCGAAGGCACCGATCCAGGTGAGCGCGTGCCGTTCCAGCCGCGCGGCCCACGGCCGCACCGCGGCCGGGTCACTGCCGAACGCCCGGGCGTGCAGCCCGCTCAGCTCCCGATCGTCCACCGGAAACCGCGGAACCAGCTGAATCGTCACCCGAGCAGGCTATCGCCCGTTCTGTTCCGCCTGGGCGAGGTCGATCCCGTGCCGGACCCCGGGATCAAGGGTTGCCGGGTCCAGGTCGTCCAGGTAGCCCAGCGGGACGAAGCCGGCCAGCGCGCGACCGAGGTCGATGCCCGTGAGGACGAGCAGCTCACCGCCGGCCCGCATGACCTGGATCAGCGCGTCGAAGGCCCGGCGATCGAGCCAGTTCCCGAGCTCCTCGACCGCTGCGGCCCGCCACCCGACGTCCGCCGCTTCGTCCAGGAGCAGGGCGCACAGCTGCTCGGCGCGCCGGTCCCACTGCGGCGGCGGGGCCTCCAGCAGGTCCGGGGGCGGCCGGTACCCGTGCTGTTCGGCGTAGTGCACGATCATCATGGGTGCGGCGTAGATCCGCCCGTCCGGCAGGTAGTAGTGGTACTCGCCGTTGCCGTCGGCCGCCAGGCAGAACTCGCAGGTGTGCCAGCCGAGGCAGAGGCTGACGATCCGCCGGGACCGGGTCCGGAGCTGGTCCAGCTCGCCGGCGGTCAGGGGTGCGTCCGTTCCGCCCTGCACGCCGTACTCCGGGCCCAGCCAGCCGACCGTGAGCATGGGCAGCGGCGCGCTCAGGTACGTGTACGGCGTCAGGTCGAGGTCCTCCATCAGGCGGGTTCGAGCACCGACCAGCCGGGGCCGGGGACTGACGTGCCGTGGTCGGTGCCGTCGTGGGAGGACACCACGTGCAGCGGGCCGCTCGTGGTCACGTCGAAGTCGTAGGGTTCGGTCGCCGCGTTGAGCAGGACGATCAGGCGGTGGGCGCCGTCCGGCGCGACCGATTCGTACGCTAACTGCTTGTTGGTGACCACCAACTTCCTGGTCGTGGCGCGGTGCAGCCACGGGTGCCGCCGGCGCAGACCGATCAGTTGCTGGTGCAGGTGGTAGGTCGGCCAGCCGTAGGCGGCGAGGTCGGCCGGCGCGGGCGGGAACGGCGGGCGGACCTCGTCGTCGCCGAACTCACGGTCCCGCTTGACGCCCTGGAACGCCTGCTCGTCGCCGGCGTAGACGCTCGGCACGCCGCCGACGGTGAACAGCACGGCCAGCGCCAGGCCCAGGTGCCGCGGCTCGGTCAGCGCGCTGGCCAACCGGGTCACGTCGTGGTTGCCGACGAAGGTCATCGGGGCGAACGTCGCGGAGAACGTGTCGTGGCGTTCCAGCGCCCAGGCCAGCTCGAAGAAGTTCAGGTCGTTGAGGCTGCTCCAGATCGCCTTCCAGAGCTCGTACTGGGTGACCGAGTCGAGGCCGCCGTCGCTCACCCAGGCCGGGTAGTCGCCGTGCAGCACCTCGCCGACGAACCAGGCGTCCGGGTGCTTCTCCCGGGCCCGGCCGACCGCGGCGTGCCAGAACGGCAACGGGACCGCATAGGCGGCGTCCAGTCGCCAGCCGTCGATGCCGAAGTCCAGCCAGTGCCGCAGCACCTCGGCGACGTAGTCGACCACCGCCGGCTCGTCGTGGTTGAGCGCGACCAGGTGCCGGTGCCCCTCGAAGTCGGCGTAGCCGAAACCGTCCGGGCCATCACCATCAAAATCAAGGCGAAACCAATTTTTGTACGACGATGAGCGCCCGTTCGCCAGCACATCGCGGAACGGTCCGAAGTCCCGGCCGACATGGTTGAACACGCCGTCGAACAGCACCCGGATCCCGCGCCGGCGGCACTCGTCGAGCAGCCGTCGCAGGTCGTCCTCGGTGCCCAGCCGCGGGTCGACGCGGAGGTGGTCGACGGTGTCGTAGCCGTGCGTGGCGGAGGCGAAGACCGGGCCCAGGGCGAGGCCGTTGCACCCGAGCTCGACCAGGTAGTCCAGCCACGGCTCGAACGCGCGCAACCGTGGCACGGCGGGTGCGCCGGGTGGCAGCGCGTCACGTTCGGCACCCAGGAACGTCAATGGGTGGGCATGCCACCACACCACGTGCTCGACCCAGCCGGTCATCGAGATCAACACCTCCGGCGCCCACGGTACGCGCCGCCGCACGTACGGGTCGGATTCCACGCCGGTGGCAAACACTGACGGTAACCGATGCCTGCGATCCCCGGGCACGGCGAGACTGGGTGGCCCTTCGTCACCGGGAGGTCCGGTTGTCCGTACGCCGCAGTCTCGCCGCCCTGACCACCGTCGCCGCCGTCACCCTCGGCCTCACCGGTCCCGCCTACGCCGCGACCGCCACCGACCGGCTCACCGTCCTCGCCTCGTTCACCCAGACCGGTGCCGGCAGCTACCAGGACTGGAACGCGGCCCGGCAGAATCGCGACGAGTGGGCGGACTACCACTTCGACTGGGGCACCGACTACTGCTCGGCCAGCCCCGACCGGCCGCTCGGCTACGACTTCCACCTGGCCTGCTGGCGGCACGACTTCGGCTACCGCAACTACAAGGACGCGGGCGCGTTCACCCCGGCCGCCAAGGACCGGATCGACGTGGCGCTCTACGCCGACCTCAAGCGCAAGTGCGCGACCTACGCCGTCGCGGCCCGGCCGCCCTGCTACACCCTGGCCTGGGTCTACTACCGCGCCGTGGTGATCTTCGGCTTCCTCGGCCCGATCAACCCGGACGAGGTGGTGAGCGCGGGCGGCGCCGGATAGGAAAACAGCACCCATCCACGGCCGTCGCGGCTCCGAATACCCGAAGAGCGAGGGATTCGGAGAGTGGTGATGGCCGGCGTGGACAGGACCGACGATCGGGTGGGCGGACGGTACCGGCTCCTCGAAGTGATCGGCACGGGCGGGATGGGCCGGGTCTGGCGGGGCGAGGACGATCTGCTGCTGCGTACCGTCGCGGTAAAGGAGATCCGGGTGCCGTCCGAGGCCCGGCTCGTCGCACAGGTGATGCGCGAGGCCCGGGCGGCGGCCCGGCTCGACCACCCCGGCGTGGTGAAGGTCTTCGACGTGGTGTGGCGGCAGGGCCACTGCTGGATCGTGATGGAGTACGTCGAGTCCCGGTCGCTGCACCGGGTCGTGCAGGACGACGGGCTGCTGTCGTACGACAAAGCCGCTCAGATCGGCCTGCAGATGCTCGCGGCCTTGCGGGCCGCACATGACGCCGGGGTGCTGCACCGTGACATCAAACCGGACAACGTGCTGCTCACGGACGACGGCCGGGTGGTACTCACCGACTTCGGGCTGGCCACCCTGGGCGACACGGACACCGGGCCGGATCCGCGGCTGGGCTCGCCCAGCTACATCGCGCCGGAGCGGCTGGAGACCGGCGACGCCGGTGTCCCGTCCGACCTGTGGTCGTTCGGCGCGACGCTCTACGCGGCCGTCGAGGGCCGGGCGCCGCACGGCCGGGGCGACGCCGCGGCCACCATCCGCGCGCTGCTCACCGAGCCGCCGGACCCGCCGGAGCTGGCCGGGCCGCTCGCCCCGCTGCTGCTCGACCTGCTCCGCCGCGATCCGGAGCAGCGCCCCTCGTCCGCCGAGGTGGAGTCGCGCCTCCGCGCGATCATGGACGGCCCGCCCGCGGTCCGGCGCGCCCGCAAGCCGTACCGGGGCCGGCTCGTGCTGGCCGGCAGCGCCCTGCTGGTGCTCGCCGGCGGCGGTGCCGCGCTGGCCGCCAGCCGCCAGGGCCCGGACCAGCAGGTACGGGTCGTCGCGCCGCCCGCGGCACCGGCCGCCCTGGTGGCGTCGCCCCTCGACGCCTGCGGTTTCGGCGCCGACCCGCGGCCGGTCGTCGCGGCCACCACGTTCGCGCCGGCCGGGCTGCCGAAGGGCTGGATCTGGTTCCGGGACCCGTCCGGGTTCGCGCTCGGTCTGCCGGCCGGGTGGCAGCGCTCGACCAGCGGCAACGAGGTCTGTTTCAGCGATGCGCAGGGGCGCCGGGCGTTCAGCGTGAACGTCTCGCCGGTGGTCACCCAGCGGCCGCTGGCGTACTGGCAGGGCCGGGAGAAGGCCGCGCGGACCGCCGGGACGCTGCCCGGGTACGAGCGGATCAGCATGGGAGTGCTGCTGCTCAAGCGTGGCGCCGCGGACTGGGAGTACACCTGGCGGCCCGACTCGGACACCGTCCGGCACGAGCGCCGGGTGCTGGTGGCGGTCACCGATCAGCGCTCCTACCTGCTGCGCTGGACGGCCGCCGACGCCGACTGGACCGCGTCGCTCCCCCAGCAACGACAGATGCTCGACCTGTTCGCCTCAGCCCGCTGAGCCGTCGGCACCCAGCGTCAGCCCGCTGAGTCGTCCGGAACCGACATCGGGTGGCGCTCGTCGTCGCGGATCGCGAGACGTTCCAGAGCCCGCCGGTACTGCCCGCACGTGATCTCCCGGCGGATCACCTGACCGGCCAGCACACCCTCGAGGCTGACCGGAGCCGGCAGCGGCTCCGGCGGCGCGGCGGGAGCCGGCGACGAGGACGACGCGGCGACCGGCCAGATCGCCCACACGCCGGTGGCGACCGCGGCCAGCCACAACAGCACCACGATGACCATCGCCACCTCCTTCCATCGATATCATCCTGATCCCGCGGGGTCTTGGCCAGCAGGGTCGTTGGTCCTTTCCCGATCTCCCGGTACGTGCCGAAAGTAGCGAGCGCGGACCAGCCGGTCATCGACATACTTGCCCGGTGACTCAGGATCAACCCCATACCGCCGCCTCGCTCGCCGACGATCTGCGCAGCCTCGGGCTCGCGGCCGGCGACACCGTCCTGGTGCACACCTCGGTGCGGGCGATCGGGTTCGTGGCCGGCGGGGTGCAGGCGGTGGTGCAGGCCCTGCTCGACGTGCTCGGGCGCAAGGGCACCCTGGTCGTACCGACGCACACACCGTCCAACACCGACCCGGTGGACTGGAGCAAACCGCCGGTGCCGGCCGACTGGTGGCCGATCATCCGCGCGCAGAGTCCCGGGTTCGATCCGCTGCGCACCCCGAGTCAGTGGGTGGGGATCCTGCCGGAGACGGTGCGCTGCTGGCCTGGCGCCCGGCGCAGCGAGCATCCGCAGGTGTCGTTCGCCGCGCTCGGGGCGCGGGCGACGGCGATGACCGACGACCATCCGCTGGACGAGCCGTTCGGCGAACGGTCGCCGGTGGGGGCGGTCTACCGTTCGTACGGAAAAGTCTTGTTGCTCGGATGCGGGCACCACCGCAACTCGTCGCTGCATCTGGCGGAGAGCCGGCAGGAGCTGGCGCCGATGGCCGACTACGGCTCGTCGGTGCGGGGGCGCGACGGCACGGCCTACTGGGCGACCTGGGTCGCGGCGGATCAGGACGTGAGCGATTTCGATGAAATTGGCGCGGCCTTCGAGGCGACCGGCGCGGTCACGGTCGGGACGGTCGGTGAGGCCGAGGCCCGGCTGATGCCGCAACGCGAGCTGGTCGACTTCGCCACCGGGTGGATGGGAAGCCGACCAGGGAAGACGCTCTGACTCAGCTCGCGCGCTGCACCGCGGTGGCCGGGTCGCCGTCGACCGCGGCGGACAGCTGCGGGACCAGCTTGTCCAGCAGGAACGGCAGGCTCAGCACGGTGATGAACGAGGTGGCCCCGCCGACCAGCTCACCGTTCTCCAGGTAGATGTCCCGGCCCTCGGTGGTGACACCGAGCTTGGCGTAGAGCGGGTCGGCCTGGACCTTCGCCTTGTCCTTGGCGTACGCGTCGACCAGCCAGATCAGCAGGTCGGTGTCGAGCATGTCGGTGCGTTCCTTGGACAGGTTCGCGCCGAACTCCTTGCCGGTCACCTCGGCCAGGCCGGCCGGGAGCGTGAAGCCCAGGTCGGTCAGGAACCGGGCGCGCGGGTCCTGCGGGCCGTAGACGTAGTAACCCTCCCAGGTCATCGCCATCATGCCGGTCTTGCCGGCGAACTCCGGGTGCGCCTGGCGGACCGCGGCGAACGTCGCCTCGGTGTCGGTGACCAGCTTCTCCGCCTGGTCCTTGCGCCCGACGGCGGCGCCGACCGTACGGGTCAGGTCCTGCCAGCCGACGCCGTAGTCGACGGTGTCCTTGGGCTGCGCGACGGTCGGCGCGATCTTCGACAGGGTGGCGTAGTCCTCGGCGGTCAGTCCGGAATAGATCGCCAGGATCAGGTCCGGGCGCAGCGCCGCGACCTTCTCGAACTGGACGCCGTCGGTGCTGGTCAGCACCTGCGGCTTGGGCGCCGAGCCGAGCGCGGCCTCGGCCCACGGCCAGATCGCGCCGGGCTTCTCGCCGAACCACTCGGTGGTCGCGGTCGGCACGACTCCGAGCGCGAGCAGGGCGTCCTGCTCGACCAGGCCGACCGTGACGATCCGCTTCGGCTCGGCCGCGACGGTGGTGGTGCCGAACTTGTGCTCCAGCGAGACCGGGAACCCGGTGGCGCCGGCCGCCGACGAGGACGAGGGTTCGGCCGTGTCGTTGGCGGAGTTGGGGCCGCAACCGGCCACGAGAAGGATGACCCCGGCCGTGGCCAGGGAGAGGAGTCGCCGCACGGCAGATCCCTTTCTGAACTGAGAGGACTGCAGTGTAGGTTAGGCTTACCTTCCTAACTCACTCCGGTGTGCCGGATGCGCCATCATGGCCGGATGACCGCTGTGGACGAACTCCGCGAGAAGGTCGGGCTGTTCCGGCGGCTCGCCGCCGAACACGACCTCGACGTGCGCATCGAGGACCCGGTCGAGCTGCCGGAGATCCCGGGCTGCCCGCCGGGACTGCGGGCGGCGTTCAGCGACTTCAGCCTGGCCGAGGGGACGTTCTTCCGGTTCCGGGTGCCGCCGGCCATCCTCGACGCCCGGGCCTGGGCCGAGCGGCCGATCCTCGACTACCTCCCGGTCGACCCGGTGACCATCGGCCACGAGCTGTGGCGGGCGCGGGCGATGGGCGGCGACCGCATCCTCGAGGGCGAGGGCATCAGCGTGGACCCGGAGCAGGGCGACGTCTACTACGCCGACACGGACACCTGGCTGAGGTTCAGCGAGGGGTACGACGGGGATTTCGAGGCCGAGGACCTCGCCCCCGACGTGCCCACGTTCTTCACCGAGTACGTCTTCGGCCCCCGCTATCCGGAACTGGTGACGCTCGTCCTCGGCGCGGGCGCACCGGAGCACCGCGACTCCTGGCTGCGGCTGTTGCGGACCGCCGGCGTACTGCCGTCGACTGGACGTGTAGGTTAGCCTCACCTTACTGACGGGGCGGGGTGCATGGAGTCCACGTTGACGCAGGTCACCGACGTACCATCGGTGGCCTCGGCCCGCGCGGCCAAACGCTGGATCAGTCTCGGCATCGGGGCGGCCGTGCTCGCCACGGCGATCGTGCTGAGCGTCGCGGTCGGCAGCCGCACCCTCGGCCCGGGCATCGTCTGGCAGGTGCTGTGGCACCCGGACGACAGCGCGGCGTCGGACATCGTCCACCAGCTGCGGCTCCCCCGGACCCTGCTCGGCATCGGGGTCGGCGCCGCGCTCGGGCTGGCCGGCACGGTCATGCAGGCACTCACCCGCAACCCGCTCGCCGAACCCGGCCTGCTCGGTGTCAGCCTCGGCGCGTCGACCGGCGTGGTGGTCGCGGTCGCGTTCCTCGGGATCGGCTCGGCCACCGGCTACGTCTGGTTCGCGTTCATCGGCGCGGCGCTCGTCTCGGCGGCGGTGTTCGGGCTCGGCGGTTCCGGCCGGGTCACCCCGGAACGCCTGGTGCTCGCCGGGGTCAGCCTCACCTCGGTGCTCGGCGCGATCATCTGGGCGGTGCTGGTCACCAACCGGGCGGCGTTCGACAGGTACCGGCACTGGGACGTCGGCTCGCTGGCCGACCGGGAACGCGACACCCTGGTGCAGCTCGCGCCGTTCCTGCTCGTCGGGGTGCTGGTCGCGCTGGCACTGGGCCGGCAGCTGAACGCGCTGAGCCTCGGTGACGAGTCGGCGGCCGCGCTCGGCGCGCACCCGGGACGGATCCGCGCGCTCGGCATCCTCGCGGTCACCCTGCTCTGCGGGGCGGCCACCGCGGCGTGCGGCCCGATCTGGTTCCTCGGGCTGGCCGTGCCGTACGCGGCCCGGTTGCTCGCCGGCGCCGACCTGCGCTGGATCCTGGCCTACTCGCTGATCCTCGGGCCGGCCCTGCTGCTCGCCTCGGACGTGCTGGGCCGGGTGCTCGTCGCGCCGGCCGAACTGCCGGTCGGGGTGGTCACCGCGTTCCTCGGCGCTCCCCTGTTCATCGCGCTGTGCCGCCGGCGGAAACTGAGCGAGCTGTGATCACCCTCCGGGCCGGCGGCCTCTCGATCCGGGTGCACCCGCGCTCGCTGGCCGTCGGCGCCGTCCTGCTGCTGATCGCGCTCGCCGTCGCCCTGGTCAACCTGACCACCGGCGACTTCCCGGTGCCGGTCGCCGACGTGCTGCGCAGCCTGGGCGGCCGGGGTGACGCCGGCACCGACTTCATCGTCTACCAGCTGCGCCTGCCCCGGGTGCTGACCACGCTGCTGGTCGGTGCGGCCCTGGGCGCCAGCGGCACGGTCTTCCAGGGACTGACCCGCAACCCGCTGGGCAGCCCGGACTTCGCCGGCCTGACCGTCGGCGCGGCGTCCGGGGCGCTGATCGTGATGCTGGTCCTGGGCGGCGGCGGGGTCCAGGTGGCGGCCGGCGCGATCATCGGCTGCGTGGTCACCTCGGTGGTGATCTACCTGCTCGCGTTCCGGCGCGGCACCCAGCCGTTCCGCCTGGTGCTGATGGGCATCGGGGTGTCCGCGCTGCTGGACGCGGCGAACTCGTACCTGATCTATCGCAGCCACCTGGACGAGGCGATCGCCGCGCAGGTCTGGCTGATCGGCAGCGTGAACGGGCGCACCTGGACCGAGGTGACCATCGTGGCCGTCACGGTGGTGGTGCTGCTGCCGCTGGTCCTCTACTACGGCCGGCACCTGACCATGCTGACGCTCGGCGACGAGATCGCGGTGCTGCACGGGGTGCCGGTGCAGCGCAGCCGCGCCGTGCTGGCCCTCGCCGCCGTCGGGCTGGCAGCCGGTGCGACCGCGGCGGCCGGTCCGATCGCGTTCGTCGCGCTGGCCGCGCCGCCGATCGCCGCCCGGCTGAGCCGTTCGCCGCGGGCCGGTGTGCTGCCCGCCGCGGCGATGGGTGCGGCGCTGCTGACCGCGGGCGACTGGGCCGCGCAGCACGCGCTGCCCGCCAACGACGTACCGGTGGGTATCGTCACGGCCGCCCTCGGCGGCGTCTATCTGTCCTGGTTGCTGTTCTTCCAACGGAGAAACCGATGATCGGCTCACGGCTACGGGCAGAAGATCTCACCCTGGGGTACGACGGACGGGTCGTCGCCGAGCACCTCGGCGTGCAGATCACCGACGGCTCGTTCACGGTGATCGTCGGCCCGAACGCGTGCGGCAAGTCCACCCTGCTCAAGGCCCTCGCCCGGATCCTGAAACCGCAGGCCGGCGCGGTGCACCTGGACGGCAAGGAGATCATGTCCTACCCGTCCAAGCACGTCGCCCGCCAGCTCGGCATGCTCCCGCAGTCACCGAGCGTGCCCGGCGGGATCGTGGTCGAGGAGCTCGTCGCCCGGGGCCGTTTCGCCCACCAGCGGATGCTCAAGCAGTGGTCCGCCGAGGACGAGGCCGCGGTCGCCGACGCGATGCGGCTGACCGAGGTGGCCGACCTGGCCGACCGGTTCGTCGACGAGCTCTCCGGCGGGCAGCGGCAGCGGGTCTGGCTGGCCATGGCCCTCGCCCAGCAGACCCCGATCCTGCTGCTCGACGAGCCGACCACGTTCCTCGATCTGTCCCACCAGTTCGAGGTGCTCGACCTCTGCGCGGAGCTGCACGAGGACGGCCGGACCGTGGTCGCGGTGCTGCACGACCTCAACCACGCCTGCCGCTACGCCACCGAGCTGATCGTGATGAAGGCCGGGACGGTGCTCGCGCAGGGCCCGCCCGCCGAGGTGATGACCGCGGAGCTGGTCGAGGAGGTCTTCGCGATGCCGTGCCGGGTGATCGACGACCCGGAGACCGGGACCCCGATGGTGGTTCCGGCCGACCGCCGGCGCCGGCGCCTCTCCCGTACGCGTCAAACGGCCACCGCGTGATCCGCAGCGCGCTCGCCCCGCAGCGCCGTGCCATCGCGCTGGGCACCCTGCTCGCCACGTCGTGGCAGGCCGGCGAGGCGGCCGTACCGTTCCTGATCGGTGTGATCATCGACCGCGCGGTGGCCGGCGGCGTCGGCGACCTGGCGCTCTGGCTGGGTGTGCTCGGCGCGGTCTACCTGGGACTCAGCTACAGCTTCCGGTATGCGGCCCGGAGCAGTGAACGCGCCTCCGAGCAGGCCGCGCACGACCTGCGGATGCGGGTCACTCAGCGGGTGCTGCACGACCGCGGCGGGGCCGAAACCGATCGGCTGCCCGGTGCGCTGGTGTCGGTCGCGACGGGTGACGCGGCCCGGGTCGGCGCGGTCGCCGTCGCGGTCATCTTCGGTATCGCCGCGGTCGGCGCGGTGCTGGTCGGGGCGGTGCTACTGCTGTCGGTGTCGCTGCCGCTGGGCCTGCTCGTGCTGCTCGGCACGCCACCGCTCATGGTGCTGACCCGGCTGATCGGCAAACCCCTCGAGACGCGCAGCGAGACCGAACAGGAACACGCCGCACAGGCGTCCGGGGTGGCCGCCGACCTGGTCGCCGGGCTCCGGGTGGTGAAGGGGTTGCGCGCCGAGCAGGCCGCGGTCGCCCGCTATCGGCAGCGCAGCCGGTCGGCGTTGATCGCCACGGTGCAGGCGGCGCGCGCCGAATCGGCGTACCAAAGTCTGGTTCTCAGTCTGAGCGGTCTGTTCCTCGCGGTGATCGCGGTGACCGGCGGCCTCCTCGCGGTCCGTGGCGACCTGACCGTCGGTCAGCTGATCTCGTCGGTCGGCCTGGCGCAGTTCCTGGTCGGGCCGATGTCGACGTTCGGCTGGGTGGGCGCGGACATCGCGCAGGGCCGCGCGTCGGCCCGCCGGATCGCGGCGGTTCTCGCGGCGCCCGAAGCGGTGCCGGGAGGCGAGGCCGTCCCGGTGATCCCGGCGTCAGGAGCTTTGCGGGTACGGGTGAGCACGCTCGATCTGACCGTCGCGCCCGGCGAGATGCTCGGCGTGGTGACCACCGATCCGGCCCTCGCCGTGGAACTGGTCCGGCTGCTCGGCCGCTCCCACGATCCCGCCGAGGGTGAGGTCACGCTGGACGGGGTGGCGCTGTCGTCGCTGGCACCGGCGGCCCTGCGCTCGGTGCTGCTGGCCACCGGCCACCACACGGACCTGTTCGACGGGACGCTGCGCGGGGCGATCTCGCTCTCCGGGCGTGCCTGTGCGGAGGTGGTGGACGCGGCGATGATCGCGGCCGACGCGGACGAGGTGGCCCGGTCGTTGCCGGACTCGGCTTTTGAGGCGCGCACGCTGTCCGGCGGGCAGCGGCAGCGGGTGGCGTTGGCCCGATCCCTCGCCGCGGAGCCTGCGGTGCTGGTGGTGCACGACCCGACGACCGCGGTGGACGCGGTGACCGAGGCGCGGATCGCGGGCCGGCTGCGCGGGATGCGGGCCGGGCGGACGACGGTGCTGGTGACGACGAGCCCGGCCCTGCTGGCCGTCGCTGATCGGGTGGTGCTGGTGGACGACGGGGCGGTGCGTGCTTCGGGCACACATCTGGAGCTGGTCGCCCGCGACGAGACCTACCGAGGAACGGTGCTGGCGTGACAACTCCGACTCCCCTACCGGCAGGCTCCGCACCGCCGGCCTCCTCCCCGGCCGACTCTTCACCGTCGGCGTCCGGGTTGGCAGGCTCTTCACCGTTGGCGTCCGCGCCGGCAGGCTCCTCATCGTCGGCGTCCTCGTTGGCGAGCCCCTCGCTGTCGAGCACAGCCTCTTTGTCGGATTTATCAGGACAAGTCTTGCTGCCGGTGGCTACCGGACGGCGGACTTTGGCGGAGCTTCGCCGCCTGCTGCGGCCGCAGCGTGGGCGGATGACCGTGGCGCTGGCGCTGCTGGTCGCCGGGACCGTCGCCGGCCTCGTCACCCCACCGCTGCTCGGCCGGATCGTCGACCTGGCGTCCAGCGGCGCGAGCACCGGCGCGATCGTGCTGATCGGCGCCGGGCTGGTGGCCGGCGCGCTCGGCGAGGCGATCCTGGCCGGCTGGGGCGTGGCACTGCTCGCTCAGGGCGCCGAGAGCATGCTGGCCTCGCTGCGGGAACGCTTCGTGGGCTCGGCGCTGCGCCTCCCCCTCGAACAGGTCGAACGCGCCGGCGCCGGCGACCTCACCTCCCGCGTCACCAACGACGTGGCGGCCATCGCCGAGGCGGCCCGCAGCGCCCTGCCCGAGTTCAGCCGCGCGATACTGACCATCGGGCTGACCCTCGCCGGGATGGCCGTCCTGGACTGGCGGTTTTTGATCGCCGCCCTGATCGCCGTGCCGGTGCAGGTGTACACGGTCCGCTGGTACACCCGCCGCGCCGGCCCGCTCTACGCCTCACAGCGGGTGGCGGTCGCGGCGCAGCAGCACCACCTGCTGGCGACGATCGACGGGGCGCGGACCATCCGGGCGTTCCGGATCGCCGACGAGCACCGCGCCCGGGTCGCGGCCAAGTCCCAGGAGGCCGTCGACCTGCTGCTGCGCGGGGTGGCGTTGCAGACCCGGTTCTACGCGCGGCTGCACGTGGCCGAGTTCGCCGGCTTGGCGGCGGTGCTGAGCACCGGCTTCTTCCTGGTACGCGCCGACGCCGTCTCGATCGGCACCGCCACCGCGGCGGCCCTGTACTTCCACGGCCTGTTCAACCCGATCAACGTAGCCCTGGCCCTGGTCGACGACGCCCAGGTAGCCGCGTCCGGCCTGAACCGCCTGGTCGGCGTCGCCGACCTGGCCGACTCTGCAACCGCACCGCCGGCCAACTCTGCAGCCGCACCGACCGGCGCACCGCAGGCCGGACCCGCAGCCGCACCGCCGGCCGTGCTGGTCTCGGGTCTCGGATTCTCCTATCGGGAGGATCGACCAGTGCTGTCCGATATCGATCTCACCATTGCACCGGGTGAGCGGGTCGCGGTGGTCGGCTCCACCGGCGCCGGCAAGACCACCCTGGCCAAGCTGATCGCCGGCGTGCACCAGCCGACGGCGGGCTCGGTCCGCGTGCCGGCCGGCGAGGTCGTGCTGATCACCCAGGAAGTGCACGTCTTCGCCGGACCGCTCGCCGACGACCTGCGCCTGGCCCGCCCGGCCGCGACCGACGACGAGGTCCGCGCCGCACTCACCGCGGTCGACGCCCTGACCTGGGTGGACCAGCTCCCCGAGGGGATGTCGACCGAGGTCGGCTCGGGCGGGCACACCGTGACCGCCGCGCAGGCGCAACAGCTGGCCTTCGCCCGGCTGATCCTGGCCGATCCCCCGGTCGCGATCCTCGACGAGGCCACCGCCGAGGCCGGCAGCGCCGGCGCCCGCCTGCTGGAACGAGTAGCCGCCACAGCCCTCTCCGGCCGAACCGCGGTGATCGTCGCCCACCGCCTCACCCAGGCAGCCGCCGCCGACCGCATCGTCGTCCTGGACGCCGGCCGCATCGTCGAACAGGGCACCCACCAGGAGCTGACCGCCCGCCCAGGCCCCTACGCCACCCTCTGGCAGGCCTGGTCCGACCAACGCCCACAACCCTGACCCCGCCGAAACCACGAACAACGCCCATCCCGGCGAGCACCCATCGTCGCAACAAGGACCGCGAGACCACCATGAACGCTCGCCGGGTCCGTGCGGCTGCCGCTCACGGTCACCAGCAGAGCGTCAATCCCGGCCGATATCCGATTTATCCAGGCGTGTCGGCGGGCATCACGCCAGACGCGATACCGCCGGTCAGGACCAGCTGAACCCCGCCCACCAACTCAGCCCTGACCCATAAACGGCCACCACAACCAGCCCAGCCCGACGAGCTGGCCCTGACAGCCCTTAAACCGGCCCCATAACGGCCGCCACGCCCAGCCCTGCCCGACGAGCTGGTCCTAACGGCCCATAACCCGGCCCCATAACGGCCACCATGACCAGCCCGGCCCTACGAGCTGGCCCTGACGGCCCATAAACCCGACCTATAACGGCCACCACGACCAGCCCGGCCCGACGGGCTGGACCTGACGGCCCGTAAACCCGGCCTATAACGGCCACCACGACCAGCTCGGGTCGGTGGGCTGGACGTGACGGCCCGTAAACCGGACCCATAACGGCCGCTAGGACCAGCTCGGGCCGGTGGGCTGGTTGTGGTGGCCGTTATGGGGGTGTTCGACGACCACGGCGGTTGCGCAACCTGGCCGGGCGCTTTGGTGCATGCTTTCGCTGCCCCTTGGTGCGGACTATTGGGTGGATCGGGCCGTACCGTGGTTGCGGATTTTCCTCGGGAACCCTGCAGCTGACCACCTGCCAGGACCCGCGAACCACCTTGCGGGACGGCCGCGGGCAGCGACCGGCGCGGCGGACCGTGACGCACGGCCGCCTCGCCTGGCAGCCGACCCCAGCCACCGGCGGTCGGCAGGCGACCAGGGAGCCCCCGCCACCAGCGATCCGCAGCCGGCAGCGCGACGTGGCGGAGCAGTGGCATTGCCCGGAGCTGATCTCTGCTGGTCAGCGCAGCGGGGTGTGCTGGTCCAGCCAGGTGATCCGGTCGTAGCCGTAGGCGAGGCAGGCCGCTTGCAGGCTGGTGCCGATCGGGTCGTGTTCGGCGCGGAGGACCAGTTCGCCGGCCACGTTGTAGATCGTCATCAGGACCGCGATGCCGGTGGCGGTGCTGGTGATCGGCAGGTCGATCCGGGCGCCGCCGAACGTGGTCAGGGCCAGGGCGCCGGTGAACGGGCGGGGCGGGCCGTTCGGGGCGGTGGCCAGCAGGATCCGGTCGACGGTGCGAATCTGGCGCAGGTCGATCCGCAGTTCCGGGGTGTCGCCGCGGTGGTCGAGCTGGAGACATTCGTCGTGGGCGAACGGGGCGTCGGCCGGGGTGATCAGCCGCTGCTCGCCGGAGTTCTTCTGCCAGGCCAGGATCAGCCAGCCGGCGGCCGGTTCGGACCAGTGCGCGGTGACCGTGAGCGCGCCGACTCCGGACTGGATCCGGGTCAGCACGGCGGTCGGCATCTGCGGGGTCAGCGGTAGCGGACCTCCCGGGGTGACCCTGCGGACCGGGGCGATCCGGCACCGGGACGGATTCCCGGCCTGATGTCCCCCGGCCGGCACCGGTGCCGGCGTCCCTCCCGAAAGCGGGGCCTGCCTCCCCGCGGGGGCCTGCCCTCCCCCGGCCAGCGGGGCGGACCTCCCTCCCGAGGCATGCCCACCCCCTGATGACGGGACTGGACTTCCCCCCGGTGGCGACCCGGCCGGGGCCACTCCCGGCGAGGTCGGCCTCGGCTCTGACGACGTCGACCCGAGGTCCAGCGACGCCGATCCCCGCTCGGGCACCGCCGGTCCCCGCCTCGCCGAGGTAGACCCGAGATCCAGCGTGGTGGGTACCGGACGAGGGGACCGGTCCGGCGAGGTGGGGGTCAGACCAGGGGGACCGGCCGGCCCGGGCGCACTCAGATCAAGAGACGAGCCCGGCGAGGTAGGGGGCAGGTCAAGAGAGCGGTCCGGCGATCCCAACTCAAGGGAGCGGTCCGCTGAAGGCAATCCCAGCTCAAGAGAGCGATCCGCTGAAGGCGATCCCAGCTCAAGAGAGCGATCCGCTGAAGGCGCGGACAGATCAAGGGAGCCGGCCGCTGGGGCTGCGGGATGTGCGAGGGGGTGTGCTGGTGAAGCGGGGCGGGTGGTTGTGCGCGGGCGCCGGCCTCGGTGCCGCAAGAAGGGAAGATCCGTCCGGGGCGCCGCGTCCTCCGGGGACCCGATGGTCACAGCCCTACCCCGTAATCCCTGGCCAGCCCCATGATCCCGTCGGCATAGCCGTCGCCGAGGACCCGGAACTTCCACTCCTTCTGGTAGCGGTAGACCTCCCCCAGCGCCAGCCCGGTCTCCACCCCGAGGCCCTCCGCCAGGTTCTCCGACCGGACCAGCTCCAGCCCACCGGACAGGTTCAGCACCCGGATCTCACAGCGCCGCAGCCGCCCCAGTGTCCGATTCCGCCCACTGCCCTCGTTGACGTAGAGCACCACCACGATCCGCGCGACCGGCTCCGGCACACCACCCAGGTCGATCTCGATCTGGTCCAGGTCCGGCCCGAGCGCCTGCTCCAGCTGGTGCACCGACAGGTCCGGCGTGGCCAGCTGGTTGAAGAAGACGAAGTGGTCGTCGGAGAGCGCCTTCTTGCCGGCGTCACACAGGATCGCGGCGACCACCAGGTTGTCGATCAGCACGGTTTCCGACCCGGCGTCGACGCGGACGCCGAGCACCACCCCGGTAAGGTCCGGGATTTCCCTGGTCAGCGACGCGTTCGCGCCGCGCTTCATGGTCGCCATGGTCAGGAAAGATCAAGATCAGAGCGACTGAATTTCGTACGCAAGAAGTTGCTCTGTGTCGTCATCGCGTCGACATCCCGGTCCCGGACAGCGGACAGTGCGGTGGTCGCCGCCGTGTGCAGGTCGTCGAGCTGGTCGCGGAGGTGCTGCTCGGGGGTGCGACCGTCCCGCCGCGGCCGGTTCCGCAGGCTCTCGTCGACGGCGAGATAAGCCGTCAGCGTGGTCGGCAGGTAGTCGCCGGCCGTCCCGTCCACCAGGATCACGGTGGTGACCTCCAGCTCGGTCGTGTCCAGGATGGCCCGGAGCGTGTCCGTTATCCATCGCGCCTGCACCACCGCCCACCCGGGCAGCCGGCCGGCGCTGCGGTTGATGAAGCGGTCCAGCTCGTCGACCCCCGCCCCGGGTGGTGGCGGCGGCTGGGCGGCCGGGGTCGGCGCGGCGGGGTCGGCGAGCCGGCGGAACCAGCGCACCCGGTCAGGAGCCGAGCTCGTGCCGCCGGACCCGTTCCAGGTACGGCTGAGCCCGCTGGACCTGACCCTCGAGGGCCTGAATGGTCTGCACCATCGAGTCGGCGGCCTGCGCCCGGAACGTGTCGATCGCATCCATGGTGGCGAACACGTTGTCGAACGCGGCCTGGAGTTTCTCGACGTCGACGGTGGCCGACGCGGCCTGCTGGTTGATCTCCGCGCCCTGGGTGCGCAGCTGCTGCGAGGTGGCCTCGATCAGGTTCGAGGTGACCGTGTTCAGCGCGTTGATCTGGTCGAGCACCAGCTTCTGCCGGGACAGCGCCTGCGAGACGATCACCGCGATCCGCAGGGCGGCCACCGTGGTGGTCTGCGACCGGTCGACACCGCGGATCAGCTCGAGGTTGTTCTTGCGGATCAGGTCGAGGGCCATGTAGCCCTGCACGCTGACCGCCATCTGGGTCATCAGGTCCTGCCGTCGCTGCCGGATCGCGAACAGCGCGTCCGAGGTCAGGGCGCTGGCGTCCTCGGTCCGGCCGGCCACCTCGAGCGCGGCGACCTTCTGCGCGATCGCCTCGTCGAGTGCCGCGGCGAGTTCGTTGTACTCGCTGATCCGGCCCATCGACGCCCACAGGTTGGCCTTCTCGGTCTCGATCGCGGCGTTGTCCTTGCGCAGCTCGTCCTGGCCGGAGGCGAGCGCCCGGATGATCGCGTCGAGGTGGCTCTGCGCCGAGCGGTAGTTGTTGAAGTACCGGTCGATCTTGTCGCCGCCCGGCAGCCACTTGAGGGCCTTCTTGATCCCGGTCAGGTCGGCGCGTTTCGGGTCCAGGTCGGTGACGGTGATCCGCAGGTCGGCGAGGGTCTTGGCGACCCGGGTCTGCGCGTCGCCGCCGCCCTTGCCGATCGCCGCGGCCGGGCGTTCCAGCATCCGGTTCGCGGACGAGGCCGCCGCCTGCATGTCCTGCTGGCCCATGCTGGTGATCGAGCCGACCTTCTGGGTGAACTCCGGCGAGCGCGGGTCGAGGGCGGCGAGCTCGTCGGCGAACGCCGTGGCCCGCTGCTGCAGCTCGGTCTGTTTGGCCTGGGGCACCACGACCGCGCCGACCGCCTGCTCCGGGGTGACCTCGACGACCGCGGCCGGCGGGGCGAGGACCAGCGGGGCGGGAGACGGTCCTAGATCAAGACTGGACATGGGCTCAACCGACATTCACGCCGAAGTCGCGGGCGATGCCGGACAGCCCGGAGGCGTATCCCTGCCCGACCGCACGGAATTTCCATTCACCGCTGTGCCGATACAATTCACCGAAGACCATTGCCGTTTCGGTGGAGAAATCCTCGCCGAGGTCGTATCTGGTCAGCTCGACACCATTGGCGGAGTTGACGATTCTGATGAAGGCGTTGCGCACCTGGCCGAACGACTGGCGGCGCGTTTCGGCATCGTAGATGGAGACCGGGAAAACCACTTTCTGGCATTCCGGCGGCACGTCACCGAGCCGTACGTTGATCGTCTCGTCGTCACCGTCGCCGTCACCGGTGAGGTTGTCCCCGGTGTGCTCCACTGACCCGTCTGGGCTGGTCAGGTTGTTGAAGAAGACGAAGTGCGCATCTGAGAGGATCTTGCCCTGGTCGTTCACCATGAGCGCGCTGGCATCCAGGTCGAACTCCGCCCCGGTTGTTGCCCGTTCGTCCCATCCGAGGCCGACCGAGACATTTTTCAGGTCCGGTGCCTGTTTGGTGAGTGACACGTTGCCACCCTTGGTGAGACTGACCGACATTTTCCCCCCACATTCTCCCGGGTCGTCCAGCGATCAACTCCATGGTTCTATACAGCCCCGGAACCCGGGCGGGATTGCCGAATCCGAACCGGGAGGCGCAGACCGCCACTAGCGTTCGGTACGTGATTATCCGAGTATTCGGCTGGTCCTTCGCGATAACCGTCGTCGCGCTCGTCGGCGCGCTGATTCTGGGCGGCCCGTCAGCACTGGCCCTGGTCGCCATTCTCTGTGTGCTGGAGATCTCGGTCTCCTTCGACAACGCAGTGGTCAACGCGACCGTGCTGGAACGGATGAACGCGTACTGGCAGAAACAGTTCCTCACCGTCGGCATCATCGTGGCCGTGTTCGGCATGCGCCTGGTCTTCCCGCTGCTACTGGTCGGGATCACCGCCGGGATCGGGCCGATCGAGGTGATCCGGCTGGCACTCGCCGGCGGCCCGGCCGACGAGCCGGGCACCTATGCGGCACACCTGCACGAGGCGCATCCGAGCATCGCCGCGTACGGGGGAATGTTCTTGTTGATGCTCTTCCTGGACTTCGTCTTCGAGGACCGGGCGGTCACCTGGCTGGGCTGGCTGGAACGGCCGCTGGCCCGGATCGGCAAGCTGAACCAGGTGTCGGTGGTGGTCGCCATGGTCTGCCTGGTGGTGACCGCGGAGGTGCTGGCGGACGAGCCGGGCACCGTGATGATCGCCGGCGGTCTCGGGATCACCACTTATCTGCTGGTCAACGGGCTCGGCGAGATGTTCGAGAACGAGGGCTCGGAGGGTGACGAGCAGCGCAGCGCCGGGATCCACGGCGACGCGCTGACCGTGCAGACGTCGTTGCAGTCGTCCGGGCCGAGCGAGACCGCCAAGCTGGCCGGGCGCGCCGCCTTCTTCCTCTTCCTCTACCTCGAGGTGCTCGACGCCTCGTTCTCGTTCGACGGGGTGATCGGCGCGTTCGCGATCAGCCAGGACATCTTCATCATCGCGACCGGCCTGGGCGTCGGCGCCATGTACATCCGGTCACTGACCATCTACCTGGTCCGCAAGGGCTCCCTCGACGAGTACGCGTACCTGGAGCACGGCGCGCACTGGGCGATCGGTGCGCTCGCGGTGATCCTGCTGATCAGCATCAAGCAGGAGGTGCCCGAGGTGGTCACCGGGCTGATCGGGGTCGCGTTCATCACGGCCGCGATGGTGTCGTCGGTGATCCGGAACCGGCGGGGCGGGCTCGCCGCGGCCGCCGAGGAACGCCGCAAGACCCTCATCGACGCGTAGGAGCACGCAACCATGGCTGTCAGTCTTCGTAAGGGCGAGAGCGTCTCGCTGACCAAGGCCGCCGGTGACAACGGGTTGTCCCGGGTCCGGATGGGCCTCGGCTGGGACGTGATCAAGAAGCGTGGGCTGTTCGGCGGCAACAAGGAGCAGAGCGTCGACCTGGACGCGTCGTGCCTGCTCTTCGACGCCGGCGGCACCCTGCTCGACCAGGTCTGGTTCCGGCAGTTGCGCAGCAAGGACGGCGCGGTACAGCACACCGGCGACAACCTGACCGGTGCGGGGGACGGCGACGACGAGAGCATCGTCGTGGACCTGACCGCGCTGCCCCCGGTCGTACAATCGCTGGTTTTTGTGGTGAATTCGTTCACCGGGCAGAACTTCAGCCAGATCCAGAACGCGGTGTGCCGGCTGGTCGATGAGCGTGGCGGCCGCGAGCTCGCCCGGTACGAACTCTCCGGCAGCGGATCGCACACGGCTCAGGTCATGACGAAGGTGACCCGGGGCGGCGACGGCTGGGAGATGACGGCGATCGGCACGCCCGCGTCCGGCCGGACCTTCAACGACCTGCTCCCCACGATCGCCCAGCACCTCTAGATCGGTATCTCTCGATAGGAGACATCATGTCTGTCAGCCTCACCAAGGGTGGGAACGTCTCGCTCACCAAGCAGGCCGGCGCCGCCGGACTCTCCGCGGTGACCGTCGGGCTCGGCTGGGACGCGCGGACCACCACCGGCACCGACTTCGACCTGGACGCCAGCGCGATCCTGGCCGACCCGAACGGCAAGGTGCTCTCGGATCAGCACTTCGTCTTCTTCGGCAACCTGCAGACCCCGGACGGGCTGGTGGAACACACCGGGGACAACCTGACCGGCGCCGGCGACGGCGACGACGAACAGATCAATCTACGACTGGCGGAGCTGCCGGCGGAGTGCGACAAGGCCGTGTTCAGCGTTGCCATCTATGAGGCTGAGCAGCGCAAACAGTCGTTCGGGCAGGTGCGCAACGCGTTCATCCGGGTGATCAATCAGGGTGACGGCAAGGAGTTGGCCCGGTATGACCTGTCCGAGGACGCATCGACGGAGACCGCGATGGTGTTCGGCGAGGTGTACCGGAACGGCGCGGAGTGGAAGTTCCGGGCGGTCGGTCAGGGATATGCGTCGGGGTTGCGGGGCATTGCGCAGGACTACGGTGTGAACGTGGCCTGATCGTCGTGGCGATCGACTACACGAAGCGACCCAAGGCGCCGGCCTCTCCGCCCGCGGTCTCGCCGGGCGCGGTCTCGCTCTCGAAGGTCAGCTTGACCAAGGCCGCGCCGACGGTCTCGCTGACGAAGCAGGCCGGACTGTTGCGGGTCAACCTGAACTGGAACGCCCGCCCCGCCCCCGGCAGCATTTTCCGCAAGTCCGATCCGCCCGTCGACCTGGACCTCGGTTGTCTCTACGAGTACACCGACGGTTCCAAGGGCGTGGTCCAGGCGAACGGCAAGGCGTTCACCGACGCGCACTCGTTCGGCGGCGGTCCGATCTGCCGCCTCGACGGTGACGACCGCTCGGGGACCAACACCCAGGGCGAGAATTTGTACGTCGACCTGCGGCAGGTCAGTGCCATCCGGCGCATCCTGATCTTCACGATCATCTATGCCGGAGTGCCCAACTGGGCCGCTGCTCAAGGCGTCGTCACGGTCTTCCCGGCCACCGGCCCGCAGATCGAAGTGCTCCTGGACGAGTCCGACGACCGGGCACAGACCTGCGCGATCGTGATGCTCGAGAACGCCGACGGAGCGCTGTCGATCCGCCGGGAGGTGAAATACATCAGGGGTTCCCAGAGCGTGCTGGACGCCATGTACAACTGGGGCATGCGCTGGACGGCCGGCCGCAAGTGACGAATCCGGTCCCGGCCTCGCGGCCGCTGTGCGCTAATGGCCGTATGCGGCACTTCGCCCACGTCGCCCAGCAGGTCCGCGAGCGGATCTTCTCGGTGGAGCCGGGCCCTTTCCACCGCTCCGCGGAGCCGGAGGTACTGGCCCTGGCGCTGGGCGCCACCCTCTACATGCCGGCCACCCGGCCACGTCTCGCCGATGACCTGCGCCGCGTCGCCGCCCGCGGGGTGACGAGCGTGGTCCTCTGCCTGGAGGACGCGATCGGCGACGACCAGGTGGCCGAGGCCGAGCAGAACGTGATCACGCAGCTCCGGACGCTGGGCGGCGAGCCGGCGCCGCTCACCTTCGTCCGGGTCCGGCAGCCCGACCAGATCACCGCCATCGCCCGGCAACTCGGGACCGGCCCGACCGCGCTGACCGGTTTTGTTCTGCCGAAGTTCACCGAGCTCAACGGCGCCGAGTACCTGGACGCGCTGGTCGCCGCGGAGGTCCGGCTCGGCGTCCGGCTGTTCGGCATGCCGGTGCTCGAGTCGCCCGACGTGATCTATCGGGAGACCCGGGACAACGCGCTGCGCTCGATCCAGCGCCTGATCGACAAGTATCCCGGCTCGGTGCTGGCGTTGCGGGTCGGCGCCACCGACCTGTCCAGCGCGTACGGGCTGCGCCGGACCCGCGGGCTGACCGTCTACGACGTCCGGGTGATCGCCGACGCGATCGGCGACATCGTCAACGTCTTCGCCCGCGCCGACGGCACCGGACACGTGATCACCGGGCCGGTGTGGGAGCACTTCGGGGACACCGGCCGGCTGTTCAAGCCCCAGTTGCGGGAGTCGCCGTTCCACCTGCACAACGCGAACGACCTGCGCCGCGAGCTGATCTCGTCGAACCTGGACGGGCTGCTGCGCGAGGTGGTGCTGGACAAGGCGAACGGGCTGACCGGCAAGACCGTCATCCACCCGACGCACGTGCCGGTGGTGCACGCGCTGATGGTGGTGACCGCCGAGGAGTACGCCGACGCCGGTGACGTGCTGGCGACCCGGGCACGGGGTGGGGTGCGGGCGTCCGCGTACCGCAACAAGATGAACGAGTCCAAGCCGCACCGGGCCTGGGCGGAGCGGACGTTGCGGCGCGCGGAGCTGTTCGGGGTGGCTGCCGAGGGCGTGGACACTGTCGAGCTGCTGGTCGCCGGCGCACAGGCATGACCTCCCGGGTCTTGTTCTCGGGTCCTCTGCACCCGGCGCCTCTGGACCCGGCGCCGAGCGCTTGGGTGGTCGAGCATCTGCCGGCCGGGTTGACCGGGTCCCCGGACGTGCCGGACATGATCGGTCTGGCGTTACGGCGCAACCCGCGGCGGGCCCACCTCCTGGTTTCCCGGGTACTCGGGAAACACGTGCCCGCCGAACCGCGACGGATTCTCGCCGCCGGGCGGCGGCTCGGCGAGCTGGTCCGCACGCGTCTGACCGATAGTGGTCCGGCTTTGGTTATCGGGTACGCGGAGACAGCCACGGCGCTGGGGCACGGCGTGGCCGACGCGCTAGGGAACGCGATGTGCTTGCAGTCCACCCGTCGTGAGGTGCCGGGTCGTGCGCCGGCCACCGGTTTCGCCGAGGAACACTCGCACGCCACCGGGCATCTGCTGCTGCCCGCCGACACCGGGCTGCTGACCGGGGACGGCCCGGTGGTGCTCGTGGACGACGAACTGACCACGGGAAACACGGCGGCGAACACGATCCGGGCACTGCACCGGCTGCACCCGCACCGCGCATACGTGGTCGCCGCCCTGCTCGACACCGGCGGGCAGCCCGGGCTGACCGCGCTGGCGGCGGAACTCGGCGTGACGATCTCGGTGGTGTCCGTGGCCGAGGCCCGGTTGACCTTGCCCGCCGACGCCCTGGAGCGGGGCCAGCAGCTGGCATCCCGCTTCGTAACGACCGTTTCTGATCCGGGATCGTGGCCGTCTCCCGAGATCACCCGGCTACGGCTGCCCTGGCCTGCGGGTCTGCCGGAGTCGGCGCGGCACGGGTTCGGGCCTGACGATCGCGCGCGCCTCGACCGCGCACTGCCCGCGCTCGCCGCCGTGGTGCCGCCGGTCCGTGACCTGCTCGTGCTGGGCACCGAGGAACTGATGTACGTGCCGTTGCGGCTGGCCGCGGAGCTTGCCAAGTCAGCCAGGGTGCGGTTCGCCAGCACCACTCGCTCACCCGTCGTGGTGATCGATGAGCCGGGGTACGCCATCCGGAGCGCGCTGACCTTCCCGGCGCCGGAGGGCTCGGGCAGTCGGTATGCGTACAACCTGGCGGGGCTCGGGGTGGACGCGGTGCTGGTGGTGATCGACCCGCCCGCGGACACCGAGCGGCTGGACGGACTGCTGCATGCGCTCGGGTCGGTGAGCCGCCGGGTGCTGGTCGCCACGGTCGGCGTCTGATGATCGCTCCGCTGCGCGGGCCCGCGTTCGGGTCGTATGCCTGCGACGAGGTCGGGTGGCTGCTCACCGACCTGTCCGCCGTACCGTTGGAGGCTCCGCCGGACCACCGTGAGCGGGCCATCCAAGCCGGCACCGCGCACTACGCCGAGTCGCTGCCGGTCGAGTACCGGCCCACCGACGAGTACGTCGCGCTCTTCCGCCGCGCTCTCACGGACACCGCCGATCGGCTGGCGCACGACGTCGGCGTGCTCACCGAACTGGTCCGGCATCTGGTGAGCCCGCGCCCGGTGCTGCTCTCGCTGGCCCGGGCCGGCACCCCGATCGCGGTGCTGATGCGCCGCTGGGCGCTGGCCGCCACCGGCATCGATCTGCCGCACTACGCGGTCAGCATCGTCCGCGGCCGCGGCATCGACACCGCGGCGCTGCGCTGGGTGCTGGACCGGCACGACGCCGCCGACCTGGTCTTCGTCGACGGCTGGACCGGCAAGGGCGCGATCGCCCGGGAACTGACCGCGGCCTTGGCCGATTTTCCGGTCCGCCCGACGCTCGCGGTTCTCACGGATCCAGGCAGCTGCACCGATGTGTACGGCAGTCGCGACGACTACCTGGTGCCCTCGGCCTGCCTCAACTCGACGGTGTCCGGGCTGGTGTCGCGCACCGTCCTCAACCGGCTGCTGCTCCGGCCGGGCGAGTTCCACGGGGCCAAGTTCTACGCCGACCTGACCGATGCCGATCTCTCCACGGTCTTCTTGGACACGGTGAGCGCCCGGTTCGCGTCGGTGATGGCCGCCGTGGCCCGGGACTGGCCGGAGTTGGCGGCGTCGGACCGGACACCCCGGTGGACCGGTTGGCCGGCCGTGCAGCGGATCGGCGCGGAGTACCACATCAGCGACCTCAACCTGGTCAAACCGGGCGTCGGCGAGACGACCCGGGTGCTGCTGCGCCGGGTGCCCTGGCGGGTACTGATCCGGGCGGGGGCAGGGCGCGACGTGGAACACGTGCGACTGCTCGCGGCGGATCGCGGGGTGCCGGTGGAGGAACACGCAGATCTCCCTTATCAGTGCGTGGGCCTGATCCGGCCGCTCAGCAAGTGAGCGGCGGTCCGCTGGTCGCGTGTGATCTGGATCGGACGCTGATCTACTCCGCTGCCGCGCTCGGGCTGACCGGTCCGGACGCCGCGGCACCCCGCCTCGAGGTGGCCGAGATCAGCGACGGGCAGCCGCTCAGTTATTGCACCCGGCGCGCCGGCCGCCTGATCGAGGAACTGGCGCGGGCAGCCACGCTGGTCCCGGTCACCACCCGCACGCTCGCCCAGTTCCAGCGGGTCCGGCTCACCGAGGAGCCCGCCCGCTACGCGGTGATCGCGAACGGCGGGCAGATCCTGATCGACGGCCGGCCGGACCCCACGTGGGGCCGGTCGATCGGCGACCGGGTGCGCCGGGAGTGCGCGCCGCTGGAGTCCGTCCGGGATCACGTGCGGGACACCGGCGACCCGGCCTGGTTGCTCCGGTTGCGCGACGCCGACGGGCTGTTCTGCTACGCGATCGTGGAACGGTCCCGGTTGCCCGGCGACCAGCTCGCCGAGCTGACCGCGTGGTGCGCCGCCCACCGGTGGACGGTGTCGATGCAGGGCCGGAAGCTGTACTTCGTACCCGGACCGATCACCAAGTGGGCCGCGACCGCGGAGATCGCCGAGCGGCTGGACCTCGGCTCGGTCGTCGCCGCCGGTGACTCGCTCCTCGACCAGGAGATGCTGGCCCGCGCGGACGCCGGAATCCGGCCGGCGCACGGCGAGCTGCACGAGCGCGGCTGGCGCACGGACAGCGTCACGGTGACCGGCTCCGCGGGCGTACTGGCCGGCGAACAGATCGCCGAGCACCTGCTCCGGCTCGTCCGCCGCTCACCCGCCGGGATTCATGAACAGTATTGACTGGTACCGGACCTCGACGACTGTCCCGTGTGGCAACGTCTTCCGACAGCGACTCTCACACCGGTGACCGTGATCACCGGCCGCACCACCCCGGCGGCCGCCGACCCGGCCGTCGCCGCGGTCCCGGTCAGAGTTTACGGACGTATGCCGCGCACTCCCGGTCAACCTTGGCCCACGGCTTGCCGAACGCGGACTGGGAGGCGCCGTCCAGGCCGATGCCGTACTGCACGGCGCCGCGGAAGAAAGCCAGCGTCTTCGTCTTGCCGTAGTGCTTGAACAGGTATTCCAGGGCGTAATAGCCGACGGCGTACCGGGCCTGGGCGTCGACCAGGTCGGCGTCGAAAGCGGGCGGCTGGACCATCACCGAGCGCAGCGGCCGTTGCTGGGTGAGGTGGCGCACGACCGTCCCGCGGCGATACTCCTTGCCGCCGACGCCCTGCTGCATCACGTATTCGGCCATCCCCTCGACCAGGAACCAGACGTCGTCCTGGCCGTAGGTGGTGTCGTTGCGCAGCGTCGACACGTGGGCCAGCTCGTGGGTGAGCAGTTCGTCGGCGTAACCCGGCGTCAGTGCGGACTCGGCCGCCTCGACCTCGATGCGGTTCGGGCCGGTCGGTGCGGCCAGGCCGGCTGCCCAGGCGCCCGGATATCCGTAGTACCACTGGGAACAGGACACCGGGTCGGCGATGAAGAGCCGGTACCGGTCGACCTTGCCGTCACCGACCTGGTACCGGTCGGCGATCACGGCGGCGCTCTCGGCCCGGGCGGCGAGTTCGGCGAGCCGGGCCCGGTATTTCAAGGGGACAGCGACCAGCGTGCGTTTGCCGACCTTGGCCACCAGCTCGGTGGTCTCCCACGGCCGGGCGACGATCGCGGACCGGGACGAGCTGCAGCTGAAGCACGGGTGGGTGCGGTCGTGGACCCGGAATCCGGTCAGCTTCAGCCCGTCCGGCGTGACCTTCCATCGGGAGTCGAAGACCGCCTCGTCGGTGGCGCAGTCCGTCTCGACGAAACAGTGGTCGGCGATCACTACGACCCGCCAGGAGTCCCGGCCCGGCAGGACGTAGGGCTGACCGTCGATCCGCTGGTCGAAGCGGGTCACCTTCAGCTCCCGCAGAGTCCGGAAGCGACTCTTCAGGCTCTCCCGCACGAGCGGGTCATCCGGCATCGCGCCGAGGGCGTAGGTGGTGAAGTCCCCGCTGAGCAGACCTTCGGTCTCCACCTTGAGGACGGCGTTCGCCTCCTGGGCGATCCACGCCTGAAACTCGGAGACCGGCGCGTCCTCGGCCGGGCGGGGCAGCGGCCCGCTCTCCAGCATCGGCCGGGTCAACCGGGCGGTGACGTCCGCCCACGCCGAGCTGTTCGTCACGTCGCTGGCGGCCACGGCGACCGAGGTCAGCAGCACGGCGACCGGGAGAAGGACGATCCGCTGCCAACGGACCAAGTTGATCACGGTGGGCAGCATAGACATCAGTGACTTCCACCCACCGGCGGGCCCACAGACGGCCTTTCAGCGAAACGAAGGGCCGGCACACGGAAGGAGCCACGACCCCGGAGGGCTGGCACGCAGAGGCGGAGACGCGAGGCGCCCGGGGAGGAAAGGGGAATCAGGGGCGGTGTTCGGCGCGGATCAGGGCTCGGGCGGCCTCGGTCGCGCGGACGGCCACGGTCTCGACCGCCTGCGGGCCGCCGCGGGCGAAGAAGCCGTCGGCGAACAGCGACGTATACCCGTGCGCCACCGCGATGATCGCCTCCACCAGCGGGACGGCCTGGCGGTAGGACGGGACGTCGGTCGCGGTCGCGAGGTCGAGCAGGGTGTCCATCAGAGCCCGGGTCTGCTCCCGGCGGTTCTCGTCAGCGACGGCATACAACTCGGGGGCGTAGATGACGTGGAACCCGGCACCGGTCGCCACGACATACCGGAAATAGGCACCGGCAACCGCCGCCAGCCTGTCGGCAGCGGCAGCGGCAGCCGGGCCAGCCGGGGCGCTGCCGGCGGCAACCGGATCCGTCGCCCCCGGGCCGTCCGGGGCGGGCGGACCGGCTGCGACGGCGGCCTCGAGGATTGCGGCGCGCAGGTCGGTGGCCGCGGCGCCGGACACCGCGGAGAGGAGGTGGTCACGGTCGGGGAAGTGCCGATAAGGCGCGGCCGAGCTCACTCCCAGCCGGCGCGCCACCGCGGCCACCGAGAAACGCCGCAGCCCGCCCTCCGCGAGCAGCTCGAAGCTGGCGGCGATCAGAGCGGCCCGCAGGTCGCCGTGATGGTAGGCCCGATCCCGCGACACGCTCACCTCCCGGCTTGCCCCCGTGTAAGTTGGCTCTTACATTAACAAGTGATAGCCCTCTTACATAGTTGGAGGCACTGTGAGCATCCGTCTCGGTTACCAGATCCCGAACTACACCTATCCCGGCGTGCCGGTCGAGAACCTCTTCGACACGGTCACCGCGCAGGCCAAGGAGGCGGAGGCGGCCGGGTTCGACACCGTGCTGGTGATGGACCATTTCTACCAACTGCCGGGCATCGGCGCGCCGGAAGCGAACATGCTCGAGGCCTACACGACGCTCGGTGCCCTCGCCTCGGCCACCTCGACGATCCAGTTGTCGGCGCTGGTCACCGGGAACACGTACCGTAATCCTGCTCTTCTGGCGAAGACCGTGACCACCCTCGATGTGGTCTCCAAGGGCCGGGCCATCCTCGGGATCGGGGCCGGCTGGTTCGAGCGCGAGCACAACGACCTCGGGTTCGAGTTCGGCACGTTCGGGCAGCGGTTCGAGCGGCTCGAGGAGGCGCTGACAATCATCGCGCCGATGCTCAAGGGTGAGACGTCGACGCACGAGGGCAAGTGGTACGTGACCCGTGGCGCGATGAACAATCCGCGACTGCGGCCGAACATCCCGATCATGCTGGGTGGCTCCGGCGAGCAGAAGACGTTCCGGCTGGCGGCCCGCTTCGCCGACCACATGAACATCATCTGCGACGTGGACGACCTGGCCCGCAAGGTCGGCGTGCTCCGGGAACGGTGCACGGAGATCGGCCGGGACCCGGCAACTCTTGCCACGAGTTACCTGGTCATGGGCATGATCGGGGAGAACGAGCAGGAGGTGAAGGAGCTCAGCGAGTCGATCCCGGAGGATCGCCGCAACCGGGCCTTCCTCGGCACCGCGGAGCAGGTCGCCGAGCAGCTGCACGAGAAGGTGATCGGCGCCGGTATCGACGGGATCACCATCAACCTGATCCGTAACGGTCACCGGCCCGGCATGGTCACCACGGTCGCCGAGGCCCTGAAGCCGATCGTCAAGGCCTGACCGGCAGGTTCACGGCCGGGCTCGGTGAGCCCGGCCGGACCGGCCGACCGAAAGAGCCGGACCCGACGCCCGGAAGAGCCGGACCTGCCGACCGGAAGGGATCGCCGCAGGTAGGCGTAACCTCCCGGGAATGGACGAATCGCGTGTTCTTGTCATGGGTGGTCACGGAAAGGTGGCGCTGCTGGCGCTGCCGCTGCTGGTCGAGGCCGGGCACGAGGTGACCGCGGTGCTCCGCAATCCGGAGCACGCCGCCGACGTCGCGGAGACCGGCGCGAAACCGCTGGTCGCCGACGTCGAGCAACTCGGTGTCGAGGAGCTGGCCACGCTGTTCGCCGGCCACGACGCGATCGTCTGGTCGGCCGGGGCCGGCGGCGGGAGCCCGTCCCGGACCTACGCGGTCGACCGCGACGCGGCGATCCGCTCGATGGACGCGGCGGCGCGGGCCGGTGTCCGCCGCTACGTGATGGTCTCCTACTTCGGTTCGCAGATCGATCACGGCGTCCCGACCGAGAGCAGCTTCTTCCCGTACGCCGAGGCGAAGGCCGCGGCCGACGCCCACCTCGCGACGACCGATCTGGATTGGACGGTCCTCGCGCCGAGCCGCCTCCTCGACGAGCCGCCGACCGGCCGGATCGAGACCGCGAGCCAGGGCGCCACGGCCGGTTCGGTGAGCCGCGCCGACGTCGCCGCCGTCGTGGTGCACGTCCTGGCCGAGCCCGCGACGATCGGCCGCACGATCCGCTTCAACACCGGCGCCACCCCGATCCCCGACGCCCTGACCGAATCCGACCTGGCCTGAGCACGCAGCAGCAGGCCGTACCCCGGATGTGCCGCGAGCCGCGCGGTCGGCGACCCGGTCAATCCCAGAAGCCGACGTGGACCTCGGTCGCCGACGGCATGTCGAACGGCCCCGCCACCTCGATCGACCGCCCACCTCGCGCGAACACCTCGCGGCACGGCAGACGCAGTGGCGGGATCCCCTCTTCCTCCACCACCATCGCGTTCAGCCCCTCCGAGGAGAGCGCGAAGACCACCCGCCCGATCCCGGACCAGTAGATCGCGCCCGCGCACATCGCGCACGGCTCGGTGCTGGTGTAGAGCGTGCTCCCGGTCAGCGCCTCCCGGTCCACGCCGCCGGCCAGGCGGACCAGGTTGGTCTCCGCGTGGCCGGTCGGGTCGGCGCCGGTGACCACCGTGTTCGCCGCCTCGAGGATGCCGCCGTCCGGGGTGACCAGCAGCGAGCCGAACGGATGGTCGCCACGGTTCCGGGCGGTCCAGGCGAGCTCGACCGCTCGCTCCAGGTGGGTCACGTCGGCTTCAATGAATGGCAGCGAGCTCACCGCAAGAGCATACGACGGACTCACTGTGCGACTTCGGGAACATCAATTCCGCGCGACGAGTAGCCGATAAGCGCGGACCGGGAAAGTTGACCTTCGACGGTGTGACCTGCGGGTATTGGTCAACAACCGGAGCCGTCCGACTGTCGGGAAGTACTGATTCCGGCTATCTCGTAATCGACGGCCGACTACCTGCGGTGGCCATCGACATCTACGGTGCGAAGAAACCGCCCCGCCTTTTGCCGAAGGATGCTCGGATGGCGATATCGATCAACCACGTCCGGTGCCGGTGATGGCCGGGTGAGATGGCGTGGACTCACCGGGGTGCTGGGCGCGCAGGCCTGCACCCTGTCGGCGAACCGGCTGCTCACCGTGGCCGTGCCGTGGCTGGTGCTGGACCGGACCGGCAGCGCCGCGCAGACCGGCCTGGTGGTGGCCTGCCAGGTGCTGCCGTACGCGTTCACGCAGTGGCTGGCCGGCCCGCTGCTGGACCGGATCGGGCCGCGCCGGATCAGCGCCGCCGGTGACGTGACGTCGGCGGTCGTACTGATCATTCCGGCGATCTTCGGGACGCCACCGCTGTGGCTGCTGACCGCCATGCTGGTGCTGGTCGGGTGTGCCGACGGGCCGGCCAGCGCCGCGAAACGGCTGCTGGTGCCGTTCGCCGCCGCCGACGCCGGGCAGTCGACCGCCCGCGGGGTGGGGCTGGCGACCGCTGTCGAACGTACCGCGACCGCGGTCGGCACCGCGCTGGCCGGGTGGCTGGTCGCCACGCTGGGCGGGGATCGGGCGTTGTGGGCGGCGGCCGCGATGCTCGGCGTCGCCACGCTGATCGTCACGCTCACGGTGACCGATCCGGTGCGCGACCACGGGCGCGACGACGAGACGTATGTCGATCGGCTGCGCACCGGCGCCGCGTTCCTGCGCGGCAACTCACCGCTGCGCGCGCTGACCGCGATGTTCGTCGTCACCAACCTGCTCGACCAGGCACTGATGGCGGTGCTGCTGCCGATCTGGGCGCGGGCCGGCGGTCACGACGCGACAGTCGTCGGGTTGGCGCTGAGCACGGTCGGGCTGGCCTCGATCGCGTCCGCGCTGGCCTCGGCCGGTTTCGGGGCCCGCCTGCCGCGCCGGGCGACGTACCTGATCGGGGTCCTCAGCAGCGGGCCGACCCGGATCATCGTGCTCGCGCTGGGACTGCCACCGGAGGCGGTGATCGCGGTCTATGCCCTGGCCGGCATCGGTTCCGGCCTGTTCAACCCGCTGCTCGAGACGATCCAGGTGGAGTTGATCCCGGCGCCGCTGCGGGGACGGGTGCAGACTTTGATCAGTGCGTGGGCGTGGGCCGGGATCCCGGTCGGCGGTCTGCTCGGCGCGGTGTTGCTGAGCGCGGGCGGGCTGAACCTGGCGCTGTGGGTGTGCGGGATCGCCTACCTCGCGGCGGTGTTGCGCCCGGCATGGCGAATGGACTGGTCACTGCCGTCCCTCCCGCCGCTGCCGGAGCCATCACTGCCGCGGGTTCCGGCGCCTCGCCGCCCGACCGGTCGCCGCAGCCCCCGGCTGAGGATCAAGGTCGTCCGTGCCGATGTCGCGGCGCCGGTTTCGGTCCGCGAGCACATTTCAAGATCATGACCGATTTCGTACGATGGAAGCCGCTCACATCGCCGCACTGGCCGCGAACGTGGTCACCGCCGCGCCCAGCATCAGCGCGTGCAGGATCATGTGCTCCAGATTCGGCCGGGGCCGGTCCCCGATCCGCGGCAGCACGGTGACCGTCCGCGCGTAGGTCCGCGCGTGCAGCTGCGCCCAGCTCACCCCGGTGCCGGCGGTGGCCCACGGCATCGTGACGCCGACCAGGTACGGCGACCACCACAGCAGCAGGCCACCGAGCACGGCCAGGGACTCCAGCACCGCGCCGGCATACCCGAAAGCGGGCAGTGAGGTGGCCGCGGCGACACCGAGCAGCACCGCGGGCAGCGCCATCACCGGCGCGTTCACGGCCACCTCGGTCAGTTGCTCGGAGCGTTCGGCGTCGCGCACGTTGTTCAGCGGGAACAGGTCGACGAGCGTCATCACCAGGAAATAGGCGACCGCGGCCAGGATCAGGACGATGGCGAGCGCATACACGAGCTACCTCCGGAGATCATGCTTACGGTGTAAGCATCGTCGTTTCCGGTATCGTGGCTTACACCGTAAGCATCGTCAAGGGGGTAGCTCGTGCCGGACCGCCGCGCCGGGGCCAAAGCCGGCCTGACCCGCGAGCGGGTGCTCGACGCCGCGCTGGACTACGTGGACGCGCACGGCCTGCCCGCGTTGTCGATGCGCAAGCTCGGCGCGCAGCTGGGCGTCGAGGCGATGTCGCTCTACCGCCACGTGCCGAACAAGGACGCGCTGCTGGACGGCCTGGTCGACCGGGTGATGGAGACCGCCTTCACCGGCCTCGGCGCCCCGTCCGGCGACGACTGGCCGGCCTGGCTACGGGCGTTCGCGCACGGGCTGCGGGCCGCGCTGATCGCCCACCCGGGTGTGCTGCCGCTGGCCGCCACCCGCCCGGTGAACTCCCCCGACGCGCTGCGCATGTCGGAGGGCTGGCTGGCCGCGATGCGCGCCGCCGGGCTGCCGCTGGGCCGCGCCCTGGACATCGTGAACGTGCTGGCCACGTTCACGATCGGGCACACCCTGGCCGAAGTCGGACAGACGCCCGGCCACGAGGGCTCCGAGCCGGATCTCGACCAGCACGCCGCCGAGCTGGACCCGGCCGAGTTCCCGAACCTGCTGGAGGTCATCGCGACCCGGGCCGGGCTGGACTTCGACTCGCGTTTCACCCAGGCCGTCGACATCCTGATCGCCGGTTACGCGGCGCTCCCCCGGCCCTAGGCGGCGTTGCGCTCGACCCAGTCCAGCAGGTCGGCGAAGGACTTCGTCATCGCGGTGTCGGAGGCGGTGAGCGTGGTCGGCTCCGGACCGTGCTCGACCACGATCGTGTAGGTCATGGCGTCCCTGGCGGCGGGATCGGGCCGACCGGGAGGATCACCACGCACCGCGTCGATCAGGCCGCGCAGTTCGGCGGCGACCTCGGGTGAGAGCTGATCTGTATCGGCCACGCGGGGTGGCAGCTGCCGAGTGATCGCAGCCGCCAGCCCGCCATGGGTCGTCAGGGACACTCGCATCTACTGGCGCCTGAGCGTCGGGGTCGTGCTCACCTGGATGCCCACTCCGGACCACGCCTCCTTGACGGCCTGCTGCTCGCGACTCTCCGTACCGTATAGCTCTTCCGCCTTGCGGAGCGTGATGTCGGCGAAGCCCTGGAACTCGGTGGTCGCGGTCGACGCCTTCATCGATTCATACCAGATGCGCCCCGGAGCATCCCAGGAGTAACCGCCGATCCCGGTGGCCAGCAGGTAGAACGCCTTGTTCGGGATGCCGGAGTTGACGTGCACGCCCCCGTTGTCGCCCTGATCGGTGTCGGGCAGCTCGACGAACCGGTCCATGTGGTCGGGCTGCGGGTCCTTGCCGAACAGCTTGTTGTCGAACGCGGTGCCGGGCGCCTTCATCGACCGCAGCGCGTCGGCGTCGATGTTCGGGGTGAAGACCTCGGCGCCGATCAGCCAGTCCGCCTGGTCCGCGGTCTGCTGCAGGAACCACTGGGTCACCATCGCACCGGCCACGTCGGACAGCGACTCGTTGAGCGCGCCGGACTGGTTGTGGTACTCCAGGCCCGCGGTGTGCTCCGTGACGCCGTGGGCCAGCTCGTGGGCGATCACGCCGAGCGAGCCGGTGAAGTCGCTGAAGACCTCCCCGTCGCCGTCCCCGAAGACCATCTCCTGGCCGTCCCAGAACGCGTTGTTGTAGTGCCGGCCACGGTGCACGTAGCCCAGCAGCCGCATGCCCCGGCCGTCGATCGAGTCGCGCTGGAACACGGTGCGGAAGAAGTCGCGGGTGGTGCCCAGCCCGTTGAAGGCCTGGTTGACCGACGCGTCGGCGACGTCCGCCTCACCCTCCGAGCGGACCAGGGTGGCCGACGGCAGGAACGTGCCGTGCCGGCAGTCGAAGATGCTCCGGCGCCCGTCACCGGGCGTGACCAGGGCTCCGGCGATCAGCGAGCGGACACCGCGCTCGCCGCGCAGCTGGGCGGAGGTGAGCAGGGTGGACAGGGCCGCGTCGCGGATGGCGTGGTTGTCGCTGTCCAGCAGCCTGGTCAGGATGAACGGCGGGGTGATGCAGCTGAGTGTGCGGTGGGCGGACATGGCAAGGACACCTCGATCAGAAAGAAGGATTTCCGTACGTCAGAGCCAGCAGGCCGGCCTGACCCACATCGGTCAGGCTCACCACGAACAGGTGGTCGAAGCGGGTCTCGTGGACGACCGGCGGGGACGCGACGCCCAGCGCGGCGATCACGTCCGGAACGGTGTTGCTGTGCCCGACGATCAGCACGACCGGGCCGTACTCCCCGGCGTGCGCCTGCCGGGCGACGGTGGCCGCGTCCGGCATCTCCCGGGCGACGAGGCCGAGCCGCTTCAGGATCGGTTCGGCGGTTTCTTTCGTACGCCGGAAAGGCGAGGTGAACACGGTCGTCACCCCGGCCGAGCCGGCGACGTGCGCGAGCGCCTCGGCACGTGTCCGCCCCGCGTCGTTCAGGGACGGATCGGCCGAGACCCGTGGAAGAGCGATGTCCGCGTGACGGACCAGAAGAATGGCGATCATGCCGCACCTCGTTGTCGCCACCGGGTGAGGCTCTCGATACTCTCAGTGATCAACTTCGTGGTCGAGATGGCAGTCTCGATCCGGACAGTAGGTATCAACTGTTCGGGTTAACCGGGTCCCGAAAGTGTCGGTGGGGCCTGCTAACTTCTCGGCACTGTTCCGGACGGTGTCAGCGCGGCTGAGGGGGATGTGTGAGCGTCAACGACAACCTGGCGACCTTTGCGGGGCTGCCGGTCGTGCCACTGGAGCGGGAGACGGTCGAGGATCCGGCCGCGGTGGCCTGGCGGATCGAGATGGAGGACTTCGAGGCCCCGCCGGAGGAGTTCGAGGCCGCTCTCGACCAGTTGCTGGAGCGCTGCGGTCCGGCCGGCCCGACCGCGCTGATCGTCGGCGAGTGGGGCACGGCATATGAGACGCCGTTCCCGATGGAGCTGCTGGTCAACCGGGCAGACCGGCTCAGCGGGCTGCGCGGGTTGTTCATCGGCGAGATCAGCCCGGAGCAGTGCGAGATCTCCTGGATCAACCAGGGCGACCTGACGCCGCTGCTCGAGGCGTTCCCGGCGCTGGAGCACCTGTGGGTGCGCGGCTCGGAAGACCTCCAGTTGACCTCGTTGCGGCACGAGGGCCTGCGGGAGCTGGTCTTCGAGTCCGGCGGCCTGCCGGCCGGGGTGGTCCGCGCGATCGGTGCGTCCGAGCTGCCGAACCTGACGTTCCTGGAGCTGTGGCTCGGCGTCTCGAACTACGGCGGCGACGCCCGCGCCGAGGACCTGGCGCCGATCCTGGCCGGCCGTTCCCTGCCCGCACTCACCCACCTCGGCCTGCGCAACGCCGAGATCGCCGACGAGGTCGCCGCGGCCCTCGCCGCCGCACCGGTGGTCGCCCGGCTCGCCGAGCTCGACCTGTCACTGGGCGTGATGGGCGACACCGGCGCCGAGGCGCTGCTGGCCGGGCAGCCGCTCACCCACCTGAAGTCACTCGACCTGAGCCACCACTTCATGACGACGGAGATGGCGCAGCGGTTCGTCGAGGAGCTGCCGGGCGTCGCGGTCGACGTGTCGCACCAGCAGAGCGATCGGGAGTGGGGCCGCTTCACTGCGGTGTCGGAGTAGTGCGCCTGGCCGTCGTCGGCAACCCGGAGAACCGTCGGGTCACCCTGTTCACCGCAGCGGTGGCCCGGGCCGGCCTGCCCGCCCCGGAGATCTTTCCGTGGCGGGACGTGCTGCTCACCGGCCACGTCCCGGGGCCGGGCACCCTGGTCCGCATCGACTCACCGGGCGAAAACCCGGAGGTCGACCGCCTGCTGCGCACCCTCGGTTCCGCGCACCGCGCCCCCTCCACAACCGCCCCGGACAGAGGCGCCGCGGCCCGGCCCGCGGCCGCTGGTGTCCTTCGGGCCGCTGGTGGGCCTCGGGCCGATGGTGGCCTTCGGGCCGATGGCGGGCTTCGGGCCGATGGCGGGCCTCGGGCCGATGAACTGGATCTGCTTGCCGGTGGCGACGGGCGGGGCGTTCGGGAGGCTGAGCATGGGGAGATCCTGGGTGGCGCGGCCGCGTTCGCGGGTCTCCGAGAGGCGCTCGGGATCGTCGCGGCCGGTGGTGGCACGCTGCTGAACCAGCCGGCCGACATCCTGACCATGACGGCGAAACCCGAGTGTCACGCCGTGCTGACCGCGGCCGGCGTTCCGGTGCCACCGGCGCTCGGACCGGTCGACGGTTACGCGTCGCTGCGGGCGGCGATGGCATCGGCCGGGTGGAACCGGGTCTTCGTGAAACCGGCCTACGGCTCCTCGGCCTCCGGGGTCCTGGCCCTGGCCGTCGGCGGGCCGCGGATCATGGCGGTCACCTCGGTCGAACTGAGCCAGGGCCGGCTCTTCAACAACCTGCGGGTGCGCCGCTACGACGACGAGGCCTCGATCGCCACGATCGTGGACCGGCTCGCCCCGGACGGCCTGCACGTCGAACGCTGGTATCCGAAGGCCACCCTCGGCAACCGGGTCCTCGACCTGCGGGTGGTCGTGATCGCCGGACAGGCCCGGCACGTCGTCGTCCGGACCAGCCGATCCCCGATGACGAACCTGCACCTCGGCAACGCCCGCGGCGACGTGGCAGCGATCCGCGCCGCGACGGGCGAGCAGGCCTGGTCGGCCGCGATGCGCTCATGCATCCGCGCCGCCGCCTGCTTCCCGGACACCCTGCACGCCGGAGTCGACCTGATGTTCCGAGCCGGCTGGCAGGACCACGCGATCGCCGAGGTGAACGCGTTCGGCGACCTCCTCCCGAACGTCCTCACGGAGGACGGCCTGGACACCTACGGCGCCCAGGTAGCCGCGGTCCTCCCCCGTCTCCGCTAGGCCTCATCTCGGCGAATCCGGGCCACCCTGCCGGATGATCGATACAGGCTCTCCACCAGCAAAGATCCAACCGCGGGCATCACCATCCTGATGTACCCAACCGCGTCCCCGGCCGGACCGCCCCATGCCGCTCAGCGTTCAACCTTCGGCCAGCGCGAGCACCCCATCGGCGCCTGCAGGGCGGCAGCAAACCACGACCGGCCCCGGGTGAAACGACCCGGCGACCCGTTGGGGCGCCCGGAGCAGCCATCGCAACCACCGGGGCGGCCAGAGCACGCCATCGCGACCGCCGGGGCGACCAGAGCACGCGATCATCGCCGACCCCTGCGGTGCGGAACGCGATCACCCGCACGCGACCGGCGGCAGCACCCGATCGGGTTGCGCCTGCGCCCGCCGGCCACGCGAACGGGGCGGTAGGCGCACGCAAACCCGGACCGCGGACACCCACCGCCCACCCAAGGGCGGCAGACGCACACAAACCCGCACCGCGGACACCCACCGCCCACCCGTGGGCGGTGGGCGGGCGCGCCCGGCGGCCAGGAGCTGTTTCGGCCACCCGGCGGCCGGCTGGAAGGGACAGCTCCTGGCCGCTGGGCGCGGCTGTGGTCAGGTCTGGACCATGGGGTGGTATTCCTCGGCGGTCAGGGCGAAGGTCCAGGCGACGCCCTCCCGGGCGGTCCTCGTCTGCGGCGGGACGCGAAGCCAGTAGACGCGGCTGGTGCCGTCGGGCTCCGGGGTGGCATTGATGACCTCGACCATGACCAGGGGCTCGTCGCCGGGGAGGTCGAGAAACCACAGGGTGCCGGTCTCGTCGGCGTTCAGCTGGCGGGCGCCGGCGTCGCGGAGGTAGCCCTCGTAGCCGTAGTGCTCCAGCATCACCCGGCGGATCTCGGCGTTGTCCTCACGCTGGATGCGGTCGACGGTGAGCGACGGCAGCTCGGCGGCCAGGGTGGCCGGGATCGGCATGCCGCGCCAGGCCCACAGGCCCCAGCCGTCGGGGAACTCCATGGCGGCGCCCTCGCCGCGGTGCAGCCGGCCGACGTTGTCGCGGGCCAGCAGACCCGGGCGCTCGGTCAGCACGGCGACCCGCTCGTTCGCCCACCACCAGCCGGTGTGCCGGGCCACCTGGGCCAGACCGGTCAGGCCGCGGGTCAGGCCGGCCTCCGGGAGCAGCCGGTCGGCGGCCTCGAATGTGCTCAGCCAGGTGCCGTCGTGCTGACCGTAGATCGCGTCGAGCACCGGGCGACGGACCGCCCGGCCGGTCTCGCCCGGGAACTCGGTGGCGATGTCCTCGCCGAGCCGCAGCCGCAGCCGACCGGCGATCAGGTCCATCACCAGCGCCCACGATCGGCGGCCGGCGGCGGCGCTGAGCTGGGCCCAGCCGTCGGCGCCCAGTGCCTCGACCGCCGCCTGGCGCGCGGCCGCCCACGGCTCGGTCCGCACCCGGCGGCGCAGCGACCGGCCGGCGGTCTCGCCCGGTATCCAGCCCTGGCGGCGCAGCTCGGCGTGCGCCTCGGCGAACCAGGCCGGGTCGTCCGGGCCGGGCGCGGGCGCGCCGGCGAGCAGCGCCACAGCCGCCGCGCCCGCGCGCGGCGACCCGAACCAGTAGATCCGCTCGGGCGGGGTCGCGCCGGCCAGCCGGTATGCCTCGCGGACCCCGGCCTCCGCCTCGGCCCGCGCGGCCGGGGCGGTCTCCACGGCCGCAGCCAGCCACTGGTCCTCGACGGCCGCGGCCATCGCCTCCTGCTCGTGAGTCAGCTTCATCGCGAACCTTTCAGGGAAACCCCGGCGTCAGCCGTGGAGAGGAAACGGAACCTTGCAGAGCAGATCAGCGACCAGCCGCCGCCAAAGAACAGGAACCCCGCGGAGCGGGCCAGCGACAGCCCACTCGCCGTCGAGGCCCAGCGGACGTCGCCCGAGCGCAGGAGCCCGACACGCGAGGGTGAGCCCGACGCGGCAGCGCGGGTCCGTGTCATTGCTGCCGGATTCAGCCGCAGGGAACTGGCAACACGTTGCCCCGGGCAACCGGCGGCCGGCCGGAGAACTCGTAACCCTCGTGGTCCATCGGCCGGAACCCGGCTGGAAGCGCCACCCCCGCCCGGCCGGCGAACGGCCCTGCCACCCGGCGGCCAGGAGGAAACCCGAATCCGTCGTGGGCCGGCACCCGCCGGCCCGGAGGAAGCCCGAACCCGTCGGCCTCCACGATCCGGCGGCTGCGAGAAGGCGGTCGGTGAGCGTGGCCATCAGTCGGCGACCGGACGGAACGCGCCAGGGATGTACTCCCGCTGGCGGACGATCCGGTAGTGCCCGGCGGGGAGCGCGATCGGACCGTGCTCCTCGTGCGAGACCCGGCCGTGCGTCGGCACCTCGACGAACATCCGCTCCGGGTCGTCCAGATCGGCGACCAGTCGCAGGCCGGGACCGCCGACCACGTGGGCGTGCCCGGTCGCCTCGCCGCGCGCCAGCACCATCCGGCCGCGGCGGTCGCGGGGCACCGGCGCGCACGCGGGCACCTCGGCCTGGTCCACCGGGATGATCAGCACATCGCCCTGCCGGTACATCGGGACCTCCAGAAAGAGCTCGTCTCGGTCAGGAGAGAAGCTATCGCCGGGGTACGACATTTTCGGAGCCCTCAACCCCCGAGACGTCAGCCGGGCCGCCCGGCGCCAGGCCGCTGGTCGACAACGCGTCCCGCCGCAGCACCTGCAGCAACTCCTCATAGGGCCCGATCAGATAGGCCTCGTCCCCCGCCGCGAACCGGGTGTCCCTCCGTGGCGGGTGCTCCAGCACTCCGCGATCGGCGACCCGGCGGATCGCCACCACCCGGGTACGCGCCGACAAATCCTGCACGGCCAGCCCGTCCAGCCCGCCACCCGGCGCCACCGTCAGCCGCCCGACCAGCATCAGCTGCGCGCCGACGTAGACGTGGCGAGCACGTCCAGCCCGAGCGCCGCCCCGACGAACCACGGCGCGGCCAGCGCCGCCGTGGACCGGGCCAGCCCCAGGCCGAAGGTGCGTTCGACGGTGGCCGCGAGCGTACGGTCGAAGAGTCGCAGCACCACCGGGACCTCGCCCCACCGCTCGCCGAGCCGGTCCCGCACGGCCAGGCCGGTCTCCAGGTTGACCAGGTCGTCGTTGGTGAGCACGGCGACCGCGCGGGCCGAGCCGAGCTGGACCCGGTCCAGGGTCCGGGTCAGCGTGGCGTCCGCGATGATCACCGGTACGCCGCTGTCGCGCACCTGGTCGACGTAGCGGTTGTGCTCGTCGGACTCGATCACCACGACCTCGGTGCCGGTCGCGCGCAGGCGTTCCACCACGCGGACGCCGACCGAGCCGATGCCGATCACCACGACGTGGTCGGTGAGCCGGTCGAGCAGGCGGTCGCCCAGCGCCTCCTGGATCTTGATGGAGACCAGGACGTTGGTGAGCAGGGCGATGAACGTGGCGGCGAAACACGCCCCGAGCACCATCAGGGCGATCGCGAAGCAGCGCAGCCAGGGCTCCTGGTCGCGAAAGTTGAAGTCGCCGTAGCCGACCGTGGCGATCGACTCGACCGAGAAGTACACCGCGTCGAGCAGGGACATCCGCGTGCCGTCCGGCTCCCGGTAGCCGAGCTGCAGGATCAGGATCGACGTGTTCAGCAGCAGGATCAGGGCGATCAGGGCGTACAGGAATCGGCGGTCCAGCGCGCGCCAGACGGACCCGATCAGATTCAGCCCTCGTGCCCACCGACCGGGTCCGGCGTCAGCCGGGTCCTCGCCGCCGTCGATCACGCCGGCCGCGGTGAGCTCGTCCGGGGAGGCCAGCAGGGTGACCAGGTCACCGGGCCGCACCGGGTGGTCGCGGCCAGGACAGATCACCACGTCGGCGCCGGACGCCGGGGTGACCGCGAGCGGGGCGAGCGAGCCGTAGCGGGAGCGCAGCGTGCCGGTGAAGTCCGCGGTGACCTGGGCCGCGACGAACGGGTGGCCGTCCAGGTCGAGTTCGTGGGTGCCGGTCCGCAGGCAGGCCTCGACGACCGACGGCGCGGACAGCCCGGCCACGTCGAGGACGCTGATCTGCATCGCCGACATCGCCCGGCCGACCGCCGGGTTGCGCAGCTGGACCACCACCCGCACGTCCGGGCGCCGCTCGCGCATCAGCAGCGCGGCCTCCAGGGTGTGCAGGTCGTCGGCGAGCACGCAGATCACCGCGACCGCGCCGGGCAGGCCGGCCTCGTCGAGGGTCTCCTGCAGGCGCGGGCTGCCGACCACGACCGGCACGCCCCAGCCGCGGACCACCCGGACCAGCCGCGGGTCCGCGTCGTCCTCGACCACGATGACGCGGACGCCGGCGTGGTAGAGCTGCTCGACGGTCCGCAGGCCGACGTCGTCGAGACCGCAGACGATGATGTGCCCGGACCAGTCCGCGGCGCCGGTGTCCGTCTGCGCTTCGCCGGCCATGCCGATCACGCTATCCAGGCGCTATCGGTCGCATGCCGGAATCACGGTGAACGTCGAACCTGTGCCAGAATTGCCGGAATTCCGTAGGTTTGCCCCGCCGGTAAGGGGGCACAGCCCTGCAACGGGGGTGATGTGGTGCCGGACGTGTACGAGGACCTGGACGTCCTCGCGGACCGTTATGCCCGCGCCGTGCTCGTGGCGGATCCACCGGCCCGGCAGCGGCTGCGCGACCGGTTCGTCCGGGCGGCCCTGCCCTTCGCCGGGCGGCTGGCCCGCCGGTACCGCGGTCGCGGCGAGCCGGCCGACGATCTGGAGCAGGTGGCCCGGCTGGCGCTGGTGAAGACCGTGGACCGGTTCGATCCGGGGCGCGGTTCGTTCACGGCGTACGCGATCACGACGATCACCGGGGAGATCAAGCGGCACTTCCGGGACCACACCTGGGGCGTCCACGTGCCCCGCGGCCAGCAGGACCGGGTGCTCGAGTTCATCCACGCCCGTACCGTGCTGACCGCCGAGCTGGCCCGCACCCCGACCGTCGCCGAGCTGGCCGGTCACCTGGGTCTCGAGGAGGCCGAGGTGGTCGGCGCGCAGACCTCGGCGGCCGCGCACAGCACCGAGTCGCTCAACGCGCCGCTCGGTGACGCCGACGGCGCCGAGGTGGGTGACCTCTTCGGTGACCTGGACGGCGAGCTGTCCCTGGTCGACGATCGGACCACCGTGGAGGGGCTGCTGTGCGAGCTGCCGGGCCGCGAACGGCGACTGCTGGCCCTGCGGTTCTGGGGCAACCTGAGCCAGGCGGAGATCGCCGACGAGCTGGGCATCTCGCAGATGCACGTGTCCCGGCTGCTCGGGCGCACCCTGACCTGGCTGCGCGAGGCGATGCTGTCGGACACCCCGCCACCGTGGACCGGCGCCGGCGGGCCGGAGCACCGGGTGCTGGTCAAGGCCCGGTCCGGTGGCGTCCGGGCGGCGGTGCACGGCGAGATCGACCGGGACAACGCCGACCAGGTGCGCCGGGCACTGGTCGCCGCGACCGTCGGCTGCGTCCGGGGGCGCCGGCTGACAGTGGACCTGTCCCGGGTGCCGCTGCTGAGCGCGGCCGGGATCGGGATGCTGGTCGCGGTGCGTGCGGTGGCCCGCTGCCGGGGCGTGCCGATGGTCCTCACCGGAGTGCAGCCGGCCGTCGCCCGGGTCCTCGTCATCGCCGGCCTGCGCGAGCTGCTGACCGAGGCGTAGCGGGCCGCCCGGTGTCCGGATTCCCTCGGACAGCCGACCGGAACGCCGACCCTGTGCGAATCGGGCCCGCCACGGTTAGGGTGACAAGTCCACGCCGTCGGTCCACACCGGGCCGTCGCCTGCGGGGACCCTGGCACAGCATTCCGGGCGGGGGAAAGATGACGGGCTCGTTCGCGGTGAGCAAGCACGACGACGGCGCGGGGGTCATCCGCCTCGCGGTCCGCGGTGAGATCGACGACGAGGTCAGCGACGCGCTGGCCGAGATAGTCGCCAACGCTGCCGCGCAGCCCGGCGTGACGATGCTGGTCATCGACTTGGAGAAGGTGCGGTTCCTGGCCGCGGCGGGCATCCGGGCACTGCTGGAGGGCCGGGCCGCGGCGCTGCAGCACGGCCGGGCGTACCAGGTGGTCAATCCGCGCGGCGTGGTGCACGGGGTGCTCGCGACCACCGGGCTGCTCAGCCTCTTCCAGACCACGGTCCGCCGCGCACCGGCCTCACGGGCGCGACTCGGCTCGTAGCCTACGGACGGACGCCTGATTGTTCGTACCGATGAAAATCGGTCGTCAGCGGGCTGGATCCGCACGTGCGAGGGTGGCCCAGACGACCTTGCCGCCCTCGGCCGGGACCGTACCCCAACGCCTGGCGAACTGCCCCACCAGGAGAAGCCCGCGCGGCGCGGTCGTTGTCAGGGAAAACCCCTCTTCGGTACGGGGTGCAGCGCTCGACCCGTCCCGCACCGCGATGAGCAGACAGCGGCGCCCGAGCGAGAACCGCAGATCGATCATCGTGCCGGCGTGCACCGCCGCGTTCGTGACCAGCTCCCCCGCCACGATCCGGGCCGGGTCGCTCAGATGCGGCAGATCCCACCGGGCGCACGCCTCCCCGGCCAGCCAGCGGGCGTGCGCGGCCGCGCCGGAGACCGGCAGCAGGCTGTCGGCCAGCCACGGCATCTGATCGCGGTGCTCGACCCGCAGCGCCTCGGTGGTGCTGGCGAGCACCGGCAGCCGGCCGTAGCGTCCGGTGGCGAAGTGCTCGGCGATCTCGTCGCCCGGGTCGCTGAGCAGCAGCGGAGTGCCCGGCCACATGGCGGCCTGGCGGGCCACCGAGCCGAAGACGGCAAGCGCCACCGGCTCGCGCACCTCCAGGCCGGACAGTTCGGCGATCACCGCGTCGGGCTGCTCGACAAGGCATTTCAGCAGCGTGGCGCGGATCTGCGGCGCGGTCTGCGCGCACAGGTCACCGGCGAGCCGGACCACGGTCCGGGTGCCCACCTGGCTGACCGTGCAGCTGATCCCCGCCATATCGCCATTCTCGCCGAGGTACCGGCAAATCCCGCATACGATTTGCCACCTGTCTTCCTGCCATCCGGCAGTATGCCCACTGGATGAGTTTCTACACCCGCCTCTGTCCTTCGGCTGACAGGATCACGCGGCCGGTCGTGCCATCGTCGGTCGGATGGAGCTGCGAACCAGGTTCACCGCGGAATTCGGACTGACCACACCGATCGCGCAGGCCGGCATGGCGTTCGTCGCCATGACGCCGGAGTTGCCGGTCGCGGTCAGCAACGCCGGAGCGCTCGGCGCGCTGGGCGTCGGCATGCTGCCCGCGCCGGCGCTCACCCAGGTCATCGCCGGGATCAAGGCGGGCACCGATCGGCCGTTCAACGTCAACTTCATCACCGGGTTCACTCAGGACGACCAGATCGACGCGGTGTGCGCGGCGGGTGTGCCGGTCGCGTCGTTCCACTGGGGACACCCGCCACGAGCCTGGATCGACCGGCTGCAGATGGCCGGGGTGCGGGTGTTCGAGCAGGTCGGCACGGTCGACGCGGCGAAGCGGGCGGTGGACGCCGGCGTGGACGTGGTGGTCGCGCAGGGCCTGGAGGCCGGCGGGCACAACTATGCGACGTTGCCGACGTTCGTGCTGGTGCCGCTGGTGGTGGACGCGGTCGCGCCGGCCCTGGTGCTCGCGGCCGGCGGGATCGCCGACGGGCGCGGGCTGGCGGCGGCGCTGATGCTCGGGGCGGACGGCGCGTGGATCGGGACCCGGCTGGTCGCCACCGACGAGTCCGGCGCGCACGAGGGGTACAAGGAGCGGCTGGTGGCGGCGGAGGCGACCGAGACGGTACGGACGTCGCTGTTCGGCCCGGAGACCCCGGAGTTCAACCCGATGCGGATCCTGCGGAACCGGGTGACCGAGCAGCCCCCGGCGGCCGACGCGGACCGGCCGGTGATCGGGCGGACCAGCCTGGGCGGGCCGGAGATCGAGATCCCGCGGTTCTCCAACCTGGTGCCGACCCGCGCGACCAGCGGTGATCTCGAGGAGATGCCGCTGCTGGCCGGGCAGGGGGTCGGTCTGGTGGACGGGGTGAAGGGTGCGTCCTCGGTGATCGCCGACATCACCGCGCAGGCGGTGGACGTGCTGGGCCGCTACCGGCCGGTGATGTAGCCGTCCGGAGAAGCGTTACCTGGTGATGCGCGCGGCCCGGCTGGGCCGGTAGTGGGCGGGGGGAACCACGCTGTCCTGCCGGGCGGGGGCGGGCGATCGGTCGTACCCTGCTGGGATGGACGACATCACGGCACTGATCATGGAGGATCACCACACGTTTCGGGTGGGGTTCGCTCGGCTTGACGATGCCAAGGGTGCGGAGCAGCTGAAGGCTGTCTGGGAGCCGCTGGCACTGCATCTCGACATTCACGCGGACGCCGAGGAGGAGATCCTCTACCCGCACCTGCTCACCGACAGCGGTGGTGACGAGGCGGAAGAGGAGACCGACGACGCGATCAAGGACCACAACAAGATCCGCGACGGGATCGCCGAGGCGGGCAAGCACCCGGTCGGCTCGGACGCGTGGTGGGCCGGGGTGTGGCAGGCGCGCACCGAGAACAGTGAGCACCTGGCCGAGGAGGAGGACGAGGTGCTGCCGGACTTCCGCAAGCACGCGACTCCGGAGCTGCGGGCCGAGCTGGGCGCGAAGTGGCTGAAGTTCTTCGCCGACCACCCGCAGGGCAAGGGTCTGGACTTCCACAACAAGGACCCGGAGAAGTACATCGCAGAGCACAGCTGACCCGGTGCGGAACGGGGGCTGCCGACCGGACGACCGGCAGCCCCGGCGAGGTCAGTTGTGGGTGGCCGCGAAGACGATCAGGCCGATGACGGCGATCGGGATCAGCAGGCCGAGCCAGGTCAGCGGGCGTTCCATCAGGCCCGGGCCGGGGTCCATCGGCGGGCGGCTGGGCGCGTACGGGTTCGGCTGCGGGGCCGGCAGGTTGGCGACCTTGCCACGGCGGAACAGGTTCATCAGCACCGTGAACGGGGTGATGATGAACGAGGCGTAGCCGTACCAGCCCTGCACCAGGGTGCGCGAGGTCATGTGGCGGAACACGCCGAGGCCGCAGTCCCGGCAGAACGGGCCCTCGTTGCTGAGGAACCGCATCACGATCAGCATGCCCTGGTGGCCGCGGAACTTGGCCTGGGCGGCCGGGATCGAGCCGCAGAACCGGCAGGCCAGCACCCCCTGCGGGGCGAACGTGGACTGCGGCGCCTGGTACTGGCCCGGCGAGGTGTACCCGGACGGGCCCGGCTGACCGGAGTACGGCGCCGGGATCTCCTGCGCGAGAGGCGCCGGCTGGCCCGGCTGCCCCTGGAAGGCCCCGGGGCCCGGGTAGGCGCCCGGAGCGGGGAATCCGGGGGCGGACGGCGGCTGGGACATGGTCACCTCGTAGCTGTAAAGAACCTGTGAGCGCGTCAGGGTAACCGTTGGTCAACCGCCGCCGCTGCCCCGCCCAGGTCTCGGTACCGCAACGTAAAACCAGAGGTCAGCGGGCCAGCCAGTCGGTCATCAGGTCCACGGTGCGCAGCCCTGCGGCGGTGAACGGGTCGTTCAGGGTGCCGTGCGGCGCGCCCGGGAGCAGGTGCACGGTCGTCTCGACGCCGGCCGCGCGCAGCTGCTCGGCGTAGAGCTCACCGGAGCGGCGCAGGGTGTCCGCCTCGCAGTTGACGATCAGGGTGGGCGGGGTGCCGGCCGGGTCGCCGACGCCGGGGAACGCGTACGGGTCCGCCGTCCCCGCGGCACCCGCGTAGTGCACGCTCAGCTCCCTGATCCACTCCGGCGAGAAGTACACCGCGCTCGGCTCGTCCCGGATCGCGGCCAGCCCGGCCTCGTCCCAGCCGGACAGTTCCGGGTGCACCGCCGGGTACGCCAGCAGCACCGACGCCGGCGGCCGCCCCTGACCGTCCCGCAGTCGTTTCGCCACCCCGGCGGCCAGGCTGCCGCCCGCGCTCGCCCCGCCCAGGTGCATCTTCGCGGCCGGCACCCCGAGCTGCTCGGGATGGTTCACCGCCCAGGCCCAGCCGGCCAGCACGTCGTCGGACGGCGCCGGATAGGACACGCCGTGCAGCGCCTTGCGGTAGTCCAGCGACAGCACCGGCACCCCCCGCGCGGCGAGCATCAGCCCGGTCCAGTGCGCCTCGGGCATGGCCAGGTCACCCCAGACGAACGCCCCGCCGTGCACCCAGACCAGCGCGCACTCCGCGTCGCGGCCCGGCGCGCGGTAGAGCCGGGCCGGCACGCCCTCGATCGGCGGCGTGCTGACCTCGACCGTGGCCAGCTCGGGGAACCGGGCGAGGAGCTCGGCGTGGTTCGGACCGGAGTTCGGCATGTTGCCGGCGATCTCCAGCATCCGCACGAAGTCGGGCACCGGCGGCAACTCGCCCGCCGCGGCGCCACCGAGCACCGCCCGCTGCACCGGGCGCGGCAGGGTGCGCAGGGCCTTCATGGCATACCCGAGGAAGGTCGCCCGGGCGCGCGCCTGGCGCGGCAAAGCATCGCTGAGCTGGCTGTGAGTCACGGCCCCATCTTCCCCGGCGCCCGGCGCTCGGTCGAGCCACGGCGTGTCGACCACAGTCCCGGGCTGGCTCCCAGGGGTGCCTCGAGCGGGTTGACACACCCCAGGGGACCAGCCCGGATCGGGAGTCGGCGCAGTCCGGGCTACCGTCGACGGGTGGACGTAACCTCTCCGGCCCTGACCCTCACCCATCGTTTCGCGGACGCGCTGCCGGAGATGGCGGTTCCGTGGCAGGCCGAGGACGCCCCCGCGCCCCGCCTGCTGGTCGTCGATCTCGAGCTGGCGGCCGAGCTCGGGCTCGACGCCGAGCAGCTCACGGTCGGCCTGCTCACCGGCACCGAGCCGCCCGCGGGCGCGACGCCGGTGGCGCAGGCCTACGCCGGGCACCAGTTCGGCGGCTACTCCCCTCGCCTCGGCGACGGCCGCGCCCTGCTGCTGGGCGAGATCGACGGACGAGACCTGCACCTCAAAGGCTCCGGCCGCACCCCGTTCGCCCGCGGTGGCGACGGTCTGGCCGCCGTCGGGCCGATGCTGCGCGAATATGTGATCAGCCGTGCCCTGCACGCCCTCGGCATTCCCACCACCCGCTCACTCGCGGTGACCGCCACCGGCCGCACCATCCGCCGCGAGGAGTTGCTGCCCGGCGCGGTGCTGGCCCGGGTCGCGGCCAGCCACCTGCGGGTCGGCAGTTTCCAGTTCGCCCGGGCGACCGACGACCCTGAACTGCTCAAACGGCTCGCCGACCACGCGATCAGCCGGCACTACCCGGCCGCCGAGGGCGACTACGTGGCCTTCTTCGACGCCGTGGTGGCCGCACAGGCGTCGCTGATCGCGCAGTGGATGCTCGTCGGGTTCGTGCACGGCGTGATGAACACCGACAACATGACCATCTCCGGCGAGACCATCGACTACGGACCGTGCGCGTTCATGGAGGCGGTCGACCCGGCCACGGTCTACAGCTCCATCGACACCGCCGGGCGGTATGCCTACGGGAACCAGCCCGGGATCGCCCAGTGGAACCTGGCGCGCCTCGCCGAGTCGCTGCTCCCGCTGTTCCACGACGAGCAGGAGCAGGCGGTCACTCTCGCGGTGGCATCGCTGGAGCGTTTCGGGCCGCACTTCGACACGGCGTGGACCGCCGGCATGCGGGCGAAGCTGGGGCTCACGACCGATCCGGATCGGCCGCTGCTGGATGATCTCGCGACGCTGCTGCGGGCCGCGCGGGTCGATTACACAAGCTTTTTCCGTACGTTGTCAGCAGCGGCCCGGGGCGAAACCGAGCCGGCCCGGGCCCTCTTCCTCGACCCGTCCGGTTTTGACTCCTGGGCGGAGCGCTGGCTGTCGCTGGCCCCGGACGCCGACGCGATGGACCGGGTCAACCCGGTCTACATCCCGCGCAACCACCTCGTGGAGGAGGCCCTGGCCGCCGCGACCGGCGGCGACCTGGAGCCCTTCCACCGGTTGACCGAGGCGGTGTCCGATCCGTATCAGGAACGCCCCGGCCTGGCCCGGTACGCCGAGCCCGCGCCCGGCGACTTCGGTCCCTACCAGACGTTCTGTGGTACCTGAGCTTCCTCCGGCACGTTCTGCCGCGGCTGAGCAGAACCGGACTGCGATCATCCGACGGTGACCGTGACGGTGTGCCATCCGGTCGCACCGTCCGGGAACGGGGTCGCCCGCTGCTCCGGCTGCACCGCACCGGTCTTGTCGGTGGCGCGCACCGCCAGGGAGTGCGGCCCCGCGCTCGCCTTCCAGCTGTAGCGCCACTGCACCCACGTGTCGATCGAGGCCGTGGGCAGCAGTTCCGCCTCCGACCAGGCGCCGCCGTCGACGCTGACCTCGACCTTGCCGATCCCCCGCTGCTGGGCCCAGGCGACGCCGGCGACGGTCACCGGGCCGGCCGCCATCCGGGCGAACGGTTTCGGCTTGTCGATCCGGGACGCGGTCTTCACCGTGCCCTCGGCACCCCAGCCACGCTCGACCCAGTACGCGTCGAACCGATCAAAAGTGGTCAGCTCGAGCTCGGTTACCCACTTGCAGGCACCGGCGTATCCGTATAGTCCGGGGGTCAGCATCCGGACCGGGAAGCCGTGCTCGAGCGGCAGCGGCTCGCCGTTCATGCCGACCGCGAGCATGGTGTCCCGGCCGTCCAGGGCGGTCACCACCGGCGTGCCGATCGTCATGCCCTCGACCGAGCGGGCCACGATCTGATCCGCGCCGGCCTGCACGCCGGCCTCCCGCAGCAGCGCCGCGAGCGGCACACCGAGCCAGCGGGCGGTGCCGATGTACGGGCCACCGACCTCGTTGGACACGCAGTTCAGCGTGATGTCCCGTTCGATCAGCGGTCGTCTCAGCAGGTCGGCGAGGGAGAGTTCGATCTCCCGGTCGACCATGCCGTGGATCCGCAGCGACCAGGTGGCCGGATCGATCCGGGGCACCGTGAGCGCGGTGTCCACCCGGTAGAACGTGCTGTTCGCGGTCGTGAAGCCGGGTGCGATCCCGCCGGGCAGCGGCGGCGCCGGCTCGGCCGCCGCGGGGAGCTCGAGCGCCTCGCGGGAGTTGCCGAGAGCCTTGTCGCGTTGACCGGTGATGCCCAGTGCGCCGAACTCGGCTACACCGGCGCCGGCCGCGAGCATACCGAGGCGCAACACCAACCGACGATCAAAACCAGTCTCCGGTACGACCGGTGCCGCGACCTGTACTTCTGTCGCGGCGACCGGTGCTCCTGTCGCGGCGACGGGTGCTTTTGTCGCGGCGACCGGTGCTTCCGGCGCGGCCGCCTTCGCGACGGTCCGAGGGCGGAGCAGCCACCACAGGGTCGCCCCCGCCACCACCGCTCCGGCCAGGGCCGGGATGCCGTCCCACACCACCGCCGCCGGCCGGGACAGCGCCGCGGCGACTCCCACCACTCCCAGCACCCCGGTGCCGACCGGGATCGCCCGGCGCCAGCGGGCCCCGAGCATCCCGGTCACCACCGCGAGCAGGAGCAGGACCAGGGAGATCACCGACAGCAGGACCGGCTTGTCGTTAGTGCCCAGCTCCCGTACGGCGAATTCCTTGACCGGTGTCGGCGTCGCGTCGATGACCGCACCGCCGACCGCGACCAGCGGTCCGGCGCCGGGCCGGGCCGCGGCCGCGATGAGTTCCGCGACCGCGATCCCGAAGCCCGCGGCGACCATCCCGCAGACCGCACCGCGTAGTCGGCCCGTCATCAGCTCTTCGGCATCAGGACGGAGTCGATGATGTAGACGTTGGCGTTCGCGGTCTGCACGTTGCCGCAGATCACCGACGCCGTGCCGCCGACCATGAAGTTCTCGCCGCTGCCGGTGACCGTCAGGTCGTCACCCTGCAGGGTCTTGTGGGTGCCGGCCAGGTCCGCCGGGGTCAGCTTGCCGGGCACCACGTGGTAGGTGAGGATGCTGGTCAGGGTCTTCTTGTCGGCCAGCACCTTCTTCAGGTCCGCGGCCGGGATCTTGCCGAACGCGTCGTTGGTCGGCGCGAAGACGGTGATCCCGTCGGCGGAGTTCAGCGAGTCGACCAGGCCGGCCTGCTTGACCGCGGTGACCAGAGTGGACAGCAGCGGGTTGCCGGACGCCGCGGTCGCGACCGGTACCTGGGCCATCGCCTGGAAGCTGCCCTTGTTCGACGCGTCGGTCGGCACCGCGGCGCAGCCCGCACCGAAGTTGACCATCGAGTCGGCCGCCATGCTCGGTGCCATGCTGGGCGCCGCCGTGGTCATCGTCGGCGCCGCAGCGGCGGTGTCGTCCTTGGTGCTGTCCGAGTCGCTGCCACAGGCACTCAGGGAGATCGCGAAGAGCGTGGCGGCGGTCAGAGCGGTGAACTTGATGGCGCGCATTGGTCGTTCCTCCAAATATCGGGTTTTTTCACCCTTGTTCCGGGACCTTCACCCTTTATTCGGAGCGACCCAACTGCCGGATTGGTGGAACCTCAGAGAAGTTTCACGGCGGCCACCATCGGGACGGTGGGCGTGACCGAACCACCCGGCGGCTCGATCGTGACGCCCACATCGGACGCCGAAGCGATGCCGTCGACCACCTTCACCACCTGGGACTGACCGACGGCGAGAGCGCCCTCGGAGATCGGGGTCGAGGACCGGACCGTCCACAGCTGGAAGACGTGCCCGTCCGCCGGGGCGGCGTCCGCGTCCAGCAGGATCACACCCGCGTTGTCCTGCTTGGAGAACGCCACGGTGACCCGGCCGCCGTCACGCAGCTGCTCGCCGCGGACCTCGACGTCGGGCGAGCCGAGGATGCCACGCACCCGGGACTCCTGATCACGAACGGCCTGGGCGGTGGCCTGCTCCTGGCGTACCCGATCGTCTTGCACTTGATAAGCGATCGTTCCCGCGGCCGTGGCCGCGACCACGACGGCCGCCGCGGCACTCAGCAGGTGACGGCGGGTCATCCGGCGGCGCTCCCCCGCCGCGGCAGCCGCGACGACAGTGGGCACGGGTGCCTGCGGGGGCAGCTGCCGGGTCGTCTTGATCTCGGCGAGGACGTTCTCGCGCATCCGCGGCGACGGCACCGACCAGGTGCCACCGGCCAGCATGGCGGCGGTCTCGCGGAACTCGTCGACCTCGGTGCGGCACGTCTCACACTCGGCGAGGTGGCGATCAAAAGCGGCCCGCTCGATGTCGTCGACAGCGTCCAGAACATAGGCGCCGGCCAGTGTGTGTATGTCGGCGATCATGCGGTCACCTCCGCGCCCAGGCAGTCACGGAGCCTGATCAGCCCGTCCCGCATCCTCGTCTTGATCGTTGCCAGTGGTGACCCGAGTAGCTCCGCGACCTGCGGATACGAGTACCCCTGGTAGTAGGCCAGGTTGACCGATTGGCGTTGCAGCTCGGTGAGGCCCTCCAGGCACGACCGCACGTGGCGCCGCTCCAACCGCCCGGACACCTCGTCCTCCACCGAGTCGTAGGGGGTGTCGATCGCCGCCGCGCCGGCCTTGATCGTGCGATCGGTAGCGGACTGCTCGGAACGCACCCGGTCAACCGCCCGCCGGTGCGCGATGGTGAACATCCACGAGGTCGCCGAGCCGCGCGCCGGATCGAAGCGGGCCGCGTTGCGCCACACCTCGACCAGCACCTCCTGCGCGACCTCCTCGGCCTGCCCGGGGTCCCGCAGCACCCGACGGACCAGGCCGTAGACCCGGGGCGCCACCAGGTCGTAGAGCTTGGTGAACGCCTTCTCGTCGCCGCGGGCCACCGCCCGCAACAGGTCGTCGGGACCCGCCTTCTCCGGATCAGGCTGATCCGGATCGGGCACCGGGGTGAGATGCTCCGCCCGGCGGCCCCTGCCGCGCTCCACCATGAATGTCCGCCCTTCGCCGCATACAGTCCTTCGACGCGGATTCGGAGCCGAGTCGCCACCGGATGGGTCCGGGCGCATCTCGATCTCACCACGCTACGCGGTCCGGGCCGCCCGGACTGACCAGGTCACCCCAGACGCTACGTGTGAAGTTCGGGCGCGCACCGCACCGAAAGTCCCCACACCACCAGCAACCCAGCGCTGCGTGTGAAGTTCGGGCGCGCACCGCACCGAAAGTCCCC
>NZ_LLZH01000287.1:0-38563 GCF_001509495.1 Actinoplanes awajinensis subsp. mycoplanecinus | reverse complement strand
TGAAGTTCGGGCGCGCACCGCACCGAAAGTCCCCACACCACCAGCAACCCAGCGCTGCGTGTGAAGTTCGGGCGCGCACCGCACCGAAAGTCCCCACACAAGCAGTAACCGAGCGCTGCGTGGGGAGTTCGGGCGGGTAGCGCACCGGGACGGGGCGCTCAGCACGGGTTAGGTAGCCTCACCGCCATGATCGTTGTCGGGAACGTCCTGGTCGGGCTGGTCGCGCTGATCCACGTCTACATCCTCGTGCTGGAGATGTTCCTGTGGACCAAGCCGCGGGGGTACAAGGCGTTCGGCCTCACCCCCGAGTTCGCCGAGCAGACCAGGACGCTCGGGCTGAACCAGGGGCTCTACAACGGGTTCCTGGCGGCCGGTCTGATCGCGGGTCTGATCGCCGGCGGTGACACCGGGTTCGCCGCGAAGGTGTTCTTCCTGGTCTGCGTCGCGATCGCCGGCGTGGTCGGCGCGCTGACGGCGAGCAAGCGGATCCTCTACGTGCAGACCGTGCCCGCCGTCCTCGCACTGCTCTTCGTGATCTTGGGACATTAAGCCCTAGAACGGATTCACCGGGGCATCCGCCGGCGCCGCGAGCAGGGTCTCGATCTCGTCGTCCAGCCGGACCAGGGTCAGCGAGGCGCCGGCCATGTCGAGTGACGTGCAGTACTCGTTCACGTAGCTGCGCCCGACCCGGATCCCCCGCTCGGCCAGGCGCTGGTGGGCGTGCCGGTAGAGCAGGTACAACTCGCTCACCGGCGTGCCACCCAACCCGTTGATCATCAGGGCGACCCGGTCACCGCTCTTGTAGGGCAGGTCCGGGACCACCGCGTCGAGCAGCGCGTCCACGATCGCGTCCGCGTCCGTCAGCCGGCGGCGCTCCCGGCCCGGCTCGCCGTGGATGCCGACCCCGAACTCGATCTCGTCGGCGCCCAGCTCGAACAGCGGTGAGCCCTTGGCCGGCGGGGTGCACGCGGTCAGCCCCACCCCCATGGTCCGGGTCACGTCGTTGACCTTGCGGCCGATCCGGATCAGGTCGTCCAGCTCGGCGCCCTGTTCGGCGGCCGCGCCGACCGCCTTGATCACGAAGAAGTTGCCGGCCACGCCGCGCCGGCCGACGGTGTAGAGCGAATCGGTCACCGCCACGTCGTCGTTGACGGTCAGGATCTCGGTGCGCAGACCGTCGGCGTCGGCCATCTCCTTGCCCATGTCGAACGCCATCCGGTCCCCGGTGTAGTTGTTGACCAGCAGCAGCACGCCTTTCGGGGTGGCCAGCAGCTTGGTCGTCTCGTAGACGTAGTCCATCGGCGGGGCGGCGAACACGTCGCCGGGGCAGGCCGCGTCCAGCAGTCCCCGGCCGACCACCATGACGTGCGCCGGTTCGTGGCCGGACCCGGAGCCCTGCACGATCGACACCTTGTCGGTCCGGGGCGCGTCGGCCCGCATGATCAGGTTGTAGGCCGGGACGTACCTGAGGGTGTCCGGGTGGGCGAGCGCGAGGCCCTCCAGCATCTCGGGCACGAAGTTCTTGGGGTCGTTGACGAACTTCTTCATGATCCGGTTACCTCCGGTTGCCACACGTCACTGATGCGTTCGGCGATGACCGCCACCGCCATCGCCCCCGCGTCCACCGATCCCCGGCTGCGTTCGCCGGTGTAGGCCGCCCGGCCGCGTTTCGCGACCATCGCGCTGGTCTCCTCGGCCGCCTCCCGCGCGGCCCTGGCCGCCGTGGCCAGGTCGCCCGACTTCTCGAGAGAGTCGGTGAACGGCACCAGCGCGTCGAGCAGCGTCTTGTCGCCGACGTCGGACTGCCCGCGCGCTTTGATCCCGTCGATCGCCGCGCGCAGCATGACCACCACGCGCGCCCGGTCGAGCGGTTCGCCCGCGGCCGCCCCGGCCCGCAGGAACGCGGTCCCCCAGATCGGCCCGGACGTGCCACCGATCCGCGACGCGATGGTCATGCCGCAGCGTTTCAGGAAAGACCCGGCATTCGTACGATCGAGGTCCACCCATCCGTCCAGGAGCTTCTCGAACCCGCGCGCCAGCGAATAACCGAAGTCGCCGTCGCCGACCACCGAGTCCAGGTCGCCGAAGTACTTCTCGTTGGCGATGGCCGTCTCCGCGATGGTCCGCACCACCAGTTCCGTGCCGTTCACGCCGGCCCTCCCAGGCACGCTCGCACGTCGTCGAGGGTCAGGAAGTCACCGGGCGTGGCCGCACTGCGGTTCGCCAGCACCTCGATCGGTGGCAGCCCCGGGTCGCCGAGCCCCGAGACGACCAGCGCCGCCGTGCCGAAGTCCTCGTCCCGGGTGTAGTCGTTCACGGTCACCAGGCAGCGCAGCCCGGCGCCGGTCGCGGCCCGCAGCCCGATGGCCGAGTCCTCGATCACCAGGGTGTCCGCCGGGTCCAGGCCGAGCCGTTCGACGGTCAGCGCGTAGATCGCCGGGTCGGGTTTCTTGGCCGGCACCACGTCACCCGCGAAGACCGGCACCCGGGAGGCGACGTCGTAGCCGGCCGCGCGGGCCAGCACCGCGCGTACCGACGCTTCTGCCGAGGTGGAGGCGACCGCGACGGTCCAGCCGGCGGTGAGCGCCGCGGACATGATCCGGGCGACGCCCGGCCGGGCCGGTATCCGGCCGGCGGCCACCAGGTCCGTGAATATCTCCGTCTTGGTGCGGTGCCAGGCCGCGACCATGTGGGTACGGTCACCGTCCACCCTGACCGCCCCGTCCGCGAACAGGCTCGCCAGCCGCTCCTTGCCGCCGCCGATCCGCAGCTTCTCGCGGTATTCACTCTCGGACCACCGCACCGGCAACCCGTAGTGCTCGAAGGTCGCGTTGAAGGCCGGCAGGTGCCCGTGCCGTTCGGTGTCGGCGAGCACGCCGTCGCAGTCCAGGATCAGCGCGGTCACCGGGCCCGCCCCGTGCTCCCGAACAGCTGGATGTGCCGCCGCGCCATCGCCGTCACGGCGGCCCGCTGATGGGCGAAGAGCGACGGTGGATCCCATTTCCCGCCTACCGCGGCCGCTTCCAGGAATTCCGCGCCCGACTTCATGAAGCTCTCCTTCAGCGCCGTGGAGATGTTCACCTTGGCGCAGCCGCGCGCGATCAGGTCGGTGAACTGCGCGTCGGACAGCCCGCTCCCGCCGTGCAGGGCCATCGGCACCCCGGTCGCCGCGACCAGGTCACTGACCCGTTGCGCGTCCAGTTCCGGCGCCCTGTGGTACTGACCGTGGGCGTTGCCGATGGCCGGTGCGAAACAGTCGACACCGGTGTGCCGGATGAACTCGATCGCCACGTCCAGCGGGTACACCGCCGGGGCGGCGTCCGAGCCCAGGCCGTCCTCGACGCCCTGGATGCCCTCGATCTCGCCCTCGACGTGTGCGCCGGTCTTGCGCGCCTCGGCCACCACCTCGGTGGTCTGCCGCAGGTTCTCCTCGACGTCCAGCTCGTGCGCGTCGAAGAGCACCGAGTTCCAGCCGCCGGCCAGGCACTCCGAGATCAGCTCCCGGTCCGGGCAGTGATCCAGGTGCAGGGCGACCGGCACCGGGACGTCGGCGGCCAGCGCGCGGAAGATGCCGGACAGGGGCTCCCGCCCGTACGAAAGAACGGTTTTGACCGAGGTTTGCAGGATGACCGGGGCGCGCTCGGCGACGGCGGCGGCCAGCACGGCCTCGATGGTCAGGTCGTTGACGATGTTGAAGGCACCGACCGCATACCGGCCGGCCAGGGCGCGATCGAGCAGCTCTTTCATCGATACGACGGGCACGCCCCCCAGTCAAACCGGGCCGGGGCCGCCCGCGGTATGGGGGATTTCCCGCAACCGCCCGGATGGCATGCAGTCGCGAAGGCGACTCGGCTCATCCGGATCGCGCCGGGCGGCGAACGACTTCCGACAGCCCTGATTTGCCCGGGAAGGAGCGCATCGTGAACCGTCCGATGACGCCTCGCGCCCACCGTCCTAAAGTGAGGCCGAGGTGGAGGTGAGCACCTTGTTCGAGCAGCGTTCCACCGGTACGGCTCACGACGACGCGAGGCTGCGCGACCGGCTCGTGTTCGGCGACGAGACCGCCCTCGTCGACCTGCACGAGCGGTTCAGCGCGCTGGTCTACACCATCGCCGTCCGGGTCACCCGGGACGGCGCCGCCGCGGAGGACGTCACCCAGGAGGTCTTTCTGGCCGTCTGGCAGCGGCCGCTCGCGTTCGAGCCGGCCAAGGGCAGTCTGCGCGGCTGGCTGGCGATGCTGGCCCACCGCCGCGCGGTCGACCTGGTGCGCCGGGAGGAGACGCACCGCCGGGCGACCCGGGACGGGCGGCTGGACGTCGCGGCGCTCGGCCACGGCGACCCGGTCGGCGACCAGGTCTCCGACTCCGACGCGGCCGAACGGCTCGGCACCGCGATGCGCGCGCTGCCGGAGAACCTGCACCGGGCGATCGCGCTGGCGTATCTGGAAGGCCGCACCTACCGTGAGGTGGCGGTCGATCTGGGTGTGCCGGAGGGCACCGCGAAATCCTGGCTGCGCGAGGGGCTGCGGCGACTGGCCGTGGCGATGCACGGCATCCACGCTCATGCTGGGGAGCAGTCATGACCGACACGGCGAGCCACCAGACGATCGTCCCGCTGATCGGGGCGTGGGCACTCAACGCCTGCTCCGCCGAGGAGGAGGCCCTCGTCGAGGCACACCTGGACACCTGCGCCGCCTGCGCGCGGGAGGCCCGCCTGCTGCGCGAGACGGCCGCCGACCTCGCCGGTCCGCCGCTGCGCCGACCGGCCGGGGCACTCACCCGGTTGCTCACCGCCGCGCACGGCAGGCGCCCGCCGGCGGCGGTCACCCCGACCTACGCCGCGCCGTACGCCGCGCAGGTCGCCGCGCTGGACCTGTTGCTGTCCGACCTCGGCGCCGGGGACTGGGAGCGGATCGCGGCCGAGGAGATGTCGGTGCGGGACCTGGTCGCGCACCTGGCCGCGACCGACGGGCTGGTGGCCGCCGCGCTCGGCGTGCCGGTGCAGCCGCCGTCCGCGCCGGGCGAGAAACCGGCCGACCGCACCGCTGCCGTGCTGCGCCTCGAACGGGGCCGGCCGGCCGAGCAGACCCGGCGGGCCTGGCGCGACCAGGCCGACGCGGTGTGCCGCTCGCTGGTCCGGCACCCGTCCACCGCGACGGTGTACCTGGGCCTGTCGCTCGCGCTGGCCGACGCGCTCGCGGCCCGGGCCTTCGAGACCTGGATCCACGGGGAGGACATCGCCGGGGCGCTCGGCCGGGCGTACGTGCTGCCGCTGCCCGAGCACCTGCGCCCGATGGCGGATCTCGCCGCCCGGGTGTTGCCGGCCGTGATGTCCCGGCGGGTCGCGGCGCCGCACGACCGGTTCGTCCGGCTGCGGCTCACCGGGGACGGCGGGGGCACGTGGACGGTCCCGCTCGACCCGGCGGCGACGGCCGGAGCCACCGTCCGGCCCGCTGCGGAGATCACCCTCGGGGTCGTCGAGTTCTGCCGGCTGGCCGCCGCCCGGTGCGACCCCGAGCTGGTCGGCGCCGAGGTCCGCGGCGACACCGCGCTGGCCCGGGAGTTCCTGGCCGCCGCGCCCGCGATGGCACCGGTCCCGTGACCGTCACCGGGCCGTCCAGCCGTTGTCCAGGGCGGTGAGCACCGCGGCCGTACGGTTGCCGGTCCCGGTCTTGCGCCGGATCGCCGCGACGTGTTTCTCGATCGTCTTCGGCGACAGCGTCAGGCAGGCGGCGATCTCCCGGTCGGTACGCCCGGACCGCAGCAACGCGAGCACCTCGGCCTCGCGCGGCGTGAACGGGTGCTGCCCGGCCGGCGCGCCGGCGTCCGGCGACCGGCGGCGGGACTCGACGATCGCGGCGGCCGCCGACTGGGTGAAGGCCTCCAGCTCGTCCACGTCGAGGCCGACCGGGGTGGCGAAGACCACGGTGACCGCGATGACCTCGCCGCGCCACCAGACCGGGACCGCCACCACGGGGCCGCGCCGGGCCGGGTCGGCGCCGGCCAGGTGACCGGAGCGCAGCCGGCCGTAGTCGGCGATCACCACCGGGCGGCGCAGCGCGAACGCCCGGCCGGTGGCGCCCTCGTCGAGCGGGAAGGTCTGGCCCAGGCGGCAGGACGCGCCGTACTCTGCGGCCTTGAGGTAGCGGCCGTGCCCGGCGTCGATCAGCGAGACGGTGGCGGCCCTCGAGCCGGTCAGGCGATGGGTGTGCCGGAGCAGGCGGCGCAGCACCGGGGTGAGGCGCAGGTCGCCGTAGACGTCGGCGAGCGCCTGATCGAACCGGAACCGGGGCCCGGTGGCCATGGCTCGAACCTACGGCCTGAGCTGGGCACGAATCAACAGTGCCATCCACGGCGATGAATCAAGGGGACGGAAAGGGAAAACCCGCCTCTTTCCACCTCCAACATATAGCAGACCCCCGCCCTTGCGGCAAGGCCCGGGTCGTCCTGCACAATCCCCTCATCAACGCGATGAGCAGCGACAATGGGGGAATCCAGGTGCGTGTGGTGCTGGCGACGGACGACATCGAGCCGATGGAGATGACCGCGTGAGCGTGTTCGCCCTGCCCGAGAACCTCGCGGCCAAGGACGACCCGGCCCTGATCGCCGCGGACGGGAAGCATTTCGCGGTGATGGCCGCGACCCTGGAGAAGACGTTCGCCGACCTGACCGCCCGCCTCGAGGTCGCCCGCAAGGCGCCGATCGGCGAGCTCGGGCACGCCGTCGAACGCGACAACGAGGTGCACCGGCTCAGTGCCCGGCTGCGCACCATGCGCCGGTTCGGGCTGGACCTGTGCCTCGGCCACATGATCCCGGCCGACGGTGGCGAGCCGGTCTACATCGGGCGGCTCGGCCTGACCGACGGCGAGGGCGGGCGGCTGCTGCTGGACTGGCGTTCGCCGGCCGCCGAGCCGTTCTTCGGCGCCACCCACGCCAACCCGATGGGCCTGGTCAGCCGGCGCCGCTACCGGTGGACCCGGGGGCAGATCACCGACTACTGGGACGAGGTGTTCACCGCCGACGAGTTCGCCGGGCACCACGCGTCGCTCGACGACCAGTCCGCGTTCATCGCCAGCCTGGGCAGCAACCGGTCGGCGAAGATGCGCGACGTGCTCGGCACCATCCAGGCCGACCAGGACGCGATCATCCGGGCCGGGTCGCAGGGCGCGCTGATCGTCGACGGCGGGCCGGGCACCGGCAAGACCGTGGTCGCGCTGCACCGGACCGCGTACATGCTCTATCACGACCCGCGGCTCGGGCAGCGCCGTGGCGGGGTGCTGTTCGTCGGGCCGCACCAGCCGTACCTGAACTACGTCGGCGACGTGCTGCCCAACCTGGGTGAGGAGGACGTGCAGACCTGCACGCTGCGTGACCTGATCGCCGAGGGCGCCGCGGCCCGGCCGGAGAGCGACCCTTCGGTGGCCCGGCTCAAGGCGTCGGCCGGGCTGGTGAAGGCGGTCGAGACCGCGGTCCGGTTCTACGAGGAGCCCCCGGCCAAGACCGTGACCGTCACCGTCGGCGAGGAGCAGATCCGGCTCAACGTCCGGGACTGGGCCGAGGTGTTCGACGCGGCCGAGCCCGGCACCCCGCACAACGAGGGCCGCGAGCTGGTCTGGCAGGAGCTGCTCACCCGGCTGGTCGAGAAGTACCGCGGCGACGAGCCGGAACCCTCGCTGCGCCGGAACCTGCTGCGCAACCGGGACCTGCGGACCGTGTTCAACCGCGCGTGGCCGCTGCTGGAGGCCGCCGACGTGGTCGGCGATCTGTGGTCGGTGCCCGCTTATCTGCGCAAGGCCGCGCCCTGGCTGACCGCCGAAGAGATCGAAACCTTGCAGCGTACGGACGTGCAGGCGTGGACCGTCGCCGACCTGCCCATCCTCGACGCCGCACGGCAGCGGATCGGCGACCCGGAGGCGGCACAGCGCCAGGTCCGGCACCACGCGGCCGTCGCACACGAGCGCGAGCGCAAGATGCAGGTGGTCGACGACCTGCTCGAGAACGCCGACGACGAGTACGGCATGGGCCTGATGAGCATGCTGCGCGGCGAGGACTTCCAGGACGTGCTGGTCGACGAGGCGGCGCTCGGCGGCGTCGACCCGGACCTGCTGGCCGGGCCGTTCGCGCACATCGTGGTGGACGAGGCGCAGGAGCTGACCGACGCGGAGTGGCAGATGCTGCTGCTGCGCTGCCCGTCGCGCAGCTTCACCATCGTCGGGGACCGCGCCCAGGCCCGGCACGGCTTCACCGAGTCGTGGCACGAGCGGCTGAAGCGGGTCGGCTTCGACCGGATCGGCTTGGCCACGCTGAGCATCAACTACCGGACGCCCGAGGAGGTCATGGCCGAGGCGGAACCGGTGATCCGGGCCGCGCTGCCGGACGCCAACGTGCCGACGTCGATCCGCAGCAGCGGGCTCCCCGTCGTACGGGACAATGTCGGTGCATTGCGCCGCATCCTGGACGACTGGCTGGCGGCGAACGCCGAAGGCGTCGCGTGCGTGATCGGCGACCCGGACTTCCCGGCGGAGCCGCGGGTGCGGTCGCTGAGCCCGGTGCTGTCCAAGGGCCTGGAGTTCGACCTGGTGATCCTCGTCGACCCGGAGCGTTTCGGGGACGGGGTGGAGGGCGCGGTCGACCGCTACGTGGCGATGACCCGAGCCACCCAGCGCCTGGTCATCCTCACCACCTGACCGGGTTGCCGGGCCGGCGAGCGGCCATCGTGGGACCGACGGCGCGAGCCGGGTGACCGGCGCCGGCTGGGTCGCGCACCCGCGCGGTCGGCCGGCAACCGCGAACCGGCGGGAGTGCCGGACGACTGTGGGAGTGCCGCCCCGCGGGCTGACCGGAAGTGGTCAGATGGTGGTGAGCTGCGGCCGGGCGGTCTGGGGGGTGGTGAGGAGCAGGCCGAGCAGGAAGGCCGGGACCGGGGTCAGGCAGAGCAGGAGGAAGACGCCCTGCGGGCCGTGGTGCTGGGCGGTCAGACCGAACAGCGGAGCGAACAGGCCGCCGATGCTGACGCCCAGGCCCAGGGTGACCCCGGCGGCCGTGCCCGGGCGGGACGGCAGGTAGTCCTGACCGAGTTTGACCAGGACCGCGAAGGGGATGTTGAGTGCCGCGCCGGCCAGCCCCGCGAAGATCAGCGGCAGGATCGGGCCGGTGGTGAGGGCGAGGCCGGCCAGCGCCGGGATTCCGGCCAGGGCACCCCACTGGACCGTGCGGACGGAGCCGGCGCGGTCCGCGATCCGGCCGCCCAGCAGCGTGCCGGCCACTCCCCCGACCAGGAACACCGCGAGCGCGACGCCGGCCGCTGTGCGACCGGTGTGCAGGTGCCGGATCCAGTACAGCTCGATGAACGTGTTCACCCCGAAGAACGCCGCCGAGCGGACCACCTCGACCCCGGTGAGCGCCAGGAACGGGCGCCACTGGTCGGGACCGGTCCGGCCCGGGCGGGCGGTGACCGGCGTGGCCCGGTGCCGGCGCAGCAGGATCGCCGCGACGACCAGGGCCGGCAGCACGAACAGTGCCGTGGACGGCACCCCGAAGTACACCAGCAGCGGCGTGGCCAGCACCGGAGCCAGGAAGAAGCCGACGCTGCCGCCGGCCGCGAACACGCTCATCGCCCCGGCGCTGTCGCCGGCGGCGGCACGGGCGGCACGACCGGCCGCCGGGTGGAACATCGCCACACCCAGCCCGGAAAGCAGGATCAGCGTCCACACCGCCGGGTACCAGCCGCCGACCAGGCCGGACAGTCCGAAGGCGACCCCGGCCAGGGCGACACCGGCGGCGGCCAGCCAGTCCAGGCGGTACCGGTCGACGAGCACGCCGATGATCGGCTGCGGGATCGAGCTGCCGAGCGCGGCGGCCAGGGTGAGCCCGGAGATCGCGACGTAGCTGTAGTGGTGGTCGAGGACGAAGTACGGCAGGGTCGCCGGGACCAGGCCCTGGTACAGGTCGTCGACGGCGTGCGCGGCGCCCCACAGCCGCATCCGTCGCCACGGACCACTCATGTTTTCGATCGCCACGGACCACTCATGTTTCTGATCGCCAGGAATCAGTCATGGTTCGAGCCTTGCGGAGCGGCGGGCTGCGGACTTCCGATATTCTGCCGTGTTGTGTCGGTGGAACGCCAAATCCTGACCGGGCCGACGGTCCGGCCGCTCGAGCACCGGGAGCGGATCGACTGGCACGACCACGCCGTACACCAGCTGATCCACCCGCTCAGCGGGGTCCTGCGGGTCTCCACGGCCCGCGGATCGTGGGTGGTCCCGCCGAACCGGGCGGTCTGGCTGCCCGCCGGGGTGCCGCACGCGCACCAGGCGAACGGGCCGACCGAGATGCGGTCGCTGATCTTCGAGGTGGCGGTGCGGAACGAGCCGACCGTGCTGGTGGTCGGGCCGTTGCTGCGCGAGGTCATTCGTACGCTCAGCGAGGACCCGGACCTGACCGCCGAGCACCGGCACCACCTGGAGCAGGTCGCGCTGCACCAGTTGCGCCGGGCCGAGGCGCTGCCGCTGCTGCTGCCGGCGCCGGCCGATCCCCGCCTGGTCCAGCTCTGCGACCTGCTGGCCACCGACCCCGCCGACGAGCGGTCGCTGCGTGAGCTGGGCCGGCAGGTCGGCGCGTCGGAGCGCACGCTCAGCCGGCTGTTCCGGGCCGAGACCGGGTTCACCTTTCCGCAGTGGCGGGCCCAGTTGCGCCTGCACCACGCGTTGCACCTGCTCGCCGCCGGGCGGCCGGTCACCCGGGTCGCGGTGGACTGCGGTTTTCGCAGCCCGAGCGCGTTCATCGAGGCGTTCCGGACGGTTTTCGGCTCCACACCCGGGCGGTATCGAGATGGTTAACAAGCATGGTAGAAAGGCTCGCCCAAGATCGTGGTGACGTCGGCCGGGGGAAACGGTGTCCGAGGAAGAGCTGATCGTCTGCGAGAGCCTGGTCCGGATCTACCAGACCGGATCGATCGAGGTGCAGGCGCTGCAGGGGCTCGACCTGGTGGTGAACCGGGGCGAGATGGTCGCCGTGGTGGGCGCCTCCGGGTCCGGCAAGTCGACGATGCTGTCCATCCTGGCCGGTATCGACGCGCCGACCGCCGGTAAGGCCCGGGTCGAGCAGTGGGACCTGCTGGCCATGTCGCGCGCCGACCGGGTGCGCTACCGCCGGCACACGGTCGGGTTCGTCCGGCAGCAGACGGCCAGCAACCTGGTGCCGTACCTGACCTCCCGGCAGGTGATCGACCTGCCGATGGTGGCCGCGCGCAAGCCGCCCAAGGAGCGCCGGGACCGCGTCGACGAGCTGCTCGAGGCGCTCGGTGTCACCGACTGCGCGGACCGCAAACCCGGGCAGATGTCCGGCGGGCAGCAGCAGCGGGTGGCGATCGCGGTCGCGCTGGCCAACCGGCCGCACGTGCTGTTCGCCGACGAACCCACCGGTGAGCTGGACACCGCCACCTCGGCCGAGGTGTTCGGCGCGCTGCGCGACGTCAACCAGCGCTACGGCGTGACCGTCGTCGTCGTCACCCACGACCCCGAGGTCAGCGGCCAGGTGGAGCGGACCGTCGCGATCCGGGACGGGCGCACCAGCAGCGAGGTGCTGCGGCGTACCGCCACCAACGCCGACGGCGACACCCACGTGATCGCCGAGGAGTACGCGGTGATGGACCGGGCCGGACGGGTCCAGGTCCCCCGCGAGTACCGCGAGGCGCTGGAGCTCACCAACCGGGTGCGGCTCGCGCTGGAAGCCGACCACGTGCAGATCCACCCGGACAGGAACGGCCGATGATTCTCTCCGTACGAGGTCTGCACCGCACGTTCGGCGCCGGACCGGCCGCCGTGCACGCTCTGCGCGACATCACCTTCGACATCGAGCCGGGCACCATGGTCGCCCTGGTCGGCCGCTCCGGCTCGGGCAAGACCACCCTGCTCAACGTGATCGGCGGGCTGGACCGCCCGGACGCCGGCACCGTGCACATCGACGGCAACGACGTCACCGCGCTCGACGAGGACGGCCTGTCGCAGTTGCGGCGCGACACCGTGTCGTACATCTTCCAGACGTTCGGCCTGATCCCGGTGCTGTCCGCGGCCGAGAACGTCGGCGCGCCGCTACGACTGGTCCGCACGCCGGCCGCCGACCGGGAGAAGCGGGTCCGGCTGCTGCTGGACCTGGTCGGGCTGAGCGACCACGCCGAGCAGCGCCCCGGCGAGCTCTCCGGCGGCCAGCAGCAGCGGGTGGCGATCGCCCGGGCGCTGGCCGCCTCGCCCCGGCTGCTGATCGCCGACGAGCCGACCGGTCAGCTCGACGCGGAGACCGGCCGGTCGGTGATGGCGCTGCTGCGCGGCGTCGTCGAGTCCGAGGGCGTCACCGCGCTGGTCTCCACGCACGACCCGGTGATGATGGCGCTCGCCGACCGGGTGATCCGGATCAGCGACGGGCAGATCGTCGCATGATCGCCCTGCTCGGCCGGCGGGCCCGCGCCCAGTGGCCGGTGCTGGCCGCCCTGCTCGCCGTGGTCACCCTCGGCGCCACCCTGCTCGGGGTATGTGCGCTGCTGGTGACCCGCAGTGCGTCGCTGGCCCTCGGGGTCGCGGCGGCACAGGCCGAGCCGGACCGGACCACGGTCACCGCGTACACCGCGAACATCGACGGCAAGGACGCCGCGGCGGTCACCGACGCCACCCGGGCCGTGCTGACCTCGGCGATCACCCCGTTCGGCGCGACCACGGCGGCGCGCGCCTCGTCGGTGACCCGCGAGCTGCCCGGCCGTACCGACGACGCCCGCACCTACCTGTCCAGCGTCGAGGACCTGCCGGAGAAGGCCGCGCTGGTCACCGGGCGCTGGCCGCGCGCCGCCGGGCACCCGGCACGCGCCGAGACCGTGCTGCTCGAGTCGACCGCCAAGCTGCTCGGGCTGCGGGTCGGCAGCCGGGTACGCCTGGCCGCCAAACCCCCGGACTCCCCCGCACCCGCCGTGCTGCTCACCGTGGTCGGCATCGCCCGGCCCCTGCCCGGCGCCGGCTGGGACCGCGACCCGCTGGACGGGGCCGGCTACGAGGCCGACCACAACGACGGCGACAGCACGCTGACGTTCCCGGCGTACGGGCCGTTCCTGGTCGCCCTGCCGGACCTGCTCGACGGCGGCTCGTCGCTGAGCCGGATGGAGATCGCCGCCTACCCGGACCTGTCGCACGCCACCCCGGCCACGCTGAACACCCTGGTCGTGAACGTGCTCGACGCCGACCCGCGGCTCACCGGCACGGTCGGTGAACGGGCGCAGTTCACCCGGATCGCGTCCGGGCTGACCGGCACCCTGATCGCCGCCCGGCACCAGCAGGACGTCACCGAGGCCGCGGTGCTGGCCGTGGCCGTGCTCGGCACCGTGCTCACCGCGGCCGCGCTCGCCCTGGCCGGCCGGCTCACCGCCGGGCTGCGCGCCGGGGAGACCGCGCTGCTGTCCGCGCTGGGCACCAGCCGGGCCCAGCTCGCGGCGACCGCGGTGCTGGAGGCCGGGTTGATCGCGCTGGCCGCGGTGGCGCTGGGCGTACCGCTGTCGTCGCTGCTGCACGCCGGGCTCAGCCACCTGGCGCCGATGTCCGGGGCCGGGCTGGCCACCGCGCCGCAGGTCAGCGGCGGGCAGGTGCTCGCGGTGGCGGCCGGCGCGCTGGCGCTCACCGTGATCCTGACCCTGATGGCGATCCGCTCCGAGGCCGCACCGGGCGAACGCGGACGCCGGGAACTGCTCGCCCGGTCCGGCGCCGACCTGCTGCTCGTGGTGTTCGCCGGGCTCGGCTGGTGGCAGCTGCACGCCCGGTCGGCCGCCCCGGACACGCTGCAGACGCTCGCGCCGGCGCTGCTGCTGACCGCGGGCGCCGCCCTCGCGCTGCGGCTGGTCCCGCCCGCGCTGCGGGTCGCCGACCGGCTCGCCCGGCGGGCCGACGGGCTGCCGCTGCCGCTGGCCGCGTTCGAGGCGGCGCGCCGCCCGCAGGCCGCCGCGGCCGGGCTGCTGATCTGCCTGGCCGCCGCGACCGGCACGTTCGGCATCGCGCTCGACGCCACCTGGAACCGGTCCCAGCACGACCAGGCCGACCTGGCCGTCGGTACCGACCTCACGGTCACCCTGGCCACCCCGCCGACCCCCGGGCAGGGCGGGGCGATCGCCGCGGCCACCGGCGCCGGCGTGGTCAGCCCGGCCAGCAAGCAGGGTCTGGCGATCGGTCAGTGGCTCGGCGCCGGCGACCCGCCCCAGCTGGTCACGACCGACACCACGCACGCCGCGCAGCTGCTGCGCGGGCGGCTGCCGGACGGCGACGACTGGGCGGGGGTGACCCGTGGACTGGCCCCGGCCGCACCCGCCGGTGGCAGCCCGGTGCCGGTCGGCGGCACGTTCGTGCTGGCCGGTACGGCGACCGGGTCGGTGCCGCTGACCGTGGCGCCGAAGCTGCTGCTGCAGGACCCGAGCGGGCTGCGCACCCTGTGCACCGCCGCGCCGATCACGCTGGACGGGACCCGGCACCGGATCGCCGGGTGTGCGCCCGCCGACGGGATGCGGCTGATCGCGGTGGCGCTGCCGGTGGAGTACGACCCGTACGCCCTGGTCGCGCCGGGCCAGAGCAAGATCGCGGTAACCCTCGTCGCCCCCGGGCCGGTCGGTGACATCGCGGGGTGGACCACCCTGTCCGCCGAGCCGATGGCCGGTCAGATCGCCTTCCCTGCCGCCCGTGCCGCCGGCAACCGGCTGCGGCTGACCGGAACGGTGCAGGTCGGTGCGTCCGAGGGCGGTGCGCTGACGCTGGTCACGATGGCGTTCCCGGCGCCCGAGGTGGTGCCCGCGGTGGTCTCGCGCAGACTCGCGGACGGGCTCGGCGTGCACGTCGGCTCGCCGTTGGAGGTGGCGGTCGGCACTACCGCCGTACCGATCAAAATCGCCGGAATCGTGCCGGACGTGCCCGCCGCGCCCGGAGCGGCGGCCGTCCTCGTCGATCTCGACACGCTGTCGCGGGTGCTGACCGCCCACGGTGACCTGGAATATCCGGTGGATTCCTGGTGGGTCGGCGAACCCACCCGCACCGACCTCGACGACCTGCACCTGGGCACGGTCCTGACCCGGGCCGGCGAGACCGCGCGGCTGACCGCCGGACCGCTCAACGCCGGACTGCCCGCCGTGCTGCTGCTGCTCGTCCCGGCCGCCGTGCTGCTGCTGCTCGCCGGGGTGCTGCTGCACGTCACGCACGACCTGCGGGACCGGGCCGGCGAGGTGGCCCGGCTGCGCGGCATCGGGATGACCGGCCGGGAGATCCGCACCACCCTGCTCGCCCAGCACGCGTTCGTGCTGTTCCCGCTGCTCGCCGCGGGCGCGCTGGTCGGTGCGCTGGGCACGCTGACCGTGGCGCCGCTGCTGGTCCGCGCGGAGACCGGCGCCCCGCCGATCCCGGCGGTGACACCGGCCTGGCCGTGGGGTGCCGAACTGCTCTTGCTCGCCCTGCTCGTCGCCGGATGCACCCTCGCCGTCGGCGTGGTCGCCGGGGTACAGGCCCGCCGCGCCGGTGCGGCCCAGATCCGGGTGGTCTCATGAATCTGCACTGGCCCAGCGTCCGCGGCCGGGCCCGGGCCGACGCCGGTCCGCTGACACTCTCGGCCGTGGTGGTCGCGGTGGTCACGGTGCTGGCCGGGTCGGTGCCGGTCCTGCTGCGCAGCACCGCCGACGAGGCGGTCCGGCAGGCGGTCAGCGTGGCCGGCGACGACGCGGACGTGAAGGTCGAGGCACGCTGGGAATACGACGACGGCTCCAGCGGCGGCCGGGTCCGCAGCCCGCGCTCCACCGAGGCCCTCGACGAGCTGCGCGACCGTTCCCTGGATCAGCTCGGCTCGCTGCGGGACTCGTTGCTGCCGCCGATCGAGTTCACCGACAGCCCGTACCTGAAACTGCTCAACAACACCGAGCCGCGCAGCTTCCGGCTCAACTACCTGGCCGGCGCGACCGGACCCGCGGTCACCTGGCTCTCCGGCGGCGCGCCGAAGCCCGCCGCCGAGCAGCCGGACGTCGAAGCGCCGTGGAACGGTCCGCCGTGGCCGGTGCAGGTCGGCGTCTCCGAGAAGACCGCGACGCGGCTGGGACTCCAGGCAGGCGATCGCCTCGCGATCGAGGACGATCAGCGCAACCCCAAGGATGTACGGGTAAGCGGCGTGTTCCGCGCCACCGACCCGGCCGACCCGGCCTGGCAGGTCGCACCGTGGCTGCTCGACCCGGCGCCCGGGATGGACGGCGCCGGCAACACCCGGTACGGCGGCCTGCTCTCCGCGGAGTCACTACCGGACGCCCGCCTCGCGTTCGGCCTCGACGAGATCAGCAAGACCGTGCGGTTCCGCCCCGATCCGGCCGTGCTGACCCTGGACTCCGCGGAACAGCTCGCGGCGACAGTGGTGGCGCTCAAGGCGTCCTCCGGGTCGTCGGCCAGCCGGGGCTACGCCTCGCAGTGGGCGACCCAGCTCGACGCGGTGCTGCACGAGGTCCGCGACGAGATCGACGCGGCCCAGGCTCAGGCGTCGGTGCTGCTCGCCGCGGTGTCCGTGGTCGCCGTGCTGATCCTGCTGCTGGCCGCCGACCTGCTCGTCGCCCGGCGCTCGGCGGCACTGGCCGTGGCCCGCCAGCGCGGCGCGTCGCTGATCGCGCTCGGCGCGGAGCTGCTGCTCGAGTCGGTGCTGGTCACCGCCGGGGCGGCGGCGCTCGGCGTGCTCGTGGCCGCGCTGGTCGCCGGTGGGGTGGCGTGGGGCTGGCTGCTGCCGGTGTGCCTGGCCGCGGTGCTGGCCGGGCCGGCGTTCGGGCTGGTCGTGGCGTACCGGGCGACCCGCGACCGCCGGGTGCCGGCCAACCGCAGCGCCCGCAAGTGGGCCGGGCGGACGGCAGCGCTGCGCCGGCTGACCGGGGAGGCCACCGTGCTCGCCGCGGCGGTGACCGCGGTGACCGTGCTGCACCAGCGGGGCGTGCTGCCGTCGGCGGGCGGGACCGTGCTGCTGCCGGCCGCCGCACCCGCGCTCGGGGTGCTGACCGGGGCGCTCGTGCTGCTGCGGGTGCTGCCCGCGCTGACCGGGCTGCGGCTGCGGCAGGCGCTGCGCTCCACCCGGCCGCTGGCCGTGTTCGGGGCGGCCCGGGCGGCGTACGTGGCGGCGCGGGCGCTGCCGGTGCTGGCTCTCGTGAGCGCGGCGGGGCTGGCGACGTTCGCGTTGACGGTGAGCACGACGGTGGACCGGGGGCTGACCGACGGGGCGTGGCGGACGGTGGGCGCGGACGCCCGGCTCGACCTCTCGCCCCGGAAGGCGTCGGCCACCGACGAGGTGATGCGGAAGCTGGTGGGTGCCGCCGGGGTGCGGCACGTGGTGGCGGCGCAGGTCATCGACGTGGCGCCGCTGGTGGTCGGGGACGCGTCCCGGCCGGCGCGGCTGGTGGTGGTGGACAGCGCCGCCTATCGCACGTTGCTGGCCGACACCCCGCTCACCGCCCTGCCTCCGCTGCCCGCCGGGTCCGGTGCCGTCCCGGCACTGGTCCGGTCGGGTGACGGCAAGGTGGGTGTCGGCAGTCAGTTGAAGCTTCCGCGCGACGGTGCGCCGCCGGTCTCGTTCGACGCGGTCGGTGTCGCGCCGGCGATCGGCGGTGGTGAGGACGTGGTGCTCGTCGACGCGGCCGCGATGACCGCCGCCGGGGTGACCGTCGTCCCGAACACGATCTGGGTGACCGGCCCCGGCGCGGCCCAGGCGGCCAAGGCCGCGGCGGGCGACGCGCTCGTCGAGATCCGCACCGACGTGGAACGCGCCCGCCGGGACGCGCCGCTGGTCACCGGGCTGATCAGGCTGGCCTGGGCGTCGGCGGGCACGCTGCTCGCGCTCGGCCTGCTCGGCTTCGCGCTCGGCGCGGCGGCCGGCGCCCCGGAACGCTGGCAGACCCTGAGCCGGCTGCGGACACTGGGCCTGCGCACCCGGGAGGCCCGCCGCGTCGCCACCGCCGAGTTGCTGCCCCTGGCCCTGCTCGCGGCGGCCGGCGGCCCGCTGCTCGGCGCCGGGCTGGCCTGGCTGACCCTCGGCCCGCTCGCGCTGCGCCTGCTCACCGGCCAGCCGGACGACCCGGCGCTGATCCTGCCCTGGGCGGGCCTCGCGCTGATCGTCCTGGCCTTCCCGGTGATGGTCACCCTGGTGGTCCCGGCCGAGGCCGCGACCCGCCGACGACGCCGCCTGAGCGAGGTCCTGCGGGTCGGCGGCGCCTGACCCCCGCCGCCGGGGCGGGTCACCGTTCCTCTCGGCAGCCACGGCCGCCGGCCGGCACACGCCCTGGTCACGGCAGTTTCGCCAGGCGCGGCAGTCCGCGTTGCGACCCCGGCTGGCGCTGAGGGTTGCCTCGCGCCGGTTTTAACAGCCCTCAGCACCAGCCGCGCCAAGCACGAGTGTGTGAAGTTGCGGTGCGGTCCGGACTTCGCACGCGTGGGGTTTTTCGGTGCGTAGCGCACCTCAACTTCACACGCTCGTTATTCGGTTGCCGGGGGCGGGGCGGGCTGATGGGGTGGGCGGGTCAGGGTTCCGAGAGGAAAGAGAACGGCGATGCGAGCTGCGTTCATGTCATTCGTGGAAGGTATTCGGCCCACTTCTGAGGACATGACGCTTGAGCATTCTCAATCTCGGCATTCTGGCGCACGTAGACGCCGGTAAGACCAGCCTCACCGAGCGGCTGCTGCACACCGCCGGTGTCATCGACGAGATCGGCAGCGTCGATCACGGCAGCACGCAGACCGACACCCTGGAATTGGAACGGCGTCGTGGGATCACCATCAAGTCCGCGGTCGTGTCGTTCCGGCTGGGCGAGCGGACCGTCAACCTGATCGACACCCCCGGGCATCCCGACTTCATCGCCGAGGTGGAACGGGCGCTTGCCGTTCTCGACGGGGCGATCCTGGTCGTCTCGGCGGTCGAGGGCGTGCAGGCGCAGACCCGGGTGATCGCCCGCACGCTGCACCGGCTGCGCATCCCCACGTTGATCTTCGTGAACAAGGTGGATCGTGGCGGGGCCCGGTTCGGCACGCTGCTCGACGAGATCGCGGCCCGGATCAGTCCGGCGATCGTGCCGATGAGCCGGGTGGACGGTCTCGGCACCCGCGACGCGAGAGTCCGCAGTGCCGCGGATCTGTTGCGGCTGGCCGAGCACGACGACGAGGTGCTCGCCGCGTTCGTGGAGGACCGGCCGGCGCCGCCGATCCGGGTGCGCGAGCGGGTGCATCCGGTCTACTTCGGGTCGGCGATCACCGGGGCCGGCATCGATGATCTTGTGGACGGGATCGTCCGGCTGCTGCCGCCGGCGCCGGTTCGGGCCGCGGTGCCGCCCGCCGGGACGATCTTCAAAGTGGAGCGCGGGCCGGCCGGGGAGAAGCTCGCCTACCTGCGGATGTTCCGCGGTTCGCTGCACGTGCGCGACGTCGCGGGGCCGGACCGGGTGACCGGGATCGAGGTGTTCGCGAACGGTGCCGCCCGCGCCTGCGACGCGATCACCGCGGGTCAGATCGGCAAGGTGCGCGGGCTCGGGTCCGCTCGGGTCGGTGACGCTTTGATCGTACGATCAAAAAACGCCTCGCCGGACTCCCCCGCCGTGCCGGAGGAAACGAAGCGGTCGTCCTTCGCGCCGCCCAGCCTGGAGACGGCGGTGATCGCGTCCCGACGCGCGGAGCGCGGAGCATTGCACGCGGCGCTCGCCGAGCTCGCGGAGCAGGACCCGCTGATCAATCTGCGCCAGGATGACGAGCGGCAAGAGGTGTACGTGTCGCTCTACGGCGAGGTGCAGAAGGAGGTCGTCGAGGCGACGCTCGCGGAGCAGTACGGGCTCGCCGTGACGTTCCGGGAGACCACCACACTGCACGTGGAACGGCTCTGCGGAGTCGGCGCGGCGGTCGAGTTCAACAAGGTCGACCCGAACCCGTTCCTCGCGACGATCGGTCTGCGGGTGGCACCGGCACCCGTGGGAGCAGGTGTCAGTTTCGGTCTCGAGGTGGAGCCTGGATCGATGCCACCGGCGTTCTTCGCGGCCGTGGAGCAGACCGTGTACGAGACCCTGCGGCAGGGCTTGCACGGCTGGCCGGTGCCGGACTGCGCGGTGGTGATGACGCATTCCGGGTATTCGGCGCGGCAGTCGCATGCGCACGCGGTCTTCGACAAGAGCATGTCGAGCACCGCCGGAGATTTCCGCAGTCTGACGCCGCTGGTGCTGATGGCCGCGGTCCGCCGGGCCGGGACCGTGGTGCTGGAGCCGATCCACGCATTCCGGGCCGAGATGCCCCCGGACACCGTGCCGGCCGTGCTGCCGCTGCTCGGGCGGCTGGGGGCGGTACCGCTGGCGACATCACCCTCAGTGGTCAGCGGGGAGATCCCGGCCGCTCAGGTGCACGCGCTGCAACGGCGGCTGCCTGCGCTGACCCGCGGTGAAGGGGTGCTGGAGAGCGCGTTCGACCATCACGCTCCGGTACGAGGTCCGGCGCCAGTGCGGCAGCGGACCGGGCCCGACCCGCGGGACCGGAAGGAGTACCTGCTGCGGGTGCTGCGCCGGGCCGGGTTGCCGCAGTGACCGACGATGGGGTGATGGGCCTGGTGCGGGTAGCGTCATTCGCCGACATTCCGCTGGCCGAGGTGCTGCCCGGCGAGTACCACGCGGTGCTCGGCGACCTGGCGCGGATCGGGTCCGAACTCGACGGACGCGGTGCCTGCCACTGGTTCCCGGACCACGTCGCGCCGCCAGCCACCGCGGAGAGCAACAGCGACCAGCCGCTGATCAGCATCGACGTCAGCTTCACCGAACCGGACGACTCGATCGAACTCGGCGTGGTGATCTCCTGGGGCGGTGCGGCGCCGCTGCTCACGGTGTGGGCCTTCGCGGACGTGATGTGCCTGTGCCAGACGTTTCACGGGGTGCACTCGGTCCGGGACGACGAGTGGCAGGCGGTGAACGGGCGGGAGCTGGTGCGCGGGTTCCGGGCGGCGGTGCGGGCGATCTCGCAGCTGGCGCGGACCGGTCCGGCGGCGGCGGGTCCGTGGCGGGTCGAGGCCGGGCTTCCTGGTTCGCCGATGGAGCCTTGAGGCCCGCACCGGGTGGTTCCCGGTGCGGGCGTGGTCACCTTGCGTTGCGGGGGTGAATGGCGGCGTTCTCGCCATCGTTCGGCGTGAGTTCGGCGGCGGCGGTGCCGCTCTTGTTCGCTGGTTCATTGCTGGGCGCGGGCTTGGCCTCGCTGATCGCGGCATCGCCGCTCTTGCTCCCCGATTCTCTGGCGTTGTCCGGCGCGGGCTTCGAGTCGTTCGTGGCGGAGTCGCCGTTCTTGCTGATTTCGCTGCTCTCCGGGGCGGGCTTGCTGCCGTTCTCGGGTGCCGGTTGGCCGGCGGCGGCTTCGCTGCCCTTGCTCGTCTCGCCGGTGTCGGGGGTCGGCTGGGCAGGGTTCGGGGCTGGGGTGAGGCTGCTGTCTTCGCTCGGTGCGTTGTTCTCGCTCAGGCCGGCGGCGGCAGCGGCTGCTCCGGCGCCGACGCCATCGCCGGTCGCGGTGTTGCCAGCCAGGGCGCCGCTTACAGCAGCGGCGCCGGCACCGACACCGGCGCCGACCGAGGCGTTGCCGGCAAGACCACCGGCGACTGTGGAAGCGGCCGCGCCGACGCTCGCGCCGAGACCCGCGCTGCCGGCCAGGCCGCCGGCGACTGCGGTGGCGGTTGCGCCGACTGCCGCGCCGAGAGAGCCGCTGCTGGCCGGGGGCGGGGTGGAGGCGTTGCCGGTGAGGCCCGCGGCGGACTGGGCGGCGGCGGCGCCGACTGCCGCGCCGATGGAGACGCTGTTCGGCGAGAGGCGGGAGGCGCTGCCGTTTGCTGCGGCGCCGGCGATGGCACCGGCTGCCGCGCCGACTGCCACGCCGGCTGCTGACTGGCCGAGGCCGGCTCCGGCGGCGAGGTCGGCGGGCTGGATGATCGGCTGGCGGCGGGAGTCGGTGACTCGCTGCTCGATGGCGCGGCGGTTCTCGTCCATTTCGGCGCGGGCACGGCGTACCTCGGCATCGGCCTCTTGATAGGCAGCCACCTGGCGCTGGTGCGCGGCCAGGGCCACCGTCGCGGAGTTGCGGGCCGCGACCATCGCCGGGGTCGCGGCCGCGGGCAAACCGGGGACCGTGGGCGCGGCGCCCGGCTCGAGGATGAGCTGACCATCGACCGGCAGGCCGGCCTCGGCGGCGATCTCGCGCGCGCGGGCCATCCGGCTCTGCGCCGAGGACAGGCCGTCGGCGTAGCGTTTCAGGGCTCCGGCCGTACGAAAGATCTCGTCGTGCAGGACGTCGGCCTTGACCCCGGCGTCGGACATCCGGGTCCGGAACGCGCGGCCGGCCGCGCCGTGCCAGCGGTCCGCGGCGTCGGCGCCGACCGTGTGCAGCGCGGTCGCGCCGGCCGAGACCTCCGCCGCCAGGTTGGCGCGCAGCCACTGCGAGGTGGCGTAGATCGTTCCCGGGTCGCCGTCCAGGCGGGTGTCGATCGGCATCACGGCGCCCCGCTGATCTTCAGGGCGGCGGCGCGGTCCTCCGCCTGGTAGAGCAGGCCCGCGTCGGCGACCCGGCCCGCGGCGGTCTGCAGGCCACCGGCCAGGTTGGCGGTGCTCGCCGCGATCGTGGCGAGCAGCTCGGCGGTTGCCGCGGCGGCCTCGCCGGCGTCCAGCGGGGGCGGCTCGCCGATCCCGCCGAGCGCGGCGCCGGCGCGGCGGAGGCGGTCGGCGATGGATTCCAGCAGGGCCGGGTCGACTTGCAGCTGATCGATCATGACGCTTCTTCTCCCCTCGGCTGATGCTCGTCGGGGTGTACACGCCGGCGGCATGGTCAGTTCGGGTGCGGGCGTGCCAGCCGGGGCGGGGAGTGATGTGGTGGGGCGGTGCGGGTCCGCGATCGGCCGGGGGGCGGGCGGCGTGCGTTCACGAAGGTTGGTCATCCAACGCCGGATCCGTCGGCTGGCGCTGAAGGCGGTTCGGGGCGAGGCCGTGGCCGCTGGTGGATCACGTTTGACTCGGGCGTCACCATGGGCATGGTCAAGAGGCGACATCGGGAGGACGTAGTGGACGCTCAGGATTATCTGGTGGCGATCGTGTTCGGGGCGATCATCGGAGTGGTGGCACGGATCGTGCTGCCGGGGCGGCAGAGCATCGGGCTGATCCCGACCGTGTTGATCGGTATGGGCGCGGCGGTCGCCGGGACCTGGGCCGCCGATCGGTGGAACCTGCACAGTGACAAGCTCTTCACGGTGACCGGTCGCACGTTCGACTGGGCCGTCGTCGGGGTGCAGGTCGGCATCGCGGTCGTCGGCGTCGCCGTCGCGGCTGTCATGACCAAGGCGTTCTCGACCGACCACGACCGCGACTGAACACCGACCGTGACCGCGGCTGAACACCGACTGCGACTGAACACCGACCACGCCTGCGGCCGGGCGCCGGTTGCGGCCCATGAGTGAGCGGCGAGCAGGACCGCGACCGTGTGCCCGGCGCCGGGACGACCCGGGACCGGACGGGTGGAGACCGGCAGCGGGCGTGGTGGGAACTGACTAGCGTGGCAGCGTGGCAGAGATTGTGAAGCTGAGCCTGACCCTGGAATCGCGCGGGCCCGCGGGTGCCTTCGTGCTCTCCGACGAGCAGGTCGCCGCCGTCGGCGACGGACGTAAGGCGTTCCCGGTGCAGGTCACCGTGAACGGGGTGACGCTGCCGCTGCGGCTGGCCCGGATGGGTGGGGAGAACCTCATCGGGCTGGCCAAGGCGGCACGAACCCAGGCCGGGGTGGAGATCGGCACGACCTACCCGGTGGAGATCTCCGCCGAGTCCGGCGAGCGGACCGTGGAGACTCCGGCCGAGCTCGCGTCCGCGCTGGCCGGCGACCCGGAGGCGGCCGCCGCGTACGAAAAACTGGCTTATTCGCACCGCAAGGAGTTCGTCCGCTGGATCGCCGAGGCGAAGCGCGACGCGACCCGGGCCCAGCGAATCACCAAGACCGTCGAGATGCTGAAGGCCGGCGAGCACCGATAAAGGCCGGCGAGCACCCGATAGAAGGCCGACGAGCACCGACAACAGGTGAGAAGCGGCCAGGGCTGGGTACTACAGCGGCCGTGGTAGGCCCTCGACCCCTGCATATGCTCATCGTCGACGACGACGAGGCTGACGTCCTGCTGATCGAGGAGGCTCTCGAGACCGCTCTCGTCCCGCCGGTCACCTCCCGGGTCGCCGACGGGCGGCAGGCTGTCGACTTCCTGCGCCGGCGTGGCTACTACGAGCAGGCGCGCCGGCCCGACCTGGTGCTGCTCGACCTGAACATGCCGCGGATGAACGGCCACGAGGTGCTGGCCGAACTGAAGGGCGACGCCGATCTGTGCTCGATCCCGGTCGTGGTGCTGACCACCTCCAACGCGGCGGAGGAGATTCAGGCCAGTTATGCCGAGCACGCCAGCGCGGTGGTCACCAAACCGCTCGATCTGCCGTCGTTCGAGGCGGTCGTCCGTACGATAAATGATTTTTATCTGGACGTGGCCGCCCTCCCGCACCGCTATCCGCTGAGGCTTGCCTGACCCAGAGTGATCAGCCGGTCGTGGACGCCGCCGTACGCCACCGCGCCGTTGAGGTAGCGCTTGTCGATGGCCCCGCTCATCACGTACTGCGGGTCGACGACGTTGCCGGCCCGGGCGTGCGTGGTCTGCGAGACCAGCTGGTACGCGTCGAGCAGGTCCAGCCCGGTCAGCTGCGCCACGTGGCGTACCAAATCTTCTTGACTGATCCGGAACGCGTCCTCGAGCGGCCGCGCCGCGCCCAGCGACACCAGCTGCGTGTCGGTCTCCAGCCGTGGCGTGCCGGTCGGGACCCCGGAGATCACCTCGACCACGATGGTCACGTCCATGGCCACCTCGACCGCGACCCCGCAGACCTCGCCGTCGCCCTGCCGGGCGTGCCCGTCGCCGAGCGCGAGCAGCGCGCCGGGCACGTTCACCCCGAGGTAGAGCGTGGCGCCCGGGCCGAGCAGCGGGGTGTCCAGGTTGCCACCGTGCACGTCCGGGACGATGGTCTGGCGGACCTCGCCGGCGACCGGCGCCACCCCGACCGTGCCGAGCATCGGCGCCAGCGGCAGGTCCACCGCGTAGGCACTGTTGCGGGCCTGGTAGCGAACCGTCTGCCGGTCCAGGTCGATGTCGTAGAGCCAGACCCGCTCCTCGAGAGGAGCTTGCAGGGTACGGGTGAGACCGGTCGACGTGAGCGCCCCGAAGTGCGGAAACGTCGAGGAGATCCCGACCGGCGCGGACGGGGTCAGCGACACCACGTGCACGGCCAGGGTGTCCCCCGGCTGTGCCCCCTGCACGTGCAGCGGCCCGGTGACCGGGTTCAGGTACGGGAACTCGCACACCCGGCTGGGCAGGTCGTCCACGGTGCGCACCTTGCCGCCGAAGCAGTCCAGCGTGCGCAGCGTGATCGGGATGCCCGGCTTGACCTCGCCGATCGCCTCCCGGCCGCCGAACGTGTAGCCGTAGTGACCCGGTTCCGCGTCGAAGTCAGACATGTTCCGTCACCGCCCGGTTCGTCGGAGTGTCGTCGTCGCCGGCCGGAACCTCCGGCAGGGCCGGCCGGCGCCCGGTGGCGAGCAGGAAGATCAGTACGAGGGCGCCGATCCCGAGCCAGATCAGGCCGACCTTCTGGGCCAGCAGCTGGGCGTGCAGGATCACCGCGATCAGCACCCCGGCGCCGAGCACCGGGATGACCACGTTACGCAGCACGCCGCCCTGGCGGCCGTTCTTGACCCAGTCCCAGATCACGCAGACGTGCAGCACGATGAACGCGATCATCGCCCCGAAGTTGACCATGGCGCTCATCAGCGTGATGCCGTCGTCACGGCCGGCCATCCAGACGCCGATGCCGAGCGAGATGACCGCGGTGGCCAGGATCGCGTTGGTCGGCACCGAGCGGGACACCGACACCCGGGCGAGGAACGCGGGCAGCTGCCGGTCGCGGGCCATCGCCATCAGCAGCCGGCTGGTGGCCACCTGGGCGACCATGTTGTTGGCCACGCCCCAGGCCAGCGCGGTGGCCAGCGCGGTCAGCGTGCCGAGCCAGGGCCCGCCGGCCACCTCGGCGGCGTCGTAGAAGGCCGAGCCGGCCGGGTCGCCGTTCGCGATCAGCCCGGCCGGGTCCGGCACCAGCAACGCCGCGACCCAGGTCTGCGCGATGAACAGGGCGGCCACCAGGAGCAGCGAGGCGTACATCGCCCGGCGGACCGTGCGGGCCCCGTCGGCGGCGTCCTCGGCGAGCAGCCCGAGCGCGTCGAAGCCCAGGTAGGACAGCATGCCGATGGAGACCGCGCCGAGGATCAGCGACCAGCTGAAGGTGGTGCCGTTGTAGAACGGGTCGAGGCTGAAGCCGTGACCCTTCCCGTCGGCGATCGCCGCCAGGCCGAAGCCCAGGAAGATCAGCAGGACGACCAGCTCGGCGGCGAGGAACAGCCAGTTGAGCAGCTTGGTGGTCCTGATCCCGAACACGTTGATCACGGTGTTCGCGACCACGAAGATGATCACCCAGGCCGCGATCGGCACGCCCGGCACGATCGAGTTCATGCTCGCGCCGGCGACCAGGGACAGCAGCAGCGGGATGCACACGTAGTCGAGCAGGATGGCCCAGCCGGTCAGAAATCCGACGGCCGGAGCGATGGCCCGTCCGGCGTAGCCGTAGACCGACCCGGCGACCGGGTACTTCTCGACCATCACGCCGTACGAGGAGGCGGTGAGGATCATGGTGGCGGCGCCGACGACGTAGGCGAGCGCGATCATGCCGGCGCTGGCCTGGTAGACGCTGCCGAAGATGCCGAACGGCGCGATCACCACCATGAAGATCAGGCCGTAGGCGATCAGGTCACGTATGCGCAGCTCACGACGCAACTGCTGCTGGTATCCGAACGTGGTGACGGGCATCCGGGCCGGCGCTCCATGGGAGTGGTGACGACAATCCAAAAGATCGACGTCAGTAAATACCTCGACGGCTCCGCCCCGCAAGGTCGGCGTCAGATGCTGCGCCGCCGCCAGGGCCAGCGGGCCGGTCGGCGGTAGAGCTCGTCGAGGCGGTCGTCGACGACGGTGCGGACCCCGGCGAGCGCGATGATCAGCATCTCCCGGATCCCGGCGCAGGTGCGGCAACTCTCCCGGTCGCACTCCTGGCGGTGCTCGAGCGCGGTCATCACCAGGCGCTGGGCGATCATCGCCGAGATGTGCGCACGCTGCGCCCACGGTGGGCGCTCGGCGATCGAGGCCCGCCACCGCTCGACGTCGGCGTCGGTGACGCCGTACTGCTGGGCTGCCGCACTGACCTGTTTCAACGAGTTCTGAACGTCAGCATCCGCCACACCGGCATCTTATCCGCCACAGTGGATTTAAAAGTTAACAGTTCAGAGCACCCGGCCGAGCTGGCGGCGCGGATCGATGCCGAGCTTGCGCAACACCTTGCGCAGGTGGTATCCGACGGCGCCGAGGACCAGCCGTTCGCCGATCTCCGGGTTGGTCAGGCCGTCGCGGGCCGCCTCCCGCGGGTCAGGTCACCGGCGCTGTCCAGGTCGCGGCGCCGCGCGGTCTCCCCGGCCCGGCGCCGGACCGAAGGCCACCGCCGGCGCCGCACGCCGTGAGACCCGCAAACCATCAAGATCTTTTGGGTACGCGATGAGCAGCCCGCGCGGCGGTCGCGAACACCGCCGGCCGACACGACGAGGCGCGGCGGCCGTTCACGTCCCATCGCACGGTCATCCCGGGCCAACTGCGCGCCGTGCTGAAGGCGCTGCCGCACGGCCGGCGCAGTCGACATCGGCCCGGAGGGGGCGCTGGCGCACGCCCGCTAACGGGTTCTCAGGCCCTCCAGCAGGACGGTGAGGTAGCGCCGGGCGGTCGCCGCGCGCTCCTCGCCGTCCGCGGCCGGGTGCACCTGCGCCGCGAACATCACCCCGCACATCAGCGGCACCATGTCGGCCGTGGTCACGCCGGGATCGGCGGCGCCGCTCGTGTGCGCGCGCCCCAGCAGCTCCCCGAACGCGGCGGTCAGCCGCTGTTTCACCGCGGTCGTCCCGGGCAGTGCGTCACCCGGCGCGGCGAACACCGGTGACAGCGCCGGGTCGCCGACCTGGGCGTCGACCGCCGCGAACAGGAAGTCCCGCAAGGCCGTCCACGCGTCGTCGGCGGCCAACGCCCGGTCGGCGTGCCCGGCGAGGGCGGCGAGCCCGGGTGCCGCGACCGTCTCGAGCAGCGCCTCCGGGGTCGGGAAGTGCCGGTAGACGGTGGCCACCCCGACCACGGCGATCCGGGCGACCTCGTTGAGCTGGATCGGGGTGCCCTCGTCGACGAGCCGGCGGCCGACCTCGACGATCCGGTGCCAGTTGCGGGCAGCGTCCTTGCGCAGCGGAGCGGTGGTCATGGTCACCAGGATAACCGGATGGGCTATCCGGTTATGTTACGTTGAAACGGATGAGTCATCCACTTCAACGTGCCACCGGGAGACCGCAGATGCAGGACAGTGTCGAGACAGACGGCCGGACCCGGACGTACACCGTGCTCGGCCCGGCCGACGGCGCCCCGGGCCGGGACCTGGTGCTGATCTACCACGGCTCGAAGCAGACCGGGGCCAAGCACCGCGCGTTCACCGGCCGGATCTACGACCGGCTGGCCGACGACGGTGGCGCGGTGGTGGTCTACCTGGACGGGTACCGCGGCAACTGGAACGACGCGCGCCGGTTGAGCTCGTTCCCGGCCCGTACCGCGAACGTCGACGACGTCGCCTTCACCCGCGCGGTGATCACCAAGCTGGCCGCCAGCCACCGGATCGACACCGCCCGGGTGGTCGCGGTCGGCTACTCCAACGGCGGCCAGCTGGTGATGCGCCTGGCCCACGAGGCCCCGGAGCTGCTCGCCGGCGCCGCGGTGATCGCCGCGACCATGCCCGGCCCGGACGACTTCCTGGCCGCCGGCGCGCCGCCGTCACCGCTGCCGATGCTGCTGATCCACGGCACGAAGGACCCGATCGTCGCGTATGCCGGCGGCGAGATGCGCTGGTGGGCGCGCACCCTGTTCAAGGTCGGCGGCCGCAGCCGGTCCGCGCCGGACACCGCGGCCTACTTCGCCGCCCGCAACGGCATCACCGCCGACCCGGTCCGCACCACGCTGCCGAGCACCGGCCCCACGTCGGTCTCGCTCACGTCCTACCAGCAGCCGGGCCGGCCACCGGTCGCCCTCTACACCGTCCACGGCGGCGGCCACACCGTCCCCGGTCCGCGCAACACTCCCGCGATCATGGGCCGCACCACTCACGACATCAACACCGCCGACCTCCTCTCCACTTTTTTCACCCGATAACCCCTTTTCGGTACGAAAGAAGAGCGCCCGCCCGCAGGCCACAGGCCAAGCCCCGCCCGTGCGGCCCCGCAACACCCCGGCCCACCCCGGACCGCAACGCGCCCCGCGGTCCCCGGCTGGCGCTGAGGGGTGTCTCGCGACCCCGGAGGCAACCCTGAGCGCCAGCCGGGGGTGGGAGGCGCGCGGCGGTCTGGGGTGGCAGCGGTCTCGCGCCGCCCGCACGGGCGGGGCTTGGCCTGCGGGCGGGCGCTCCGCGGCGTACCGGAAAGGGGTCTAGGTGGACATGGTGGTGCGGATGTGGGTGAGGATCGCGCGGCGGGCGGGGACGGCTTCCGGGACCGGGAGCAACGGGTAGACGTGCAGGGCGCCGGGCTGCTCGTGGTAGGTGAGCGGGGTGCCGGGCGGGAGGCGGTCGCGCAGGGTGCGGCAGTCGGCGAGGGTGATGTCGCGGGTGCCTACCAGGATCTGCAGGGGTGGCAGGTTCGACAGGTCGCCGTGGAGGGGGCTGAGGCGGGGGTCGGTCAGGGCGAGGCCACCGGTCCAGGCGTCGGCGATCGGGCGCAGGCCGGGGCGGGCCAGCCACGGGTCGTGGGGTTCGATCGCCGCGATGCCCGGGTTGCTCATCGACAGGTCCAGCCACGGCGCGAGCAGGGTCAGCCCGGCCACCTGACCCGGGCAGGCCTGGGTGGTGAGCAGGGCCAGGCCGGCGCCGGCCGAGTCGCCGGCCAGGTAGCACGAGCCGGGGAGGGCGGTGACCAGCTTCGTGGTGAAGTCCAGGGCGGTCAAGCCGTCGTGCTGCGGGGCCAGGCCGTAGATCGGGACGTGGACGTCGCAGCCGGTCCGGGCGGCGATCTGCGCGATCAGCGACCAGTGCTGGCCGACGATCTCGCTGGTGTACGCGCCGCCGTGCAGGTACACCACGACCGGGCGGGTGCCCGGGTCGCGGGACGTGATCTCGTACACCGGGAAGCCGTGGGTGTCGGAGACCGTGACGTCGAAGCGGCGGGTGAGGGCGCGCGGTGGTGCCGACCGGCCCTTCGGCCGGCGCAGCACCGCGCGGCCGGCCTCCTCGGTGCGGAACTTGCGCTGGTAGGCGAGCCGCGTGAACGCGGCCACCCCGTGCATCTGCCAACTCGCCACCGCCCCACGCTGCCACCCCGGCCCCGAGTGATCAAGGGGCGGGGTGCTCATCCAGGGCAGGCCGCGGCCGAAAGTGAGGGGGTGCGGCGTGCGAACGTGTGGCGGGTCTGGGTGGCGGCGGGGGTCCTCGCGACCGCCGGCTACTACCTGCTGCCCGCCGACGGGCTGGCCGCGAACCTGTTCTACAACGCGATCGGGCTGCTCGCCACGCTGGTGATCCTGCTCGGTGTGCGGGTGCACCGGCCGCAGCGGCCCTGGGTCTGGTACTGGCTCAGCGCCGGGCAGGCGGCCTCGGTGACCGGCGACCTGATCTGGGAGTACTACCGCTACGTGCTGCACCAGGAGCCGTATCCGTCGGTCGCCGACGTGTTCTACCTGGGCAGCTATCCGCTGCTCGCGGTCGGGCTGTGGCTGCTGGTGCGGGACCGGGAGCGCGGCGGCGGGCTGACCGACGCGGTGATGGCCGGCATCGGCCTGGGACTCGCCCAGTGGATCTTCGTGGTGCACCCGGTGGCCGCGTCCTCGGCCGCGTCCGGGCTGTCCGGGATCATCGCGATCGCGTACCCGGCGGCCGACGTGCTGCTGCTGGTCATGCTCGCCCGGATGCTCACCACCCGGGGCGGCACCACGCTCAGCACCCGGATGCTGGGCGCGGCCGCGTTCCTGCTGCTGGTCACGGACGCCGCCTACCTGGTGGTGAGCCTGCACGGCGGCGACACCGACGGTGACATGTTCTCCGCCGGGTGGCTGCTCGGGTACGTGCTCTGGGGCGCTGCCGCGCTGCACCCGTCGATGGCCGCGCCGGCCGCCGCCGCCGGGTCCCGCCCGGAGCGCATCGGCTGGGCGCAGCTGGTGCTGCCGACCGGGTGCGCGCTGCTCGCCCCGGCGATGCTGTTCGTCCCGCAGGTCGGCGACGTGCTCGACCGGATCGCGATCGGCGCCAGCTCGGCGGTGCTGATCGCGCTGGCCGCCGCGCGGATGACCGGGCTGATGCGCCAGGTCCAGGGCCAGTCCGCCGCGCTGCGGCAGCTCGCCCTGCACGACGACCTGACCGGGCTGCCCAACCGCCGGCACTTCGACCAGGTGCTGACCGACGCGGCCGGTGCCGGGCGGCCCCGGATCGTGTTCCTCGGGCTCAGCGGGTTCAAGGACATCAACGACGAGTTCGGCCGGCCGGTCGGCGACCGGGTGCTCACCGTCGTCGGGGAGCGGCTGCTCGCGGCGGTGCCGGACGGCGGGTTCCTGGCCCGGCTCGGCGGCGACGAGTTCGCCCTGCTGGTGCCCGGTGACATGCCGGCCGAGCAGGTCGCGCACCGGATCCTCGCGGCGCTCACCGCCCCGGTGCCGGCCGGCGGGCACGAGCTGTTCGTCGGGGTGCACGTGGGCCTGGCCAAGGCCGCCGAGCCGGTGGAGGCGCTGCGCCGCGCCGAACGGGCGATGCACGCCGCGAAGAAGACCGGCGAGCCGTACCGGCACTGGTCGCCGGTGCTCGACGAACGCGACGGCGAGAACGCCCGGCTCGGCGCGGAGCTGCAGGCCGCGCTGCACGCCGGCCAGTTCCGGGTGCACTACCAGCCGATCGTGGCGGTGCCCGAGGGCCGGGTGGTCGCGGTCGAGGCGCTGGTGCGCTGGCAGCATCCGCAGCGCGGCCTGGTCGAGCCGGGCCGGTTCATCCCGGTCGCCGAGCAGACCGGCCTGATCGTCGACCTCGGCGCGTGGGTGCTGCGCGCCGCCTGCGAGCAGATGGTCCGCTGGCGCGCCCAGCACGGCGCGGACGCCCCGGACCGGATGAGCGTGAACGTGTCGGCCCGCCAGCTGGCCCGCCCGCAGTTCCCGGACACCGTCGCCGCGATCCTGACCACCACCGGGCTGCCGCCGACCTGCCTGACCGTCGAGGTGACCGAGACCGCGGTGTTCGGCGGCGGGCAGGCGGTCGCCGCGCTGCACCGGTTGCGGGCGCTCGGTGTCCGGATCGCGCTCGACGACTTCGGGACCGGGCACTCCTCGCTCGGGCTGCTGCACACCGTGCCGGTCGACGTCCTCAAGGTCGACAAGTCGTTCGTCGACCGGGTCACCGAGGCCGGCCGGCACGCCGTGATCGCGAAGGCGCTGATCCAGGTCAGCGACGGGCTCGGGTTGACAGCGGTGGCCGAGGGGGTGGAGACCGCCGAGCAGGCCGAGGCGCTCTACGCGCTCGGGTACCGGCTGCTGCAGGGCTACTACTACGGGCGGCCGGCGCCGAGCCCCGACCTGCTGACACTGCACCCGACTGTCCGCGTCTGATCAGAGACTTCATGTCGTACGAAACAGCGCTCTCCTCAGCCCCGAGCGGACCCGGAGATGTTCGCGGCCGTCCGGGACGCCAACGCCATGATCGTGATCATCGGGTTGGTGCCGGACGCGGTCGGGAACGCCGACCCGTCGCCGATCCACACCCCGGGCGTGTCGTGCAGCTCGCCGCGCGGGTCGGCGACGCTGGTGGCCGGATCGGCGCCCATCCGGCAACTGCCCATCTGGTGCGCGGAGAACAGCACCGCCCCGCCGGCCCGCAACGGGATCTCCCGCGCCCGCGCGATGAACGCCTCGAGGTCCTCCCCCGCCGTCCACGGCGCCAGGCCGTGCCCGAGCACCCGCACCCCGCGCGCCCCGGCCGCGTGGTGCAGCCGGATCTGCGCCTCGATCGCACGCCGGCTGTTGCGCACGTCCAGCTCGTCGTCGAGCGCATACCAGGCGGTCGTCTCCCCGGCCGCGTCGAGAGTGACCCGCCCGTGCCCGCGGTCGCGGACCAGCCCGATGAACGACGCGTAGCCGCGGTAGCCGGCCATCACCTGCTTGTGCCCGGCGCCGGTGCTGAACGGGATCGCCGAGGCGCCCAGCCCGGTGCTGTACTGCACGCTCTCGATCAGGAAGCCGTGCCCGTCCTCGGCCGCCGCGAACTCGTTGACCAGCGCGGCCTGCGGCGGCCCCCACCAGCCCCGCATGTCGGTGCCGTAGTCGCCGAGGGTGACCGTGCACGGGTGCAGCCGCAGGTGGTCGCCGGCCGCCGGGCCGCCGATCCCGGAGCGCAGCAGCACCCCCGGCGACTCCAGGGCGCCGGCGGCGAGCACCACGATCGGCGCGCGGACCGTGACCGTCGCCCGCCGCGCGCCGTCCGCACTGGTCCAGTGACCGACCACGCCCGCGGCCCGGTGCTGCTCGACCAGGATCCTCTCGGCCCGGCAGCCGTCGACGATCCGCGCGCCGTGCTCGGTGACGGCCGGTTCCAGGTACACCTTCAGGGTGGAGCGTTTCGCGCCGGACGGGTCGCCGAAGCCGAGGTGCCCGGCGAGCGCCGGGTCGTGCCGTTTCTCGTCCCAGTTGCGGTACGCGGTGGCGAACGACCAGCCCAGCGCCGCGGCACCGCGCTGCATCGCCTCGTGCGCGGGGTTGAACTCCGAGCAGTGGTCGGTCACCGACAGCTCCCGCCAGACGGCGTCCAGGTGCTGGTCGAAGGACAGGGTCGGGATGTCGCTCAGGCCGTGCCCGGCCCACTGGCCCCGGACCCGCGGGGTGGTCCGGATGCAGTTCGTCCAGTTGATCACGGTGCCGCCGCCGAGGCCGCTGCCGGCCATCAGGGTCACGTTCGCGTCGGCGGTCGGTGTCGGCCCGCCCCGCCGGTAGCAGCGCCGGTACGCGGCCAGCTCACCCTGATCGAAGTCGGCCTCGGTGTGATAGCGCCCGGCCTCCAGGACGACCACCCGGGCGCCGGCGGCGGCGAGCCGACCGGCGATCAGGCCACCGCCCGCGCCGGAGCCGATCACCACGACGTCGGCGTCCAGCTCGAGGTCACCCTCCGGGCGCAGCGGGGTGATCGCGGGCGGGTCGGCCGGCGGGACCGGGCCGGCCGGGCCGGGATAGCCGAGCCGGGCCCAGTTCGGGTTGCCGCCACCGGCGTCGGTGAGGCCGTAGGTGAGCAGCAGGATCAGGCTGATCAGCGGTGTCACGGGCGGCCCCAGCGCGGCCAGGATCTGCTCCCGGCGCACCGGCGGGGCGCTGCGGAAACCCTGCCCGGCCAGCACGTCGAGCAGGGCACCGATCGCGTCGTGCTGCCCGGGCGCCAGGGCGGCGAGCACCGCCCGGTCGACGCCGAGGTCGGTGGCCCGGCGGGCCCAGAACCCGTCGGTGTCGCCGGGCTCGTCGACGGCGGGAACGACGGTGTCGCAGAGCAGACGCAGCACCTGGATCTGGTCCGGGGTCACGACATCAATGTAGGCCGATCGGCGACCCGGACGGGGGCGGTCGCGTGGGACTGCTGTGGTTTGTGTGTTTTGGCTTCTCCGGTCGTTCCCGTGCGACACGGATCGGCGCCCGGCCGGCCCCCGGCCGGTGCTCGGCCGGTGCTCGGTCGGCGCCCGGCCGGCGTTCGGTCGGCGCCCGGCCGCGGTCCCCCGGTGGCCCCTCGCCCGCCCGGACTCGCCGAGATCGGCACCAGCAGCCCGGCCTGGCCGAAAAGCGGCAGACGACCCCGCACGGGGGCGTAGCGTCGCGCTGTGAGGTGGCATGGCCTGCCCGATATGCGGGCCGACCGCGACGCGCGGACCCGGGTCGTCTCCCGGCGTTCGCTGCTCGTCCTGGTGCTCGTCGCGACGCTCGGCGTCGCGGCGACGCTGCTGGCCGCCACCGCGCTGCGCGGCGGCGAACGCCGGCTGGCCGACCGCGCCGCGGACCAGCAGGCCGCCTCCGCGGCGCAGGCCGTCACCGACGGGATCCGCCGCTACAGCGACTTCCTGACCAGCCTCTCCGCCGCTCTCGGCGCCCAGCAACAGCTGGAGGCCGCCGAGTTCCAGGCGATCACCGCGCCGATCAACCGGCGGATCCTGCCGGGGGTCGCCGGGGTCGCCTACGTGGTGGCGGCCACCGACCCGCAGATCCCGGCGGTGCAGCGGTTCTGGCGCGACCGCGGGGTCACCGACCTGACCCTGCAGCCCGGCGCCGTGCTCGGCGGCCGGCACCTGTTCATCGTGCTCGGCCGCTCCGCCGACACCCTGCCGATCCCGCTCGGCGAGGACATGGCGACCGCGGGGGCGGCCGGCGCGGCGATGCGCGCGGCGCAGACCGACCGGCGGGTCGTGATCAGCGCCGCCTACCCGCTGCGCACCGACCGTGAGGTGCCGGCCGGCCAGCGGCAGGACGGTTTTGTGCTGGCCGCCGCGGTCCGGGCCACCGCGCCCGCGCCGGACGCCGGGCACCTCCGCGGCTGGCTGCTGCTCGCCCTGCGCAGCGGCGAGTTCCTGCACGAGGCGGTCGGCAAGGTCGTCGGCCGGACCGCGGCGGTCGACCTGACCGACGCCGAGGCGCCCGGCCCGGCGCCGATCGCCGGGTGGCGGCCCGCCGAGGCGGCCGATCCCGCCCTGGCACCACGGACCCTGACCATCACCGCGCCCGGGCGCACCTGGCAGCTGGCGATCAGCCCGACGATGCGCCTGATCGACCACCGCGGCATCCGGCCCAGCGTGATCGCCCTGATCGTCGGGTCCGTCCTCACCCTGCTGCTCACCGCGCTGACCGGGTCGATCGCCACCTCCCGGGACCGGGCCCGGCACCGGGTCGCGGTGGCGACCGCCGCGCTGCGCACCGACATCGCCCGCCGCGAGGCGGTCGAGCAGCAGCTGCGCCGCCGCGAGGCCGAACTCGTCGGCTTCGCCGGGGTGATCGCCCACGACCTGCGCAACCCGCTCGCCCGGATCGCCGGGTACACCGACTTCCTGCGCGAGGAGGCCGCCCGCTACCTGGAGGAGGACCACCGCGAATACCTGGAGCGGGTGCACGTCTGCGAGCAGCAGATGACCGTGCTCCTCGACGACCTGCTCGAATACGCCACCGCCGACAACCGGCCGCTGCAGGCCCGGCCGGTCGACCTGCACGCCCTGGTCGAGCAGGTGGTCCGGGACCGTCAGGAGTCACCGGGCGCCCGGGAGGCCACCGTGATCGTCGGCGCGCTGCCGACGGTCGACGGCGACCCGACCCTGCTGCAGCAGCTGTTCGACAACCTGATCGGCAACGCGGTCAAGTACACCCCGGCCGGCCGGGCACCGTTCGTGCGGATCGGCAGCCGGCCCGAGCCCGGTGACCGCTGGCGCATCGAGGTGTCCGACAACGGCATCGGGATCCCGGAGGAGCAGCGCGAGTCGGTCTTCGACGCGTTCACCCGCGCGGGCGGGAGCGAGGGATTCCCGGGGACCGGGCTGGGGCTGGCCATCGTGCACCGGATCGTGGAGCGGCACCACGGCGCGATCGGCGTGGACCCGAACCCGGACCAGGGCAGCTGCTTCTGGATCGTGATCCCGGCGGCCTCGGCCACGGTGGCGGCGACCGCCGCCGTGTAGCGCCACGCGCGGTGGGACGGCAGCCGCCGTGCAGCGCCACGCGCCTTTCTTCAGCGGCGCCAGGACTCCCTGATGTTGACCAGCAGCACCAGCAAGGCCGCCGCAAAAAACGCGAAATTGACGACATATCGTCCGTCGTGCCACAACAACACCAGCAACCCCGCCGCGATCCCGGCCAGCATCAGCCGCAGCAGCACCGCGAGCAGCTTGCTGCGCACCAGCCCCTCCACGGTCAGCAGCACCAGCAACAGCACCAGCGCGGTCTGCTTGCCGGCGATCGGCAGCGGCGACACCAGCGCGCCGAGCGCCCACAGGATCAGCGGCGTGCTCAGCACCGCCCACCAGGACCGGGCCCGCCCGAGGAACCCGGTGGCCGGCTCCATCGGCAGCCGCCGGTGCAGCAGGTGCGCGTGCGGGTCCTCGACCACCGGCCAGACCGTGGCCATCCGGGCCTGCTCGTCGGCCAGCCGGGTGCGTTCCATCCGCAGCCCGAGCAGCTTCTGCTCGGCGGCAGCCAGCGACCGCACCTCGGGCGCGGCCGCGGACAGGCCGGCCGCCGCCACCGCGAGATCGTGGCGCATGCTGTCGATCTCGCGGTCCAGGGCCGCGAGCCGGTCATTGTTCCGTTTGGTACGGATCTCGGCCAGCTGCCGCTCCGCCGCCTGATTCGGTACGACCTTCGCCAGCCCCGCCCACCCGACCGGGTCGGCCCACGACTGCCGCACCGCGCCGTCCCGGCCGTACCGGGGACCGGCCGGCCCGCGTTCCCCGCCCAGCCGGTCGCGGGTGTCGCGCCCCCACAACCCGCGGAAGTCCCGCACCCACGGGGTGTCCTCACCGATCCGTACCGGCTGCCAGCTCTCGTCCTGGCCCGGCCCGATCGACCGGCCGTCGCCGCGCGCGTAGTCGACGTACGGGATCCCGACGTTCTGCCGGTCCTCGGCCGACCACGGCGCGAACAGCCGCGCCGACCAGCGCAGCGCGGTGACCAGCCCGCGCAGCTTCGGCGGCTTCACCGTGATCACGTAGTCGCCGGGCAGGTACGCCCCGGAGTGCGAGCCCGCGCCGGCGAACACCACCGGGTGCCGGTCCTCGGCGAACGTCAGGTCCGGGTCGTCCCAGCGCCGCCGCAGATCGTCACCGACCTCGTCGTGCGCCGAATACACCACCCAGCGCGCCGGCGGCAGCCCGTCCTGGTCGAGCACCCCGGTGCCGTCGAGATAGACCGTCACCTGCTCCCAGTCGCCCTCGTGCTCGTTGACCCCGCCGAACGCCGACCGCCAGTTGTTGAAGCTGTAGAAGAACCAGTACTGACACACGATCCACGGGTCGTCGTGCAGCACCCGGCCGTAGTAGACCGGCCGGTGCGGCTCCAGGTGGTCGCGCTGCAGCAGGAACGAGTGCGCCGCGCTGCCACCGGGCAGGCTGCCGCGGAACAGCAGCGAGAACCGGTTCAGCGTGTCCACCAGACGGGCGGCCGGGCCGACCTGCGCCAGCCGGCTGGCCCGGGCCAGGTGCGGCGGGCGCTCCCGCAGCGGGATGTGCGCGTGGTGTTTCTCCGAGTCGCCGATCCCGGACAGCGAATACCGCAGGCCCTGCTCGGCGCCGCCGGCCGTGGCGAGACGCTCCAGGGTCAGCTGGCCCGGCACCTCCACCCGGACCGGGTTCGCGCCCGCCTCGGCC
>NZ_LLZH01000286.1:0-74588 GCF_001509495.1 Actinoplanes awajinensis subsp. mycoplanecinus | reverse complement strand
CCCGAAGGCCCCCCGAGCACCACCCGCCTCCAAAAGCCCGAGCGAGCGCCATCTGCCTCCCACGCGGCTGCCCCTGAGAGGTGTCAAACCCACCGTGAGGCACCGCTGAGCGCCAGCCGCAAGGCCTCGGCTGGTTGTGAGGGGTGTCTCAGCGGTCGTGAGGCACCCCTGGGCGCCAGCCGGCTTCGCGCGGCCGGTGCTGTTTCGTGCGGTTGGTGCTGCTCGCACGGCTGGTGCTGGTGGCTGTTTCGGTCGCGGCTGTGAGGGGGCCGTGAGAGCCAGCCGGGGCGTGGGTGGCCGGCTGCTGGGAGTGGGTGTTCAGGTCTCGGGACGGTGGGGGACGGGGCCGCCCGCGCGCGCCGGTTGGTGGGGCGTCTCTGCCACCCCGCCGTCAGGAGCGCTGGAACGGGGGGTGGGTGACCGATCCCGGCCACAGAGCGGTCCGCGGCCAGGCAGGGCGGGCGGATATTCCGGGTGGTCGGGGGGAGCTGGGCGCGGCGTAGCACTGTACTGCCCGGCCTCTGCGGGTAGCCTGCCACCCAGCAGATTCCGCCGACCCTCGGAGATCCGTGCACCTCAAGAGCCTGACGGTCAAGGGCTTCAAGTCCTTCGCCTCCGCGACCACGCTGCGGCTGGAACCGGGCATCACCTGTGTGGTGGGGCCGAACGGGTCCGGCAAGTCCAACGTTGTCGACGCCATCGCCTGGGTGCTGGGCGAGCAGGGTGCGAAGGCGCTCCGTGGCGGCAAGATGGAGGACGTCATCTTCGCCGGTACGGCGGGGCGGGCGCCGCTGGGCCGGGCCGAGGTCACGCTGACCATCGACAACAACGACGGTGCTCTGCCGATCGACTACACCGAGGTCTCGATCACCCGGCGGATGTTCCGGGACGGCGCCAGCGAGTACGAGATCAACGGTAACTCCTGCCGGCTGCTCGACATCCAGGAGCTGCTCAGCGACTCCGGCATCGGCCGGGAGATGCACATCATCGTCGGGCAGGGCCGGCTCGACGCGATGCTGCACGCCAAGCCGGAGGACCGCCGCTCGTTCATCGAGGAGGCGGCCGGCGTCCTCAAGCACCGCAAGCGCAAAGAGAAGGCGATCCGCAAGCTCGACGCGATGCAGGTCAACCTGAACCGGTTGAACGACCTGACCGCCGAGCTGCGCCGCCAGCTCAAGCCGCTGGGCCGGCAGGCCGAGGTGGCCCGGCGGGCGGCCGGCATCCAGTCCGACCTGCGCGACGCCCGGCTGCGGCTGCTCGCCGACGACCTGTTCACGCTGCGGACCACGCTGGACCGGGAGATCGCCGACGAGTCCGCGATGCGGGACCGGCGCGGGCAGGTCGAGGCGGAGAACCGGGAGATCCAGCGGATGCTGGCCGACCTGGAGCTGGCGCACGCCGAGGACGCGCCGCTGCTGCAGGCCGCCCAGGACACCTGGTACAAGCTTTCCACCCTGCAGGAACGGTTCCGGTCCACCGAGCAGCTGGCCTCCGAGCGGCTGCGGCACCTGGCCGCCACCCCGGACGACGAGCGGCCGGGCCGTGACCCGGAGATGCTCGAGGCCGAGGCCGAGCGGGTCCGGGAGCAGGAGGAAGAGCTGCGCGAGGCGCTCACCGAGGACCAGATGCGGCTGGCCGAGGCGGTCGAGCACCGGCAGGACCTGGAGCGCCAGCTGGCCGCCGCGGAGAGCGAGCTGCGGACGGCCGCGAAGGCGATCGCCGACCGCCGTGAGGGCCTCGCCAAGCTGACCGGCAACGTGAACGCCGCGCGGGCCCGGACCACCAGCGCGGCCGAGGAGATCGAACGGCTGGCGGCCGCGCACGAGGACGCGCTGATGCGGGCCGAGGCGGCGCAGGGTGAGGTCGACCTGGTGTCCGCCGAGTCCTCGGAGGCCGACCGGGACAACGCCGACCTGGACGCGCAGCACGACGAGGCGGTCGCCGCGCACGACCGGGCCGCCGCCGTGGTGCGCGAGCTGTCCGACGCGGAACGCGCCGCGGAGAAGGACGCGGCCGGTCTGAAGGCCCGCGAGGAGGCGCTCGGGCTCGGCCTCAAGCGCAAGGACGGCGCGGGCGCGCTGCTCGCCAAGGCCGGCCAGGTGCCCGGCCTGCTGGGCAGCCTCGCGTCGATGCTGACCGTGCGGGCCGGCCACGAGACCGCGCTCGCCGCCGCGCTGGGCACGCTCGCCGACTCGGTCGCCCTGGCCAGCCTGGACGAGGCGGTGGAGGCCGTCCGTACCCTCAAGATCGCTGATGCCGGGCGGGCCGCGCTGGTGATCGCGGCCTCGGCCGGGCCGGGTCTGCAGGGGTCGCTGGACAGTTTGCGGCCGGCGCTGCCCGAGGGTGCCCTGTGGGCGCCCGACCTGATCGACTGCCCGGAGCAGATCCGTCCTGCGCTGAACCGCGCGCTGCGTGACGTGGTGCTGGTCCCGGACCTGGCCGCGGCGACCGCGCTGGTCGGCACGAACGCCGAGCTGCGCGCGGTGACGCCGGACGGCGACGTGCTGAGCGCCTACGCGGCGGCCGGCGGTTCGGCGAAGGCCACCAGCTACATCGAGGTGCAGGCGGCGGTCGACGAGGCGAAGGCCGGCCGGGCCGCCGCCGAGCAGGCCATCGCCGAGCTCAAGGAGCAGCTCGGCGAGGCTCGCGCCCAGGTGGCCGAGCTGAAGCAGGTGGTCGCGGTGGCCGCCCAGGCGAAGCGGGCCGCCGAGGGTGAGCGCAACGCGGCCGCCCGGCGGCTGGCCGAGCTGGGCGCGGCGGCCCGGTCGGCGAAGGCGGAGAGCGAGCGGCTCGGCGCCTCCCGGCAGAAGGCCGAAGCGGCCCGGGAGGCCGACCTGATGCGGGTGGCCGAGCTGGAGGAGCGGCTGCGGCTGGCCGAGGACTCCCCGATCGACGAGGAGCCGTCGACCGAGGAACGCGACCGGCTGGGCGCGCTGGTGCCGCAGTCCCGGCAGAACGAGATGGAAGTACGGCTGGCCGTGCGGACCGCGGAGGAGCGGGTCTCCTCGATCGCCGGCCGCGCCGACTCGCTGACCCGCCAGGCCAACCAGGAGCGGCAGGCCCGGGAACGCGCCGCCGCCCGCCGGGCCGCCCGCGCCCGGGGCGCCGAGATCGCCAGGGCGGTCGCGTCCGGCGCGGCCACCGCGCTGGCCCGGGTCGCGGTCTCGCTGGCCGCCGCGGCCGGGGACCGGGACCGGATCGCGAGCGAGCGGACCAGCCGGGAGGCCGAGCTCCAGGAGGTGCGCGCCACCGCGAAACGTCTGGTCGGCGAGCTGGAGCGGCTGACCAGCGAGGTGCACCGGGACGAGATGGCCCGGGCCGAGCAGCGGATGCGCATCGATCAGCTGGAGGCCAAGGCCGCCGAGGACTTCTCGCTCGACGTCGAGACGCTGATCAACGAGTACGGCCCGGAGCAGCCGGTCCCGCCGTCCCAGGCCGACGTGGCCGCCGCCGAGAAGGACGGCAAGCCGGCGCCCGAGCCGGCCCCGTTCCACCGGCCGGCCCAGGAGAAGCGGGCCAACAAGGCGGAGCGCGACCTCACCCTGCTCGGCAAGGTCAACCCCCTGGCGCTGGAGGAGTTCGCCGCGCTGGAGGAGCGGTTCAAGTTCCTCTCCGACCAGCTCGAGGACCTCAAGGCCACCCGCAAGGACCTGCTCACCGTGGTCAAGGACGTGGACGACCGGATCCTCGAGGTGTTCACGTCGGCGTTCGAGGACACCGCGCGCGAGTTCGAGCAGGTCTTCCAGGTGCTCTTCCCGGGTGGTGAGGGCCGGCTGATCCTGACCGACCCGGACGACATGCTGACCACCGGCGTCGACGTCGAGGCCCGGCCGGCGGGCAAGAAGATCAAGCGGCTGTCGCTGCTCTCCGGCGGTGAGCGTTCGCTGACCGCGGTGGCGATGCTCTGTGCCATCTTCCGGGCCCGCCCGTCGCCGTTCTACATCATGGACGAGGTGGAGGCAGCCCTCGACGATGTCAACCTGGGCCGGTTGATTACGCTCTTCCGGCAGCTCCGGGAGAAGAGCCAGCTGCTCATCATCACGCACCAGAAGCGGACGATGGAGGTCGCGGACGCGCTCTACGGCGTCACGATGCGCGCCGGCGTCACCCAGGTGATCAGCCAGCGCCTCAACCGCGAAGACCGCGAAGAAGAGGACTAGGACAAGCATGCGCGATCCCGCCCAGGCCCTGCTGATCGACTTGGACGGCGTGCTGCGCCGCTGGGATCCGGCCCCGATGATCGCCGTCGAGGTGAAGTACGGCCTGAAACCGGCCGCCCTGCTGGAGACGTCGATGTCCTGGGACATCTACCAGCCCGCGATGGCCGGCGAGATCACCGACGCGGAGTGGATGGGTCTGGTCGCGAGCCGGCTCCCGCTCGACGAGGCGCAGGCGGCCGCGGCGGTCGCCGAGTGGCAGGAGTACCGGGGTGAGGTGGACCCGGACGCGCTGGCGTTCGTCCGCGGGGTGCGGGCGGCCGGCCGCCGGGTCGGGCTGGCCACCAACGCCACCGACCGGCTCCGCGGCGACCTGGACGCGCTCGGCCTGACCGACGAGTTCGACCTGGTGCTCAGCTCCTCGGAGATGAAGGTGCACAAGCCGGCGCCGGAGTTCTTCAAGCAGGCCTGCCTGGCGATCCGGCACCTGCCCAAGTACGTGCTCTTCGTGGACGACGACGACCGGGTGATCCAGGGAGCGCGGGCGGCCAAGCTGGCCGGGTACCGCTGGGCCGGCCCGGAGCACGTCGCCTACCTGCGCAAGGCCCTCGATCTCCCGGATTGACGCCTGTTCTGTCCCCGGACGGGTATTTCATCGATGATGTTCGTTGATGATGAACGGCATACCGGCCCGAAGGGAACGTGATGTCTGCCGCTATCGCCAAGATCGGTGTACTTGTCGCGCTGATGAGTGTGGCGGCCTGCTCCGCCACGTCAGAGGGGGAGCCGGCCGCGGACAAGACGGCGGAGAGCAGCACGCCGTCGGCGATGGAAACGCCGGGTGGGTTCGCGCCGGTCGGGCCGGGTGTGCCGATCGAGGCCGGGCGGCAGTTCGTCTTCGCCACCACGCAGTCCGGCGGCCGGATGATGCTGACCGTCGGCGCCGACGGGGTGCTGACCGTCACTGATCACCTCGAGGACCAGGCGCTGTTCGTGACCACACCGGTCAAGGCCGGTGGCGACGAGTACCTGATGCAGACCGCCAAGATGCTCGAGGGCGGGGAGCCGTGGTGCCTCGCGGTCCACTCGCCCGGCGGCACCCAGCCGCGGGAGCTGAAGACCGCCGCGTGCGACACCGGCAAGCAGGACCAGATCTTCACGTTCCCGAAGACCAGCGACGGCAAGGGCATCGTGATCGAGGTCGACGGTCGTTACCTGCTCACCCAGGACAAGGGCGAGAAGGTGGTGGTCCAGGAGAGCGGGAAGACCTCTTTCACCGTACGGGACCAGGGGAAGTCGACCCTCCCGCGGCTCGGCGACTGACCCTCACGAGTCGGCGCCGGATCCGGCCGCCACCGGATCCGGCGTCCTCACCTACGGCCGGTACGTGTTGTCCGCCACCTCGTGCAGGTGGCCGTCCTTCGAGGTGCCCTCGATCCGGGCGCGCGCGGTCCGCCCGTCCAGGGTGAGGGTGCCGATGGCGTTGCCGAAATACGGGTCGGAGAGCCGCTTCCACCGGATCAGGGGCTTGGTCACCCCGGCCGACTTCGCCAGGCCGCGGACCACCCGGGCGACCGGTGGCAGCCAGCTCACCCGCATCAGCGGCCGCAGCGGCAGCGGCACCTCGTTGTGGATCGGCGAGCAGGTCAGCTGCATCACCGGGGTGGCCATGGCGTGCCCGAAGTCGGCCCGAGCCACGTACGAATGGTGCACGTCCCCGGAGAGCACGCTGATCGAGGCGGGTGCGGCGTACGCCCCGCCGGCGCCGACCCGGTGGCCGGGCGCGCCGACGCCGCCCTCGCCGAGCCGCCGGAACAGCTCGCCCAGCGCGGTGAAGGACTTGCCGAACGCGGCCCAGTGCTCCAGGTCGAAGACGCGCCGCAGCTTCTCGCCGAACGCCGCCCAGCGCGGGTTGCGCGACTCGGAGACCGCCTCGTTCCACGCCTCCAGGTGGTGGATGGCCGGCGGCATCAGCCACGGCAGCGACGAGCCGACGACCAGGTGGTCGTAGTCGCCGTGTGCCTGGCTGATGAACCAGTCCCACTCGGCGGCCGGCAGCATCGCCCGGGCGCCCGGGGTGAGCACCCGGTTGCAGCGGTTGTCCAGCACGACCAGCCGGGTCCGGCCCAGATCGAGGGCGAAACTCCACTGGTACGGCACGTCGGTGTTGTCCGCGGAGTCCGGCTCGTCGACCGACCGGCCGAACTCGTGCAGCAGGTCGGTGGCGTCGTCGGCGGCGGACACCTTCTGGAACAGCGGGTCGGCGGCCAGCTCGTCCGGGCTGAGGTTGCCCAGGTGCTGGTAGACCCAGTAGGAGCCGAGACCGCCGGCGATCCGCTCCCGCCACCACGACTGTTCGGCCATGTCGGACCGCCAGGACGCCGAGGTGTTCCAGTCGTCGATCAGCTCGTGATCGTCGAAGATCATCACGCTGGGCACCGTGGAGAACAGCCAGCGGACCTCCGGGTCACGCCAGGACTCCAGGTAGAGCTTGGTGTACTCCTCGAACGTGACCACCTGGTCGGACGGCGCGTCGCTGCCGGCCTTGCGGTGCCGGCGCAGGAACCGGCGCACTTTGTGCGAGGTCTCGTCCGCGTACACCTGGTCGCCGAGCAGGACCAGCAGGTCGGGGCGGTGCTCCGGCTCGGCCATCAGGCGCCGGGAATAGGCGTCCAGCGCGTCCGGCGGCAACGTCCGGCCGGCGTCCTGCGGGCTGCCCTGCCGGCACGAGCCGAAGAGCAGGCTGACCGGCTGGGCCGCGTCCTCGGCGGCCCGGGTCCGGATCACCGACGGCGGGTACGGCGACCCGGCCGCCGGCCACACCTCGTTGTCGTCGAGGGTCACCCGGTAGGCGTGCGAGGAGTCCGGGGCCAGCCCGGACACCACGACCAGGGCGTAGTGGTGGCCGTACGCACAAAATGTCGCAGCGGACCCGGCGGCCCCGCCGTCGGCCTCGACCCGCACCTGCGCGGGTTCGCTGGTCTCCACCCAGATGGTGGCGCGGTCGCCGGTGACGCGCCGCAGCAGCGGACCGATCAGCAGTTGGGCGGTCACCGGGCGGCGCCGGGGATGTGTCGCATGGGGGAAATGGCCTTCCGGGCGGGGTCTCGAGGGGCTTGCACATCCTTACTACCCCCGCGCGGATTTGCCAGTGGCGTGGCCTCTGCCACGGCCGGACGGCTCATCTGTCAGGATTTCGGCTATGGAATACGTGGTCGCCGCAGTGATCCTGCTCGTCGTCCTGGTCGTGGGCGCGGTCGGGCTGGTGGTGCCGAAGATGCGCCGCCGGGAGCTCCCGCCGCCGTCCGAGGCCTCGACCACCACCCTGGAGCGGCCGCCGGTCGTCGAACCCGCGGTCGAAGCGCCGCCGGTGGTGCTTCCGCCGCTTCCGGTGGAAGAGGAGGAGCTGCCTCCTCTCATTCAAAAGATCGAGACCCCCGAGCCGACCGCCGGCCGCCTGGTCCGGCTGCGCGCCCGGCTGGCCCGCTCGCAGTCCGCGCTGGGCCGGGGCCTGCTCACCGTGCTCTCCCGGGACCACCTGGAGGAGGACGACTGGGAGGAGATCGAGGAGAGCCTGATCACCGCGGACGTCGGCGTCGAGGCCACCCAGGTGATCGTGGAGCGGCTGCGTGAGCGGGTCCGGATCCTCGGCACCCGGACCGTGGCCGGTGTGCGTGAGCAGCTCGTCGAGGAGCTGACCGCGGCGCTCGAGCCGGATCTCGACCGCAGCCTGCGCACCACCGGGCACGAGGGCCGCCCCGCGGTGGTGATGGTGGTCGGCGTCAACGGCGCCGGCAAGACCACCACCTGCGGCAAGATCGGCCGGGTGCTGATCGCGGACGGGCGCACCGTGCTGTTCGGCGCGGCCGACACGTTCCGGGCGGCGGCCGCCGAGCAGCTGGCCACCTGGGGCGAGCGGGTCGGCGCCGAGACGGTCCGCGGGCCGGAGGGCGGCGACCCGGCCAGCGTGGCGTTCGACGCGGTCAAGCGCGGCATCGAGACCGGCGTGGACGTGGTGCTGGTGGACACCGCCGGCCGGCTGCAGAACAAGATCGGCCTGATGGACGAGCTGGGCAAGGTCAAGCGGGTGGTGGAGAAGCACGGCCCGGTCGACGAGACGCTGCTCGTGCTGGACGCCACCACCGGCCAGAACGGCCTCGAACAGGCCCGGGTGTTCACTGAGGTGGTGGATGTCACGGGTGTGGTGCTCACCAAGCTGGACGGCACCGCGAAGGGCGGCATCGTCATCGCGGTGCAGCGCAAGCTGGGTATTCCGGTGAAGCTGGTGGGCCTGGGCGAGGGTCCGGACGACCTCGCCCCGTTCGAGCCGGCGGCCTTCGTCGAGGCCCTGCTGGGAGAGACCGCGTAGGCTCGCCTTTGTTACGTGGGTATATCCAGGGAGGCTGTGGGTGACGCAGGAGCCGCTGCGCGAGATACCGCTGCACGGTGGCAACGTCAGCACGGTGTCCCGGATCGGCGACACGGTCCGGCGTAATGCCGGGCCGTGGACGCCGGCCGTCCACGCGCTGCTCAACCACCTCGAACGGGTCGGGTTCACCGGCTCGCCGAGCGCGCTGGGGATGGACGAGAAGAACCGCGAGGTGCTCACGTACCTCGACGGCGAGTGCGGCGAATACCCGCTGGCCCCGCACTGGGTGACCGAGGAAGCGCTGGTCACGGTCGCGACCATGCTGCGGATGTTCCACGACGCGCAGTACGGCTTCGTGCCGCCTCCCGGCGCGGTCTGGCGCTCGTTCGGCCCGCCCCCGCCGGACACCGAGGTGATCTGCCACCACGACGCCGCCCCGCACAACGTGGTCTGGCGTCCGGACGGCACCCTCGCCCTGATCGACTTCGACCTGGCCTCGCCCGGTTCCCGGATCTACGACGTGGCGTACGCGGCGTGGACCTGGGTGCCGCTGTTCAGCGACCGGGACTCGTACACGCTGGGCTGGAAGCGGCCGAACCGGCCGCGCCGGCTGCGGTTGTTCGCGGACGCCTACGGGCTGATCCCGCGGGACCGGCATCGGCTGGTGCGGACCATAAGGAAACGGATCGTCGATCACGTCGAGGGCATCCGCCGGATGGCGGCGGCCGGTGACCCGGCGTTCGTCCGGATCGTGCACAAGGGCCATCTGCGCCGCCCGATGCGCGATCTGCGGCTGCTGGATTACGAGCGGCACACGCTCGAATACGCCCTCCGTTAGATCAGGCGGGCATTTTGCCTGTTCAGCCAAGATCACTTAACGGCCTGTGAGAGTTTCTTCACACGTCGGAAACAACCCGTGACGCGCCGGAAATCGCGCGTAGACCGTGCTCGAAACAGCCAGCCGGAACGCTCTGCCTCGAACCGGCCGACCGGCATCGCAGCCACCTCGGTCAGGTGTGAAGACACTTAATCCCGAGAGGAGGCAGCGTGGAGATCAACATCGGCAACACCGCTTGGTTGCTCCTGTCGTCTGCGCTCGTTTTGCTCATGACACCCGGCTTGGCGCTCTTCTACGGGGGCCTCAACCGGTCCAAAGGCGCCCTGAACATGATGATGATGAGCTTCTCCAGCATCGGGATCATCTCCGTGCTGTGGGCGCTCTACGGCTTCAGCCTCTCGTTCGGCGCCAGTGGCAACGCGAGCCTGAACCAGTTCATCGGCAACCTCACCCAGTACGGCGGCACCGACATCAGCTGGGCCGGCGACCTCTGGGGCACCACCGGTATCCCGATCTACGTCTTCATGGCCTTCCAGATGATGTTCGCGGTCATCACGGTCGCCCTGATCAGCGGCGCGCTCTCGGACCGTCTCAAGTTCGGCGGCTGGGTGCTCTTCGCGATCGGGTGGTTCACCCTGGTCTACGTCCCCGTCGCCCACTGGGTCTGGGGCGGTGGCTGGATCGGCGCGAAGCTGCACGCGCTGGACTTCGCCGGTGGTACCGCGGTGCACATCAACGCCGGTGCGGCCGCCCTCGGTGTCGCCCTGGTGCTCGGCAAGCGGGTCGGCTGGCCGCGGGACAACATGCGTCCGCACAACGTGCCGTTCGTCGCCCTCGGCGCCGGTCTGCTCTGGTTCGGCTGGTTCGGCTTCAACGCCGGCTCCGAGCTGACCGTCGACAGCGTCACCGGTGTCGCGTTCGTCAACACCCAGCTCGCCACGGCCGCCGCGCTGCTCGGCTGGGTCGCCGTCGAGTGGATCCGGGACCGTAAGCCGACCCTGGTCGGCGCGTCCTCCGGTGCGGTCGCCGGTCTGGTCGCCATCACCCCGGCGTGTGGCTTCATCGCCCCGCTGCCGGCCGTGCTGCTCGGTCTGATCGCCGGCGTGGTCTGCGCCCTGGCCGTCGGCCTGAAGTACAAGCTGGGCTACGACGACTCGCTCGACGTGGTCGGCGTCCACTTCGTCGGTGGCTGGATCGGCTCGCTCTTCATCGGCTTCTTCGCCACCAACACGGCCAACAGCGCGATCACCGACGTGCTCGGTGGTTCGGACGGCCTCTTCTACGGCGGCGGTTTCACCCAGCTCGGCCGGCAGTTCGTCGGCAGCGCCGCGGTCACCGTCTACTCGCTGGCCATCGCGGCCCTGATCGCCTTCGTCCTGAAGAAGATCAAGCTGCTGCGGGTCTCCGAGGAGGCCGAGATCGGCGGCATCGACATCGCCGACCACGGCGAGACCGCGTACGAGAACACCCCGGCCGCCGGTTCCGGTGGCGGTGGCGCCTTCGCCATGGCGGGTATCTCCTCGAGCAAGGCCGTCGACGCCGATGGCAAGGCTGATGTCAGCCAGAAGGTCGCCGGTTAATCTCCCCCCATGGCTGCTGGATTGGAAGGACTGAGCATGAAGCTGGTGACCGCGGTCATCAAGCCGTACCAGCTCGACGCGGTGAAGGAGGCTCTGCACGCCCTCGGCGTCGCCGGGCTCACCGTGAGCGAGGTACAGGGTTACGGCCGGCAGAAGGGGCACACCGAGGTCTACCGGGGTGCCGAGTACACCGTCGAATTCCTCCCGAAGATCAAGGTCGAGGTGATCACGGACGAGATCGACGTCGAGAAGATCGTCGACGCCGTCGTGACCGCCTCGCGGACCGGCAAGATCGGTGATGGCAAGGTCTGGGTGACGACGGTCGACGACGTCATCCGGGTCCGTACCGGCGAACGCGGCCTGGACGCACTGTAAGCACATGACGAACCCGTTGAGTGAGCCTCCGGCCCCGCCCGCGCGTCCGGCCGGGGGCTCCCTCGACAAGCTGCGCGAACACATCGGAGCCGCGGCACGCGACGAGCGTGCCGCGGCGCTCGACGTCTGGCTGCGGGAGCTCTTCCCGAGCCACCTGCCCGGCGTCAGCCTGCTCGCGGTGGGCGGACTGGGCCGGCGTGACTGCGCCCCCTACAGCGACCTGGACCTGGTGCTGCTGCACAACGGGACGGCCGGCATCGACCGGATCGCGTCCGCGCTGTGGTACCCGATCTGGGACGCCCGGCTCGGCCTGGACCACTCGGTGCGCACCCTGCCCGAGGCGCTGTCGGTCGCGCACGACGACGTGAAGGTCGCCCTCGGCCTGCTCGACGCCCGGCACGTGGCCGGCGACGCGAGCCTCTCCGCCGAGTTGATCGCGGCCTCCGGGGATCAGTGGCGGCGCACCGCCGTCCGCCTGATGCCCCAGCTCAAAGAGATCACCCAGAGCCGCTGGGCCAGCCACGGCGAGCTCGCCTTCCTGCTCGAGGGCGACCTCAAGGAGGCGTCCGGCGGGCTGCGCGACGTGACCCTGCTGCGCGGCGTCGGCCGCGCCGGGATCGCCGACACCATGCGCCCCGCGGTCCGCGCCGCCGCCCTGCGGCTGCTGGACACCCGGGACGCCCTGCACCTCGCGGTCGGCCGCCGGGTGGACCGCCTGGTCGCCCAGGAGCGCTCCACCGTCGCCGACCTGCTGGAGATCGAGGACCCGGACACACTGCTGCGGCGGGTCTCCGGCGACGCGCGGACCGTCGCGCACGCCGTCGACGACGCCTGGCGGGCCATCGACCGGCTGCGCAGCGGCCGCCGCCGGGGCACCACCCCGATCGCGCCGGCCCGCCGCCCGGTCGCCCGCGACGTGGTCGAGCAGGACGGCGAGCTCGTGCTGGCCCGCACCGCGATCGGCCCGCTGCCGGACCCCAGCCTCTCGCTGCGGGTGGCCGCCGCGGCCGCCACCGTGCAGCTCCCGATCGCCCGGGCCACCAGCGAGTGGCTCGCCTCGTTCTGCCCGCCGCTGCCGAACCCGTGGCCGGCCTCCGCCCGGGCCGCGCTGGTCTCGCTGCTCGGCGCCGGTCCCGGCCTGCTGCCGGCCTGGGAGGCCTGCGACCGGTACGGCCTGATCGACGCGTGGCTCCCCGAGTGGGCCCGGATGCGCAGCCTTCCGCAGCACCACCCGGTGCACCGGTTCACCCTGGACCGGCACCTGGTCCAGGCCGCCTACGAGGCCACCAAGTACGCCCGCGAGGTGGACCGCCCCGACCTGCTGCTGATCGGCGCGTTCCTGCACGACGTCGGCAAGGGCCTGCCCGGTGACCACAGCCTCGTGGGCGCGCCGATCGCCGCCGACATCGCCGCCCGGATCGGTCTGCCGCCGGCCGACGTGGCCACCGTCGAGAAGATGGTCCGCCTGCACCTGCTGCTGCCGGACGTGGCCACCCGCCGCGACCTCGACGACCCGCTGACCATCTCCGCGGTCGCCGAGGCGGTCGGCGACCCGGCCACCCTCGACCTGCTGCACGCGCTGTCCCGGGCCGACTCGCACGCCACCGGCCCGGCCGCCTGGTCGGACTGGAAGGGCCGGCTGATGGCCGAGCTGGTCCGCCGGGTGCACACCGCGCTGGACACCGGCGCCCTGCCCGAGCCGCCCGAGCCCGACCCGGAGCTGCTCACCGGCGACCTGCCGGTGGTGCACCTGGAGGGCGACGAGGTGTCGGTGGCCGCCGCCGACCGGCGGGGACTGCTCGCCGGGGTGGCCGCCTGCCTGGCCATGCATCGGCTGGACGTGGTCGCCGCGAACACCTCCACGGTCGACGGGCGAGCCATCGTCTCGTGTTACACCCAGCCGCGGTACGGCACGCCGTACGATCCGGTCGCCCTCGCCGCGGACCTGCGCCGCGTCGCCTCCGGTGACGTCTCGGTGACCCAGCGGGTCCGGGCCCGCGCGATGAGCGCCCGCGGTGGCACCGCCGAGCCGCGGGTGGTCTGGCAGCGCGCGGTCGCCACCGGCGCGGTCGTGCTGGAGTTGCGGGCGGCCGACTCGCCGGGCCTGCTCTACCGGGTGACCAGCGCGCTCGACGAGGCCGGCGCGGAGATCCGGGCGGCGCGGATCTCGACCCTCGGCGGTGACGTCGTCGACGCGTTCTACCTGGTCGGGGCGTGGGACGAAGCGGCCGAGCGGGATCGGGTGCAGCGGGCGGTCCTGGCCGCCGTGTAACTCGACGCCGGTCGGCGCGTTGGACCGACCGATGATCGGGGACGAGAAGCCGGCCACTCTGGTGGCCGCGACGGTCCGCAACCGCGCGGTGAGTCTGCGGGAAGAGCTGGCGTCTGCCGGGCTGAGCGGCCGGGGTGGCCTGGCCGAGTTGCTGGCGGCCGCCCGGGGCGGGCTGCGCGGGCGGGACGTGACGGTCCGGCCCGACCTGCTGGCCACCCTGGCGCGGATCATGGCGTTGCAGGATGTGCTGCCGACCGACCGGGCCGACGCCCTCGCGCTGTTCGAGCTGATCGGCGCCCGGGGGATCGCGGTGCACGCCCAGCTGGCGCTGCTCGAGGGCCGGCCGGTGCGGCTCGCCGGGCTCGACCGCCAGGTCCGGCACGAGATCGGCACCGACCTGGCCAACCCGTTCCGGAACCCGGGGCGGCCGGTGGGTCCGTGGCTGCGGCGGTTCGGTGCCGGGCTGCCCGGTCCGTCGCTCCGGCTGGACCACCGGGACCATCTGGCGCCGTTCGACCGGCTCTACACGCGGGAGCCCGCCCCGATCGAACGACCGGAACGGATCACCGTGGTGATCACCGCGTACCGGCCGGACGAGGGGCTGATCACCGCGGTCCGGTCGATCACCCGGCAGTCCTGGCGGAACCTGGAAGTGCTGGTGGTGGACGACGCGTCGCCGCCGCAGTTCGACGCGGTGCTGCGGCGGGCGGTGGCGCTGGACCCGCGGGTGCGGCTGCTGCGCCAGAGCGTGAACGCCGGCACGTACGTGGCCCGCAACACCGGGCTGGACGCGGCGACCGGCGAGTTCGTGACGTTCCAGGACTCCGACGACTGGTCGCATCCGCGACGGCTGGAACTGCAGGTCACCCCGCTGCTGATCGACCCGGCACTTGTCGCGTCCACGTCGGACGGCCGCCGGGTCACCGAGGACCTCACGCTGACCCGGCTCGGCCGGCGCGGCGGCAAGCTCAACCCGTCCGCGCTGCTGGTGCGCCGGGCCGCGGTGCTGGACCGGGCCGGATACCTCGACGTGGTCCGCAAGGGCGGCGACTCCGAGTACATCGCGCGGATCACCGCGGCGTTCGGTGAGCGGGCGGTGCGCCACCTGCCGGTGCACCTCGCGCTGATCCGGCTGTCGGCCGGCTCGCTGTCCCGGTCCGAGATCCGGCCGTACTGGATCCACCCGGCCCGGGCCGCCTACCTCTCCGGCTACACCACCTGGCACCGGCGGATCGCTGCCGGCGAGGCGTCGGCCTTCCGGCCGCGCGACGGATCGGACCGTCCGTTCCCGGCGCCGCCGCACCTCTCGCGGTCCGCGTCGACCGAGGTGCCACCGCTCTGGTACGACGTGACAGTCGCCGCCGACTGGCGGGTGCTGGCCGAGACCCAGCGGTCCGCGCTCGCCGAGATCGAGGCGCTCGCCGCCCGGGGGCTGCGGGTGGCGATCCTGCACCTGGAGGACTGGCGGCGACCGGTGCGGACCCGGCTGCCGGTGCACCCGGCGGTGCAGCACCTGGTCAACACCGGGCGGATCGGGCAGGTGGTGCTCACCGATCGGGTCCACTGCGGACTGCTGCTGGTGCGGCAGCCCGAGGTGATGCGCCATCCGCCGGCCGGGGAGGTGGGGCTGTCACCTCGTACCCTCATGTTTTTGATCGATGAAGTGCCGGGAGGCGCGCTGGGCGCCTGTACCGCCGCGGCCGAGCGGATGTTCCGGGTCCCGGCGCTGTGGTGCCCGCAGGGTCCGGCGGTCCGCGCGGCGCTGCACGGCGTGCCGGACCTGGTGGTGACCGACTTTGATCTGCCGACGGTGGCCACCGACGGGCCGGACACGCTGCGCCGCCCGCCGCTGCCCCGGGTGCCGGTGGTCGGCGCCGAGGTGACCGACAGTCGGGAACTTGCCGTGTTCGACGGGCTGACCGGCGTCGACGTGCGGATCCGGCTCGCCGACGGGGCGCCGCTGCCCCGGCAGTCGGCCCGGCGGCTGATCTACCGGGCCGCCGAGGTGGACCCGCCGGAGTTCTTCGGGCAGCTCGACTTCGCGCTGAACTTCCCGGCGCCGACCGGCCGCTCGGTGCTGGACGCCGCCGCGATGGGCTGCGTCGTGATCACCGGGGAGCCCGGGCCGATCGGGGTGCACTGCCGGCCCGACCAGGTCGGTGCGCTGCTGCGCCGCTTCCAGGCCGATCCGGAACTCGTCGCCGAGCAGCGGCGGCGCAACCGGTCGGCGCTGCGCGCGGCCTACCACCCGGAGCCGTTCACCGACCGGATCCGCGTAACGCTCGGTAGCTTGCCGCGTTAGGGCTTGATGTGGTCGCCCCCGCGGCCGCGTGCAGGCACGGGAGGTGGCGGTTTTCATGGTCCGGAGACTTGATCGGCTGGCCGGGCGGGTACGCGAGCTCGGCCCGCGGACCCTGGCCGCCGTCGCGCTCACCGCACTGCTCGTCGCCGCCGTCACCGCGGCCGCCGCGCTCGGGGCGACCGGCCTGGCGGTCTGCCTGGTCGCCGCGCTGCTCGCCCTGGTGATGGCCGGGGTGCTGCACCTGAACCGGCGGCTGGTCACGCTGCGCGCCGACCGCCGGGAGATCCGCGACCTGCGCGTGGTGCTCGACCAGACGCAGCGCCGGGTGGTGTCCGCCGTGGAACGCCAGCGGCTCGCCACCGAGGACCGGCACCGCGAACTGTTCGACGCGGTCACCCGGGTGCAGCGGATCGCCGACCGCGGGGTGCGCAACCTGCAGCTGGCGGTGCCCCGCGAGCTGGAGGCGACGGTGCAGCTGTTCCAGGGCTTCACGCCGCGCGCGCCGATGCCGTCCTCCGGCGACTACGCGCTGAACCCGACCGACCTGCTGGAGCTGCTGTTCCTGGTCCGCTCCCGGCGGCCGAAACTGGTCCTCGAGCTGGGCAGCGGCACGTCCACGATCTGGCTGGCCTACGCGCTGGAACAGGTCGGCGGCCGGCTGATCTCGCTCGACCACGACCCGGAGTACGCGAACCGCACCCGCGCCGCCCTCAAGGCGCACGGGCTGACCGGGGTGGCCGAGGTGCGCGACGCGCCGCTGGCCCCGGTCGAGCTGGCCGACCGTGTCTACCCCTGGTACGACCCGGCCGCCTGCGAGGACCTGGACGGCGTCGACTTCCTGCTGGTCGACGGGCCGCCCGCCGCGGTCGGGCCGGACAGCCGCTACCCGGCGCTGCCGGTGATCGGCCCCCGCCTGGCGGACCACGCCACGATCGTCTTCGACGACGTCAACCGCAAGGACGAACAGGCCGCAATCGACCGCTGGCTGACCACGGTGGACGGCCTCTCCCGCGAGGGCGAGATGCTCGGCCGCCACGCCGTCCTGTCCTTCACCCGCAAGGTCCTGACAACGGCGAACGCCCCGGCCGCAGGGGGATCGGCCGGGGCGTTGCCGTAAGCCCGTGACACGGACGGTGTAACCGGAGTTCCGGCCGCAGGGGGATCGGCCGGAACTCCGTGGTGTGTCCATGACACGAGCGTTGATCCGGAGTCCCGGCCGCAGGGGGATCGGCCGGGACTCCGAGCTTTTTAATTCAGTAGCCGAAGTCCTGGGTGAAATAGGGCGTGCCGTTGTCGCTGTAGACCGCGCCGACGCCGACGGTCTTCGACTTGCAGCTGAGGATGTTGGCGCGGTGGCCCGGGCTCTTCATCCACGCGCTGACCACGTCCTTGCCGGAGCGGTAGCCCCAGGCGATGTTCTCGGCGGACGGCTTCGGGTAGCCGGCGGCCTTCTCCCGGGCGACGAAGTTCGAGCCGCCCTTGCCGGTGTGGCTGAACGAGCCGGTCTGCCCCATGTAGGCACTGTGCCCCCGCGCCGCGGTGATCAGCCGCTCGTCGACCTTGAGGGCGGCGCAGCCGTGCGCGGTGCGCTGCACGTTGGTCAGCCGGACGATGTCGGCCTGCATGGTGGTCTCGGTGACCGGCGCGGCCTGCGCCGGCGCGGCGACCAGCGTGACGCCGAGAGCGGCGGCGGGAGCGAGAGCAGCGACCAGGGCGAAGCGGCGGAAGAGCGAGCGCAAGGGAGGCCCTTTCGGAGTTCGGCGCCTGGCTGCTGCCAGGTTCACCGTTCTCTTCGGCCCCGGGCCGGCCGACTCGAATGCCAACCGGGCGTAGCTGCGTCGCTGTTCGGTTGCCGACCGACAAACCCCATTTGGTACGAATACCGAGCGCCCCGCCGCAGGCTACGAGCCACGTCCCGCCCGTGAGGCGCCGCGACGCCGCGGCCCGCTCCGGACCGCGGCGCGCCCCCGGGTCCCGGCTGGGCCTCAGGGGTGTCTCCGCGCCGCGGAGACACCCCTGAGAGCCAGCCACCAACCGGGAGCCGCGCCTGCCTGCGGGTGCGGCCACCCGCCTCGCGTGCGGGTCAGCGGGGACGGGGGATGGGGTGGAGGAGGGAGCGGAGGGCTTCGGCGTAGCGGCCGTGGTGGTGGCGGCGGGCGTAGTCGCGGCCGCGGGCGCTCTGTGCGGCGTAGCGGGCCGGGGAGCGGTGCAGGCGACGGACGGTGCGGTGCAGGTCGTCGGGGGTGCAGTAGACGGCGGCTTCGCCGTAGTCCGGTTCGCGGTCCGGGGGGAGCAGCAGGACGCAGCCGGCCGCCAGCGGGGCCAGCAGGTCGGCCGGGCCGTCGTCGCCGCCCAGGTAGTAGTCGAGCTGGTGCAGGAACGACCGTGGGGTGACGTCGCGCTCCTGGTAGATCAGCCAGTGCAGCGGCGGGCGGGCGCCGAACGCCGCGGGGGAGCCGTCGGAGCGGTCCAGCAGGCGTACGTCGAAGTCGGGTGAGTCCCGCAGCGTCTGGCGCAGCGACCGGAACTCGTCGCCGGCGACGGCCCGGCCCAGGATCGGGCGTTCCGAGTCCGGTTCCCCGCGGGTCGCCCGCCACCGGCGCGGATCCACCGTGGCCGGCAGCGTCACCAGCGCCGGCTCGGTGCCGAACAGCCGCCGGGCCGCGGCCAGGCACGCGTCGGTGGCCGGCGCCCACGCCGGATCGTCCTCGATCACCACGCGGTCGGCGCGCACCCCGCTGGGCAGTCCGGACGCGAACGCCAGCGGCGCCGGGCCGCGGACGACGAGCAGCCTGGCGTGCACCCGGTCGGCGAGCAGCACCTGCGCCACCGAACCCACGTTGATCATGCGTTGGACGTCCGGGTCGAGGTTGCGGGTGGCGGCGTCGAGCGTCGGCAGGTGCAGCACGGTCACCGGCACGTTCTCGGCCAGCAGCGCGCGCAGCGGGCCGGCGCTCTCCGGCGCGGTGAAGTCGCCGGCCAGCACCAGGTCGTACCCCTCAGGGTTGACCGTGGTCCCGGCCAGCCGGTGCGGCGCGGCGAACGTCCGCCGCAGCGGTGTCCGCGGCCGGAAGGCCGCCTCCCGACCGGCGATCACCCGGGTGTGCCAGGCCTGGAACGCGGAGAGGTACGCGTGCCGCGCCGGGTGCATCCAGCCGGCCGCCATGTCCGCGCTGGACAGTGAGCCGCCGGAGAGCCGGATCAGGGCCAGGGTCTCGCCGCCCAGGTGCGGTACGGCCGGCCGCCCGAACACCGCCCGGGCCCGCTCCACGTATTCGGCGTCCGCGCCCTTGCGGACGGTGTCCAGGTAGCCGAGCTCCTTGAGGGCCGGCTCGCGGCGCAGCATCAGCGACGACAGGTTGTACGACCGGTGCCCGGGATACCCCGGCCGGGTCACCACGAGATCCCCGGTCACCCGCATCCCGGCCGACGTGGTCGCGAACACCTGCTTCTCCGCGATCAGCGGCGCCACCTGCCGTTCCAGCCGCAGCGGGTGGGACCAGTCGTCGGAGTCCTGGAACGTCACGAACTCGCCGGCCGCCGCGTCCAGCCCGGCGTTGCGGGCCAGGTACGTGCCGCCGTTCACCGGCAGCCGCAGCACCCGGACCCGCGGGTCCAGCGCGGCCGCCGCGTCCAGGGCCGTGGTGTCCTCGGACCCGTCGTCGACGATCAGGATCTCGTGGTTCGTCCAGCTCTGCGCGATCAGCGAGCGCACCGTCACCAGCAGCGCCGGCCCGGGCCGGTACGTGGTGACCACCGTCGTGATCGTCCGCGGGTCGTCCACCGCGGCCACCGCGCCGGGCACCAGCCGGTCGAACCGCGGCCCGGTCCCGTCGGCGACGGTCAGCCCCGGCGCGGGCAGCAGCGCGGTGAACCGGGCCAGCCAGTCGCCCGGCTCGGCCAGGTCGACGGCGAGCGCCTCGCGGACCGTCCTCGGGATCGCCGAGTACCGGGCCAGCAGGTCGGCGGCCCGCCCGACCGGGAACGCGAGCTGGGCGTGCAGGCCCTGGTGCTCCGGGGCGATCGCGGCCGGCCCGTGCTCGCGCAGCAGCGCGTCGAACAGCGCCAGCCCGTCCGGCCGGTCCTCCGGCTCGAGGTCCTGGCAGGCGATCACCCGGGCCAGCTCGCCGAGCGCCCACGGGTCGGCGCCGCCGGGCAGCGGGCGGCCGGCCCGGGCCGTGGCGATCAGCGCGTCCAGGTCGGTGACACCCGCGGCGTGTGCCAGCAGCGCTCGCGCGTCCACCGAGCGGGCCTGCAGCGCGGCCGTCGCGGGTCCCTCCGGACCGGCCTTGCGCAGCGTCCGCAGATGCCGGTCCAACAGGGCTGATCCGTACGAATCCGGGGTGATGTGCGTGCGCATGGTCTGCCCAACGCCCCGGCCGGGCCCGGCGTGACGTGACCGGGCCGCGGTTCGTTGTGCCCGCCGGGGGAAAGTCCGGTTCTAGCAACGGAGTACACGAGCATGACCGTGACCGTCCATGACGTGGCGATCCTCTCCGATTTCCGATACCCGGGCGGGAACTCGGCGGCCATCGCGGCCGAGGTGCGCGCCCAGGCCGAAGCCGGGTTGCGCACGATCCTGGTGCACGTACCGTCCCCGCACAATCGGGACGGGCTGCCGTTCAGCCCGCGGATCGCCGACCTGATCCGGGACGGCCTGGCCGAGCTGGCCACGCCGGACGCCGCGGTCAACACCCGGCTGCTGGTGGTCCGCCAGCCCCGGATCTTCACGGCCGACCTGGCCGTGGTGCCGCGGGTGCAGGCCGAGCACACCGTGATGGTGTTCAACCAGGCGCCCGGCGACGCCGCGGACCCGAAGCGGTACTACGACGTCGACGAGGTCCGGGACCGGGTCGAGCTGTACTTCGGCCCGGCGATCGAGTGGATGCCGATCAGCCCGCAGGTGCGGGACACCATGCCGGGTGTGCCGCTGGCCGCCGGCGACTGGCACGAGATCATCGATTCGGGGCAGTGGTGGGTCGATCGGCACGGGCCGGTCGCCGCCGTACCGGTGATCGGCCGGCACGGGCGGGCCGACCCGGTGAAGTGGCCGCGGACCGCCGGTGAGCTGCTGCGGGCCTACCCGGACCGGGACGACCTGCGGGTCCGGGTGCTGGGCGGCGGTGAGATCGCGACCCGGCTGCTCGGCCGCCGGCCGGCCGGCTGGGACGTGGTCCCGTTCGGCGCCGAGGACCCCGCCGCGTTCCTGCGCACCGTCGACTTCTTCGTCTACTTCCACGATCCGGACCTGGTCGAGGCGTTCGGCCGGACCATCCTGGAGGCGATGGCCGCCGGGGTGCCGGCGATCGTCGGTGAGCACTTCCGGCCGATCTTCGGCGACGCCGCGCTCTACACCACGCCGGCCGGGGTGGAACCGCTGGTCCGGGAGCTGTGGGCGGACCGCGACCGGTACCGCGCGGTGGTCACCCGGGCCCGGGAGTTCGTCGACACCCGGTACGGCACCGCCTCGCACCTGGCCCGGCTCGCCGACAGGGGAGTCGTCGGACGAGCGGCCGCCCATCGGGCGGCGACACGCCGGGCGCGCCCGCCGGCGCCCCGCCCGGTGCTGATGCTCAGCGACAACGGGGCCGGGCTCGGGCACCTGTCCCGGCTGATGGCGATCGGCCGCCGGCTGCCGGCCGGTCACCCCGCGGTGATCGCGACCCAGTCGTACGGCGCGTCGGTCGCGCACCGGGAGGGTTTCCTCACCGAGTACCTGCCGTCGCGCGCCGTGCTCGGCCTGCCCAAACAGCGCTGGGCCGGCTTCCTGCAGTCCCGGCTGGAACACCTGGTCGACCTGCACCGCCCGGCCGTGGTCGCGGTGGACAGCGTCCCGCACGAGGGCATCGTGGCCGCCGCGGCGGCCCGGCCGGACGTCACCTGGGTGTGGGTGCGCCGGCCGATGTGGCGGCGCGACACCGGCGCCGAGTGGATCACCCGGGGCGCGGTCTTCGACGGCATCCTGGAGCCCGGCGAGTTCGCCTCGTCGGTCGACGCGGGACCGACCGTCGCCGACCGGGCCCGGGTGCACCAGGTCGAGCCGATCATGCTGCTGGACCGGGACGACCTGGCCGAGCCGGACGAGGCCCGGGCCGCGCTCGGCATCGAACCGGGCCGGCCGGCCGCGCTGCTGCAACTGGGCGCCGGCAACATCAACGACATCGCGTCGCCGGTCGGCCGGATCGCCCGGCACCTGCGCGAGGCCGGCTTCCAGGTGCTGCTCGCCGAGTCGATGATCGCCACCGACCCGATGCCGGTGGTGCCCGGCGCGCGGGTGGTGAAGGTGTACCCGATCAGCCGGTATCTGCGCGGACTGGACCTGGTGGTCAGCGCGTCCGGATACAACTCGTTCCACGAGCTGCTGGCGTTCGGGGTGCCGGCCGTGTTCGTGCCGAACCGGGCCACTTCGCTCGACGATCAGGTGGCGCGGGCCCGGTTCGCGGCGGCCACCGGCGCGGCGTTGTGCGTAGAAGACCCGGAAAGTGGTGAATTGGACCGGGTGCTCGCCGAGGCGGTGCGGCCCGAGGTGCGGGAACAGCTCGCCCGGCGGTGCGCGGAAGTCGGATTCGGCAACGGCGCGGCGGCCGCGGCCCGGTGGCTGGCCGGGTTGGCCGCAGAGAACGTACGAAGCGGAGCGTGAACATGTCCGACTCATCCACGATGGCCCCGGCCGGGCCCGAACTCGAGAGACTGCGCTGGGAGATCGCCGCACTGACCGGGCGGATGCGCTCGGTCGAGCTGGAACGGGACTCGTGGCGGGCCCGCTGCGATCGGCTCGCCGAGCAGCGGGACCGGGAACGGGAGAAGAGCCAGCGGTTGCGGACCAGCGGGTCGTACCGGCTGGGACGGGCGCTGGTGTCGTTCGCCCGGGACCCGTGGCACACCTCGCCGCAGCTGGTCCGGGGACTGGCCCGGCGGTTGCGGCCCCAGGGGGAGGGTGTTCCGGTCGTACCCGAGCAGGTTTCCCGGACGCCGGCCGCGAAGCGGCGGCCCGCCTGCCTGTACGTGGCGATCGGCCTGGACCACGACACGCTGCGCGACTTCCTGGTCACGGTCAACCAGCGGCTGCTGGTGACGCCGGACCACCGGCCGGTGGTGCTCACCGACGATCCGGCGTTCTCCCTGCTGCGCAAGCTCGGGGTGCTGCTGGAGTACCTGCCGGACCGGGCCACCTGGGAGAAGCACCGGCCCGACCGGGCCTGGGACGACCTGCTCGCCGAGCGGCTCGCCCAGCTGTCCCGGGACCACGCGCTGGACCGGACCGTGGTGGTGGACCGGCTGCGCCCGCCGGTCCTCGCCGACCTACTTCAGCTGCGGTAGCGCCTGCTCCAGCAGCGGTGCCACCGTTCTGGCGTACGTGCTGGTCAGGTGGTTGGAGTCCCGGTAGGCGAGCACGTTGCCGATCACCGGCGGGCAGAAGTCCGTGCACAGCCACGGCACCGGGTCGATCACCGTGACCCCGGTGAGCCGGTGCAGCACCGAGCGCTGCGCCGGCCCACGCAGGGCCGTCGCGGCGCTCTTCCCGCACCGGTTGATCCGCTTCAGGCGGGCCTGCCGGGCGACGCAGATCGGCACCCGCTCGCCACCCAGGTAGGGGGTGTCGGCGATCAGCGCGACCGGTGCCCGCACCGAGGTGACCGTGCGCTGCCAGGCCGCCTGCCACTGGGTGGCCTCATCCGTACGGGTGTCGACCGGCCGGTAGTTGAAACTCGACCCGATCACCACGAGCGCCGGTCGCAGCGCCCGGATCCGGGCCACCGCCGAGGTGTGGAACGCGCCGCACTCGGTGTACTCCCGCTTCAGCCCGTCGTGCCAGAGCCGCAGGTCGGCCGCCGAGCAGGAGGACTTGCTGAGCGAGACCAGCTTCCAGTGGCGCCGGGTGGCGAGCTGTTCCAGCGCCGGGAACCACTGGGCGGCGTGCGAGTCGCCGTAGAGCACGATCGTGGTGGCCGAGGCCGGGTCGCCGTAGACGCACCCGGCCGGCGCGACGAGCACCGGCACCTCCACGTGGCACTGGTCCGCCCACACCCGGGCCTTGTCGGCGTTCACCGTGGTCAGCGACGGGGTCAGGTTCGCCGGCAGCTCCCGGGTGGTGCGACTGCTCCGGACCGCTCGGGTGATCACCGCGTACGGGTCGGTGGCCCGGGCCGCCGCGGCCGGCAGGTCCCGGATCGCCGCGCCGGCCGGCACCGGGTGCGGCAGCAGCGCGATGGTGACCGCGACGGCGGCCACCGCGCCGGACAGCCCGGCGCCCAGCCCGAGCGCCCGGATCGGCCGCCGGCGCAGCTGCGCGTGCTGCCGCAGCGGGTTCTCCACCAGGTGATACGTCATCCAGGCCAGGCCCAGCGCGACCGCCGCGAGCAGCAGCGCGAGCGGCAACGACGGCTCCACCCCGAGCGCGGCCGGCCCGATCAGCAGCAGTGGCCAGTGCCAGAGGTACCAGCCGTAGGAGAGCCGGCCGACGACCTGCAACGGCCGGGCCGCCAGGGGGCGGAAACCACCGGCCAGCACGGCCGCCGCGCCCGCCACCGGGAGAAGAGCAAACCCACCGGGGTACGCCGTGCCGTCGTCGAACCAGAGCGCCGCGACCAGGATCCCGGCCAGCCCGGCCCCGCCCAGCCATGTGTTCGGCCTCGGGTTCTTCAGGAACGCCGCGAGCAGCGCGCCGACGCCGAGCTCCCAGGCCCGCGCATGCGGCCCGAAATAGCCCCAGGGCGCCGAGCGCGCGGTCTCCAGCACCCCGGCGGTGAACGACGCCAGCACCAGCGCCACCAGCAGCGGCTTTTTTTTAGGAAGCAGCAAGAGCAGCGGCCAGACCAGGTAGAACTGCTCCTCGACGGCGAGCGACCAGAAGTGCTGGAACGGCGAGGGCGGGGCGTCGGCGTTCAGGTAGTCCGTACCGGTGACCGCGAAGCGCAGGTTGGCGACGTAGCCGGCGGCCGACAGCGCGTCCCGGGCCAGCTCGCCCATCCGGATCGCCGGCAGCCACAGCCGGGCCGCCACCAGCGTGGTGACCAGCACCAGCGCGGCGGCCGGCAGCAGCCGCATGGCCCGCCGGGCATAGAACCGGCGGATCGACACCCGTCCGGTCGCCGCCTCGCGCAGCAGCAACGACGTGATCAGGAAACCGGAGATGACGAAGAAGACGTCCACCCCCACGTAGCCGCCCGCGGCCAGCGGCACCCCGGCGTGCCCGAGCACGACCAGGAGCACCGCGACCGCGCGCAGGCCCTCGATGTCGGGACGGAAACCTGGGCGGTCCGGGGTGGTCGGCGAGTGGCTCATCGCCCTCTAACGCGCCGCCCCGGGCACAGGTGTCGGCCTGTCGTCCGTGTCGCATCCTCGCCACCGGGCCGTCGTTGCGTCTGGTGTGACAGCCGAGACGTCGATCGCCACCCCCCGGCCGGACGCCGGCGCCGGGCCGCGTCCCACGCTCGCCGCGAGCCCGTCCTGGCGGCCGGTGTGGCGGGGCATCGTGCTGCGCGCCGCCCTGGTCCCGCTGATCGTGATGTCCCCGCTGGTCGCGGTCGCCCCCAGCGCCGACCACCGGTTCAACGTGTACGCCAACGGCGCCCGCTACCTGTTCCGCCCGTGGGAGCTGTTCGGCGAGGCGATCCGGTCCGTCCCGCAATACCTGAACCTGGGCAACTTCCGCCCGCTCGGCCGGATGGTGGAGTGGGCGCTGGACGCCGTCACGTTCGGGCTCGTCGACCTGTTCGGGCTGCCGGCCAACGTCGCGCTGCGGCTGGTCTCGTTCGCCACCGCGATCCTGCTGACCCTGGCCACGCTGGTGCTGGCCGAGTGCGTGGTGTCCCGCGGCCGCCCGTTCGCCGGGCCGCCGTCGCTGATCACCGCGGTGCTGCCGTTCGCGCTCGGCGGTGGGTTCGTGGCGGCCGGCCGGACCAGCACCACGGTCCTCTTCGGCGGCCTCTACTTCCTGACCGCCGCGATGGTGCTGCTGGTCGCCGCGCTCGCCGCCCGGACGGTCGGCCGGATCCGGCTCGGCACCCGGCTCGGCGTGCTCGCCGTGCTGCTCGGCGCGGTGCTTGCCGCCTTCAACGAGATGGCCTACCTGGCCCTGCCGCTGGCCACCGCCGCCGCGGTGATCCGGGCCCGCACCGTGCTCGGGCTGACCTGGCGGGAGACGTTCCGGGGTGCCGGGGCCCGCTTCACCGGGCTGCTCTGGGCCGGGTTCCTGCCGGTGGCGGTGCCGGTCCGGGCCCTGATCGCGGACAAGTGCGCGGACGGGAGCTGCTACTCCGGTTCGGACGTGGCACCGGCCGGCGCGCTCGGTGCGATGCCCAACCGGCTGACCTCGTGGCTGCCCCCGCTGATGTGGCAGCGCGCCACCGAAGGCCCGTACGGCCACACCCTCGGCCCGGCCCTGCTGCTCGCGCTGCTGGTGCTGCTCCTGCTGGTCCGCCGGTTCTGGGTCGACCTGCCCCGCTGCGACACCCCGGACCGGCGGCAGGCCTGGGCACTCGCCGGCATCGGGCTGTCCGCGCTGATCCTGGCCGCAGGCATGGGCGCGCTCAACGAGCAGGTGCAGCGGCTCGCCACGGCCGGCTGGTGGGGGCTGGGCTGGCGGGACAGCGCGCTGGCCGGGGCCGGGGGCGCGCTGCTCACCGTGGCGGTGCTGACCGGAGTGTTCGCCCGCGGGCACCGGAGCGCTCGGGGGCACCGGATCGGGGTGCTCACCGGCGTACTCATGCTGGTGTTGATCGCAGCGGTCTCGACCTCGGCGAACCGTGACTTCCGGGCGGCCGGCGCGTCGGAGAAAGCTGCCTACCTGCACGATCGGGTGGCGCAGGAGGTCGTCGACTTCGACCGGTCCGCGGCCGGCGACGCCCGCCGCTGCACGCTGCGCGACCAGTTCCGCGCGACGCTGCCGCCCGCCCGCCGGTCCGGCTATCCGCCCGAGATGCGGCGCTTCGACCAGGCCGTCGACACGGCCGCCGGGAAACTGGCCGGCCGACCCTTCTGTACGGAGGCGCCGTGATGATCTCTGTGGTCGCTCCTGTCTACAACGAGGGCGCCGGCGTCGACCGGTTCCTCCGCCGGATGGACGAGGTGCTCGCCGGCTACGAGTACGAGCTGATCCTGGTCGACGACGGCTCCCGCGACGACTCGTGGAACCGGATCGCCGCCTGCGCGGTCCTCGACCCGCGGATCCACGGGGTGCGGCTCTCCCGCAACTTCGGCAAGGAAGCCGCCCTGCTGGCCGGGCTGGAACACGCCACCGGCGACGCCACCGTGGTGATCGACGCCGACCTGCAGCACCCGCCGTCCGCGATCCCCGAGATGATCCGCCGCTGGCGGTCCGGCGCCCAGGTGGTCGAGGCAGTCAAACGCAACCGCACCGGCCAGTCCCTGAGCAGCCGGCTCGGCGCCCGGGTCTTCAACGGCGCGTTCACCCGCCTCACCCAGGTCGACCTGGTCGACGCCACCGACTTCCGGCTGCTCGGCCGCCCCGCGCTGGACGCGCTGCTCCGGATGCCCGAACACTCGTCGTTCTTCCGCGGCACCAGCAGCTGGATCGGCTTCACCCGGGAGACCGTCGAGATCGACATCGACCACCGGGAGGGCGGCACGTCCCGGTGGACCGCCCGCTCGCTGTTCCGCCTGGCGGTCAACGGCCTGACCTCGTTCACCTCGGCACCGCTGCACCTGGTCACCGGCGTCGGTCTGACCTTCGCCGCGTTCTCGCTGGTGCTGGGCGTGCAGACCCTGGTCCGCTGGATGCAGGGCCACTCGGTGGCCGGCTTCCCCACGGTCATCCTGCTGCTGCTGATCACCGGCACGTTCGTGCTGCTGGGCCTCGGCGTGATCGGCGAATACCTGGCCAGGATCCACGAGGAGGTCCGGGGCCGCCCCCGCTACCTGATCCAGGAACACGCCGGCGGCCACCGGGTCACGGAGACGACCGGCCCGAGGCGGCTACGGTCACTCGATGTCCCTGAACAGTGGACCGAACATGCCGACCACCACTGACCCCACCGGAGCACTGCCCTCCCGCGCGGTCTTGTCCCGGGCGGTCTTGTCCCGGGCGGTCTTGTCTCGCGCGGTCTTGTCCCGCGCGGTCTTGGCCCGCGCGGTGTCTGATCTTGGGCGTTTGCCCGGCGGCGTGGCCCGATTCTTTGCCGCTGTGCTGCGGCGCCCGAAAGTGGCACGGCTGGTCCGATATGCCCTGAGCGGCGGAGCCAGCGCACTCACCCATTTCGCCATAGGCCTGGTCGGGGTACACCTGCTCCACCTCCGCCCGGTACTCGCCTCCACGGCCGGCTTCCTCGCCAGCATCGCGGTCTCCTACCTGCTGCAACGCGCCTGGGTCTTCCGCTCCACCGCCGGCCACGCCCTGGCCGGCGCGAAGTTCCTGACCGTCACCGCGGTCGCCTTCACCATCAACACCGCAGTCCTCTGGACCGGCACGGAACTCCTCTCCACCCCCTACCCGATCGTCCAGCCGATCGCCCTCACCCTGATCCCGCTGATCAACTACTCCCTCAACTCCCGCTGGACCTTCGCCACCCCCACCCGGCCCACTCCCGGTGGACCGCAGACTGGCGCCGACCCGAGCCTGCCCACTCCTTGACCGGCCCCCGCTCCCGGTCGACCGCTGGCGGTGGCCCAGCCTGCCATCCCACGCCCGGTTGATCGCTGGCGTCGGCCCGGCAGGCCCTCCCGCTCCCGGTAGATCGCAGGCTGGCGCCGGCTCGGACCTGCCCGCTCCTTGACCGGCCGCGCTTCCGGTGGATCGCTGGCTGGTGCTGGCTAGCCAGGCGGGGGGAGCCGTCGGGTCCCGGTCCGCCGCGCCACTCGCGATCTCCGCTGGTCACGGCGGTCCCACAAGGTGAGCGTCCGGTCCCGGCAATCGGTCAGATCCGCCCCGCTGTGCTCCGCGCCACCCTCCAACACGACGCAGCCCCCGCACCGTCTCACCCCGCCGCAACGACAGCGCGCGTCGAGCGACCTCGGCTGGCCCTCAGGGGTGCCTCAAGGCCCTCGACACACCCCTGAGGGCCAGCCGCACGGCCCTGGCTGGCGCGCAGGGGTGTCTCAAGGCCGTCGAGACACCCCTGAGCGCCAGCCGTACAGGCTCGGCTGGCGCTGAGGGCCCAACCGCGGGCCCGGCTGGCGCTGATGGTCGCCTCAAGGCCGCCGACACGGCCGTCAGCACCAGCCGCACGGCCCCGGCTGGTGCCCATGGCTGCCTCAAGCCCGTCGATACAGCCGTGAGTGCCAGCCGCACGGGCTCGGCTGGTGCTGAGGGTTGCCTCGAGGCCGTTGATACAGCCCTGAGCACCAGCCGGTCGGCTCGGGCTGGCGCACAGGGGTGTCTCAAGGCTGCTGAGGCACCGCTGAGGCCCAGCCGAGCTCGCTCGGCTGGGCCTGGTGGTCGTTATGGTGGGCGCGATAGGGCCGTGAGGGCCAGCCGGGCCGGGACCGGACCAGCTGCCGGGATGGAGCGCCTACCTTGTGGGACGGCCGTGCCCAGCGGTGACCGGGGCGGCGTGCCGGACCGTGACACAACAGCGCCCCCGCCTGGCTAGCCAGCCTCAGCCATCGCCGACCCGCCACGTCCCGGATCTCCGGGACCACGGACGACCGGTCACGTTCCGGATCTCCGGGACCACGGAGGACCGGTCACGTTCCGGAGATCCGGGACCACCGACGACCGGCCACGCACTGGAGCCCCGGACGTGCCGGAAGCCCCGGACGTGCCGGAAGCCCCGGACGTGCCGGAAGCCCCGGACGTGCCGAAAGCCCCGGACGTGCCGGAGGTGGCGGCGGCGTGGAAGCAGGGGCCGGGACCACCTGCACCGCCCCGGCGCGCGCGGTGTCGGTCGGGAGCACGGACTGCCTCGCGGGCGCCGCCACGGGACTTCGCTGGTGCGGTTGGGGAGGGGCAGCCCGTACCGAAAAGGGAAATCAGAGGCGGTGAGCTTCGCGGATCGTGGTGGCGCCGCGGGTGTCGAAGAAGCGTTTGGCGAGCCTGGCCAGGTGGTCGACGTCGTATTCGCGGTGATTCTGGACCAGGATGACCAGGTCGGCGGAGGTGACCGCGCCCTCCAGGTCGTCGGTGCGGGAGACCGGTACGCCGCCGACGTCCCAGGTCTGCACGTGCGGGTCGTGGTAGGCGACCGTGGCGCCCAGGGCGGTGAGCTGCCGGGCCAGCGGGGTGGCCGGTGACTCGCGCTGGTCGGCGATGTTGGCTTTGTAGGTGATGCCGAGCAGCAGCACGGTCGCGCCGCGGACCGCCTGGCCGTCCGCGTTGAGCAGGTTCTGGGCGCGACGGGCGACGTAGGCCGGCATCGTCGCGTTGATCTCCTGGGCCAGCTCGACGAAGCGGAACGGGTAGCCGAGCTTGCTGCGCACGTTGTGCGAGAGGTAGTTCGGGTCGATCGGGATGCAGTGGCCGCCGACGCCCGGGCCGGGGTAGAACGCCTGGAAGCCGAACGGTTTGGTGGACGCCGCGCGGATCACGTCCCAGAGGTCGATGTCGAGTTCGTGGCAGAACCGGGCCATCTCGTTGACCAGCGCGATGTTGACGTGCCGGTACGTGTTCTCGAGCAGTTTCGCGGTCTCCGCCTCGCGGGTGCCGCGGGCCCGCACGACGGTCTCGACGAACCGGCCGTAGAACTCGGCGGCGGCCGTGGTGCAGTCCGCGGTGTAGCCGCCGACCACCTTCGGGGTGTTGTGCGCGCCGTAGACCGGGTTGCCGGGGTCGATCCGCTCCGGGGAGAACGCCAGCTTGAAGTCGATCCCGGCGGTCAGCCCGGAGAGCTGCTCGAGCAGCGGCCGGACCACGTCGTCGGTGGTGCCCGGGTAGGTGGTCGACTCCAGCACGACGAGCATGTCGGGGCGCAGGTTGCGGCCCACCGACCCGGTCGCGCCGGTGACCGCCCGCAGGTCCGGGCCGTCGCCCTCGGAGAGCGGGGTGGGCACGCAGATCACCGCGGTGCGCGCCTGGGCGATCTCGGTCTCGTCGCAGGTGGGCCGGAAGCCGCCGGCCAGCATCGCGGCGATGTCGTCGTCGCTGAGGTCGTCGACGTGCGACCGGCCGTCGGCGAGCGACTTGACCACGGTCTCGTCCACGTCGAAGCCGAGCACCGACAGGCCGGCCCGGATCGCCTGCTGGGCCAGCGGCAGTCCGACATACCCCAGGCCGAGGATGACCACGTCGTAACTCAAGGGAGTCTCCTTGCGTGTAGCGGATGGGTTAGGCGACCGGGGGGAGTGCGACCTCGCCGACCGGCCGGCGGGGACCGGCGGGCAGGCGGGAAAGGGCGGCCAGCGCGGCCGGCGACGCCGTGGCGCCGCGCGGCCGGCGCAGCTCGAAGGGGGAGGGGAACGGCAGGTACGCCGGCAGGAAGTCGGCCAGCAGGGCCTCCTGCTCGGCCCGGGTGGCGTGCCCGTCGTCGACGTCGTTGAGGCAGAACGCGTCCACGTTCCGCGAGCGCAGCAGCCGGGCCAGCCGGTACGGGGTGACCGGGTCGGCCAGGTCGGTGTACCGGTAGCGGATCTCCCCGGGGGTGGCCTGTCCGGTCAGGTACGCGTAGTACTGCTGCAGCGAGGAGAGCATCGACACGTCGTCCGGGTGCCGGAACTGGTGTTCCGCGGTGCTGCGTACCTGCTCGGCGAACCGTTCCTCGATCTCCCGGAGCACGCTGCGCCGGGACGGGTGCGGGGTGTGCATCATCTTGCGGGTCAGCACCCGGCCGAACGTCTCCCTGATCAGCCGCCGGTTGTTCTTCGCCGCCGAGTCGGCCGGCCGGTCGCCGGGCCCGCGCGGCGCCGGGTCGACCAGTGACGCGGACGGGAAGAACTTGGTCAGCCCGCCGGGGGTGAAGAACATGTCCGGGGTGACCGGGCGGCCCAGGATCACGTCGTCGTTGAGGTAGAGGAAGTGCTCGGCCAGCCCCGGGATCCGGTGCAGCTTCGACTCGATCGCCTGGGAGTTGAAGGTCGGCAGCCGGCCCGCGTCGCCGAAGATCTCCCGGTGCGTGACCAGGGTCAGCCGCGGGTGGTTCAGGTTCAGCCAGGCCGGCACCTGGTCGTCGGTGACCAGGTAGACGTGGCGTACCCAGGGCGCGAAGCTGTGCAGCGCGCGCATCGAGTAACGCAGCTCGTCCCGGCTGATCCAGCGGGAGTCGTTGGCGGCCTGCCCGTTCACGTCGCCGACCCAGGCGTTCTCGGCGCGGGCCCGGTTCTTGCGCCGCTGCCAGGCCGGATCGCCGCCGTCCACCCAGGTGTAGACCACGTCGATCGGGAAGCCGATCCGGTCCGGGTCGACGGTGGTGAAGGTCCGCCGGGTCCGGTAGGCGGTGGTGTCGTCCGGCGCGCTGAACGGGCCGAACACCGGCTCCGCGGCGATCACCGAGGGCTCGCCGGCCGGGATGCTCCAGGCCACCGGGTTGGGGCGGGGCGCGACCAGGCCGCGCTCCTCGGCCCGCCAGAACTCCACCTCGCAGGCGTGTTCCGGCCCCAGGACCACGTTGCCGTCCGGGTCGGTGACCGGCCAGCAGACCGCCAGCACCCGACTCTCCCGGCCCTTCGGGCCACTCGGGCGCACCATCCCGTGGTCCCGGCGGACGATTCCGGCCAGGAGTCCGGCCACCAGGTCGCTGTCCTTTTCCGGTACGCCCACAGCAGTCTTCCCGGGGTCGACCGACGGCACCCGGAACCAGGTCACCCCGGCCAGCTCGAGGGCCTCGACGACCCGGTCCAGGTTGGCCCGGCGCACCTCGACCGGGCTGCCGGTGACGACCACGCGGGCGCCCAGCCGGCCGTGCGGGGTGCGTACCCGGATGATCCGGCCGGCCGCCGCGGCGCGGTCCCGGCGTACCGGGCCGAGCGGCATCAGCGCCCGGGCGACCCGGAGCCGTCGTTCCGGCGCGATCCGGGGCAGGACCCGGTTCTCGGCGGCCTGGAAGATCCGTCGCCGGATCGGCCAGGGCGTCTGCCGCAGAATCCGCCGCAGAGTCACGCCGTCGTCCTTTCGCCGCACGTCAGCCAACCGGCCACGCGACCCTTAACGGCGCGCCTGAGACGGAAGTTGCGGTCTATGCCCTTTAACAGTGGTATACGGCTCGATGAACCTCTTTGGGGTTTATTCCGGATCACCCACCCCTAGGGGACCGTCTCAGGGGGTCGGCCGATGCGGGGCGTTGCGTGGACCCGGCATGGTGGTAGGTAGTCGAGACCTGGAGGAACGGTTATGGGCAAGGCAGTGATGTACCTGCTCGCGGTGATCGGCGGCGTGGTCGTGGTGAGCTGGGTGGCCCACCTGCTGTTCGGCGCGTTCTTCTACCTGATCGTGGCGGCGCTGGTGGTCGGCGGCGGCCTCTGGCTGTACGGCCGGATCAAGCGCGAGATCGCCCCGGGCACCCGCACTCAGCGGCGCATCGAGGCGGCGACGAAGACGTACCGGATGCGGAACCGGTGAGCGTCGTCCGCTACGGCTAGGCTTGCGGCGACGCCATCACTAACGACCAACGGGAAGTCGCACTGTGTTTGACACCCTGAGTGACCGCCTGTCCGGGATCTTCACCAAGCTCCGCGGCAAGGGCAAGCTCACCGATGCCGACATCGACGCCACCGCTCGCGAGATCCGTCTCGCGCTGCTGGAGGCCGACGTTGCGCTGCCGGTGGTCAAGGCGTTCATCGCCAACCTGAAGGAGCGGGCGCGCGGCGCCGAGGTCTCCCAGGCGCTCAACCCGGCCCAGCAGATCATCAAGATCGTGCACGAAGAGCTGATCACCGTGCTCGGCGGCGAGGGGCGGCGGCTGACGTTCGCCAAGCAGCCGCCGACCGTGATCATGCTGGCCGGCCTGCAGGGCGCTGGCAAGACCACGCTGGCCGGCAAGCTGTCCCGCTGGCTCAAGGGCCAGGGCCACCAGCCGCTGCTGGTCGCCGCCGACCTGCAGCGACCGAACGCGGTCAACCAGCTGCAGGTGGTCGGCACCCGGGCCGGTGTCGACGTCTACGCGCCGGAGCCCGGCAGCGGCGTCGGCGACCCGGTCAAGGTCGCCCGCGACTCGATCGAGCACGCCAAGCGCACCGCCAAGGACATCGTCATCGTCGACACCGCCGGACGTCTCGGCATCGACGAGGACATGATGCAGCAGGCCCGCGACATCCGGGACGCGGTCAACCCGGACGAGGTCATCTTCGTCATCGACGCCATGGTCGGCCAGGACGCGGTGCAGACCGCGGAGGCCTTCCGCGACGGCGTCGGCGTCACCGGCGTGGTGCTCTCCAAGCTCGACGGTGACGCCCGCGGTGGCGCGGCGCTCTCCGTCCGGCACGTCACCGGCCAGCCGATCCTGTTCGCCTCCACCGGTGAGAAGCTCGAGGACTTCGACGTCTTCCACCCGGACCGGATGGCCAGCCGGATCCTCGGCATGGGTGACGTGCTGACCCTCATCGAGCAGGCCGAGGCGGCCTTCGATGACGATCAAAAAGAGAAGATGACCAACAAGCTGCTCGGTGGCGAGCAGTTCACGCTGGAGGACTTCCTGGACCAGCTGATCGCGGTCCGCCGGATGGGCCCGATCGCCAACATCCTCGGCATGATGCCGGGCATGGGCCAGATGAAGGACCAGCTGGCCGAGCTGGACGACAGCCACTTCGACCGGGTCACCGCGATCATCCGCTCGATGACGCCGAAGGAGCGCACCGAGCCGAAAATCATCAACGCGTCCCGCCGGCTGCGCATCGCGAACGGCTCGGGCGTGACGGTGATGGACGTGAACCAGCTGCTCAACAGGTTCACCGACGCGCAGAAGATGATGAAGCAGATGAGCGGCATGATGGGCCTGCCGGGCGGTCGCCGCAGCGCCACGAAGTCCTCGAAGAACAAGCGCAAGGGCAAGAACAACCGGCCGCGTGGCGGCGGGATGCCGGCCGGGCTGCCCGGTGGTTTCCCGGGCGGGATGCCGCAGCTGCCGCCGGGGATGGACCCGGGCGCGCTGGCCGGTGGCGGGATGCCGCCGGGCTTCAAGCTGCCGAAACTCGACTTCAACAAGCTGAACAAGCCGAAGGGCAAGGACAGCTGAGGTTGGCATGGCGCTAGTAGTCGCGGGGCAAGTAGCATGAGTGTCGATCCCCATGAGGAGGACACTGTGACTGCTGCCCTGCGACTGCCTGACAAGCAGGACTGGACCGTCGACGACTTGAAACTCCTTCCGCCGGATCTTCGCTATGAGTTGATCGACGGAAGGCTGATTTTGCCGTCCCTTACTCCTTTCCATCAGATTCTTTGCGTCCGCCTTACGACCGCGCTCGAAGAGAACTGCCCGGAGGGCTTTTCGGCAGCGCCTGACTGCTCGCTGGAGGTGAACCACCGCAACGAGCCTCGTCCGGACGTTGTGGTGATGCACGACAGTGTCCTGATGCGCAGCCCGGCGCCGATCGAGCGAGCGATCCTCGCGGTTGAAATCGTTTCGCCGAGTTCCCATTCGCGGGACACGATCGCCAAGGTGCGTGTCTATTCCGAGGCGGGCATCGGCTCCTATCTGGTGGTCGACCCGGTGAGCTTCGATCACGGCATCGTGCTGACTGAGTTCCGCGCCAGTGAGCGTGGCGACTACGAGATCATCACGAGCACCAGCCAGGTCTTCGAGACCGAGGTGCCATACCCGATCAAGATCGATCTGCTGGCGCTGACCAGGCTGCGCGACAAGTACCTGACTGCGCGGAAAGAGTCGTGATCCGGTAGGACTGTTCCCATGGCGTTGCATGTGCGTGGGACTGTCCTGCCCGACGGCGAGGTCCGGGATCTGTGGCTGGTCGGGGACCGGGTCACCTTCGAGCCGGTGGCCGAGGCCGAGACGATCAGCGACGGCGGGTGGATCGTGCCGGGACTCGTCGACGCGCACTGCCACCTCGGGATCGCGTACGGCGCCAAGCCCATCACCTCCCTCGACCAGGCGCGCGACCTCGCCCACACCGACCGGGACGCCGGGGTGCTGGCGCTGCGGGACGCCGGCTCGCCGTACCCGTACCCCGAACTTGATGACGAACCCGGAGTGCCCCGCCTCGCCCGCGCCGGGCGGCACGTCGCGGCCCCGCGCCGCTATCTGCGGGACATCGGCGTGGAGGTGGCCGCCGAGGAGGTCGCGGCCGCGGTGACCGCGCAGGCCAAGGCGGGCACCGGCTGGGTGAAGCTGATCGGCGACTGGATCGACCGGGAGGTCGGTGACCTGGCCCCGAGCTGGGACGCGGCGACCATGACGGCGGCGGTCGAGGCGGCGCACGCGGCCGGCGCGCGGGCCGCGGTGCACACGTTCTCCGAGGAGGGCGTGGAGGTCATGGTCAAGGCCGGGGTCGACTCGGTGGAGCACGGCACCGGCCTGTCCCTGGAGCTGATCGACGAGATGGCCCGGCGGGGCACCGCCCTGGTGCCCACGATGATCAACATCCGGACGTTCGGGAAGATCGCCGAGCAGGCCCGGGACAAGTTCGCCGGGTACGCCGACCACATGATCGCCCTGCGGGACAACTTCCCCGAGGTGGTGCTCGCCGCGCACGAGGCCGGCGTGCCGATCTACGTGGGCACCGACGCGGGCGGCGGGATCCGGCACGGGCTGGCCGCCGAGGAGATGCTCTACCTGCACGAGGCCGGCATCCCGGCCGTCGACGTGCTGGCCGCCGCGTCCTGGCGGGCCCGGGAGTGGCTGGGCTTCCCGGGCCTGGTCGAGGGCGGGCTGGCCGACCTGGTGGTCTACGACGCCGACCCGCGCAAGGACCTGCGGGTGGTGCGGGCGCCCCGCCGGATCGTGCTGCGGGGCGCCGTCATCAAGTGAACCGCCCTTAGCGGACGAACCGCGACACGGTGAGCTGGGTGCCGGACCGGCAGGCCAGGAACTCGCTCGTCCACGTGCACCCGCCGAAATCCTTGTCGGGCAGCTCGCCGAGCACGGTCTGCCGCCCGTCCGCGGCCGCGATCACCAGGAGCTGGTAGACGTTCTTCACCGGGTCCTTGAGCACCCACAGCAGGTTGTCGTCGTCGATCCACTCGGCGCCGCTGCCGGAGTACTCCGAGCGGTGGTCGTAGAGCGTCCGGCCGTCCGCGTCGAGCAGGGTGGTGCCGTTCGTGCCGCCGAGCAGGATCCGGCCGCGGCGGGACCCGAGGGGGAACGAGAACCGGGTGGGACGCACGGACCAGAGGATCCGCCCGTCCGCCATGTTGATCGCCTTGATCGACTCGTTCTTGCCGGGCGGTAGCGCACCTTCCTCGGCGTCGACGCAGAGCCGGCCGGTCCCGCACGCGAAGACCGTGCGCAGGGTTCCGCTCGCGGCCGCGTAGAGCGTCCGGGCCGGCCCGCCGGCCGCGTCGACGGCCAGGACCCGGAACGGCTCGCTGCTGCGGTCGGTCTTGTCACCGATGACGACGGTGCCCTGGTACGCGACGAAGTCGGTGATCACCTTCGGTCGGACCGGCGTCGCCACCGACGTCACCACCTTTCCGGTACGCATGTCCCGGAGCAGCACCGCACCACCGAGCGTGATCTGCGCGAGCTGGCCGTCCGAGGCGTGGATCCGGCGGCCGTAGTCCTCCATCGGGTCCGGGCCGGTGAGCATGCCGACCGAGTGCCGGGGCCGGTCCGCCGGGGAGGCGGGCGGGACGGACCAGACCTTGCGTCCGGTGACCGCGTCGTACCCCTCGGACAGGCCGGCCTCGTTGACCCGGACCAGCATGCCGGCCCCGATCACCACGTCGCCGTTGGGCGCGTCCGGGACGGTCCAGCGTTCCGCGCCGGTCGCCGGGTCGCGGACGCTCAGCGTGGCGCCGTCGGCGATCAGCAGGGTGTCGCCGACCGCGATCGGCCCGTTCGTCTCGGCCCCTTTGATCTTCCCGGCGCTCCACAGCTTGGCGCCGGTCGTCCCGTCGACCGCGATCACCTCGGTGCTGTTGCCGACGTTGCCCGAGCCGAAGTAGAGCCGGTCACCGGCGGTGACGGCGTTGCTGAAGATGCCGTCGCCGGTCGACCCGAAGACGGTCAGCGGCGTACCGATCGGGGCGAGCCCGCGCACGCTGGTGCTCACCGGCAGGATCGGCTCCGGGGCGCGGTCGCGCCGCAGCGTCGCGGCGCCCAGACCCGCCACGACCAGCAGCGTCGCGGCGGCCACCGCGACGACGGCCCGGTTCCGCCGGCGGCGGCGCTCGCCGAGCCGCCGGGCCACCGAGACCTCCGGGAGGGAGAGCGCGTCGGCCTGACGGCCCAGCTCGGTGAACAGTTCGTCCAGATCAATGGACACGGCGAGCTCCCTCCAGCGAGCCGAGGGTCACCGCGAGCGCGGCGCGGCCCCGGGACAGCCAGGACTTGACGGTGCCGGGCGAGGCACCGGTCTCGGTGGCTATCTCTGCGATCGAACGGTCCAGCAGGTAGTGCAGGGCCAGCGCCCGCCGATGCGCGTCCGGCAGCTCCCGCATCGCGCGGACCAGCAGCACCACGTCCTCGGACGGTGCCGGTACCGGTCCGGGTGGCGGTTCGGCGGCGGCCCGCGCCCGGCGGACACCGAGCCGCCGCCACCGGTCCGCGGACAACCGGGTCACCACCAGCCGCAGCCACGCCTCCGGGTCGTCGTACCCGGCGAGCCGGCGCCGGCGCTGCCAGGCCCGGGCGTACGCCTCCTGGACCAGGTCCTGCGCCTCACCCGGATCACCGGTCAGTCCGTAGGCGTACCGCAACAGCCGCCGGGAGGTGTCCCGGTAGAAGCCGTCGAAATCCATCCGTCACCCCGTCCTTCTCCGATGAGGGACACGGGATGCCCACCCGGCCGGTTGCACTCGGGACGCGACTAGGATGCTGCCTCATGGCTCGTGTGCTCACTCCCCGTGCGGAGGATTTTCCCCGCTGGTACCAGGACCTCATCGCCAAGGCGCAACTCGCCGACAACGGCCCGGTGCGCGGCACGATGGTGATCCGGCCGGTCGGCTACGCGATCTGGGAGCGCATGCAGGCCGACATGGACGCCCGGATCAAGGAACAGGGCGTCCAGAACGCGTACTTCCCGCTCTTCATCCCGGAGAGCTACCTGCGCCGTGAGGCCGACCACGTGGAGGGCTTCTCGCCGGAGCTGGCCGTGGTCACCCACGCCGGCGGCAAGGAGCTCGCCGAGCCGCTGGTGGTCCGTCCGACCAGCGAGACCGTGATCGGCGAGTTCATGGCCAAGTGGGTCGACTCGTACCGGGACCTGCCGCTGCTGCTGAACCAGTGGGCCAACGTGGTGCGCTGGGAGCTGCGTCCGCGCACGTTCCTGCGGACCACCGAGTTCCTCTGGCAGGAGGGGCACACCGCGCACGCCACCGAGCAGGACGCCCGGGACCACGCGCGCGACATCCACCACAACGTGTACCAGTCGTTCATGGAGGACGTGCTGGCCATCCCGGTGGTGCCCGGCCGCAAGACCAAGGGCGAGCGGTTCGCCGGTGCGACCAACACGATGACCGTCGAGGCCATGATGGGCGACGGCAAGGCGCTGCAGATGGGCACCTCGCACGAGCTCGGGCAGAATTTCGCCAAGGCGTTCGACATCACGTATTCCTCCGCCGAGCGCACCGTCGAGCACGCCTGGACCACGTCCTGGGGCACCTCGACCCGGATGCTCGGTGGCCTGATCATGGTGCACGGCGACGACAACGGCCTGCGGCTGCCGCCGCGGCTCGCGCCGATCCAGGTGCAGATCATGGTGGTCAAGGCGGGCGAGGGCGTCACGGAGGCTGCCACTCAGCTCCGCGACGAGCTCAAAACCGCAGGTGTACGCGTGAAGCTCGACGAACGCTCGGACATCCCGTTCGGTCGCCGGGCGGTCGACGCCGAGCTGCAGGGCATCCCGATCCGCGTGGAGGTCGGCCCCCGCGACCTGGCCAACGGCAACGCCGTGGTGGCCCGCCGGGTGGACGGCACGAAGTCGCCGATCGCGCTGGCCGAGGTGACGAACGCGGTGGTGGCCGCGCTCAAGGCCGACCAGCAGCGGATGTACGACGACGCGCTGGCCTTCCGCGCCGAGCGCACCGTCGAGGTGAAGACGCTGGGTGAGGCGATCGAGGCGTCGCAGACCGGCTGGGCCCGGGTGCCGTGGTCGGTGGTCGGCGAGGCCGGCGAGAAGGAAGCCAACGGCAAGGCCGTCACGGTGCGCTGCCTGGTCCGCGAGGACGGCACGATGCCGGAGTCGGACGAGGAGCCGGACCTGATCGCCTACCTGGGCCGCTCGTACTGATCGTGCCCTTCGACACCGGCCGGCCGGTCCTCTACCGGAACTTCTCGGGGGACCGGCTGGTCACCGTCCGGCTCTGCCGGGTGATCGCCGACGACGACCGTGGGCTGCTGATCTGGCTGGCCCGCGGTGCCGCCGTGACGGTCGACGTCGCCGTGGACGGCCGTGGCGTGCGGGACATGCCGTTCGCCGAGTGGGCGACGACTCCGCGCGAGCTGGTTCCGTCCACCTGGTCCGGCCCGGGTGTGCTGAAGTTCCTCCCGCCCGGCGCCGACCACTCGGTGTGGTTCTTCCGCACCGCGGAGGGCGTCTTCGACGGGTGGTACGTCAACCTCGAGGAGCACGCGGTCCGCTGGGACGACGGCGCGCTGGCCGGGGTCGACGTGATCGACCAGGACCTGGACGTGGTGATCGCGCCGGACCGCACCTGGCGGTGGAAGGACGAGGACGAGTTCGCCGAGCGGCTCGCCGCCCCGGAGCACTACTGGGTGCCCGACCCGGACGCGGTCCGGGCCGAGGGCCGCCGGGTGATCAAGCAGATCGAGGCCGGTGAGTTCCCCTTCGACGGGACCTGGACGGACTTCCGGCCGGACCCGGCCTGGCCGGTTCCCGCCTCGATGCCGGCCGGCTGGGACCGGCCCGGCGCCCGCTGACACCCGGTTGGGATTTCCGGTCTCCGGTCTGGCAGAATGGCTTGTTGGTATCCGGCATGTCGCGAGGCGCCCTCTAACCCCGCGCGACAGGCCAATCCACGAGGCATCGGTCCCGCATCCCCACGTGGGTTACCGTTCGGCTCACCCTCGCAGTCATCAGGAGCGAATTAACCGTGGCCGTCAAGATCCGGCTCCTGCGGATGGGCAAGATCCGCAACCCGCAGTACCGCATCGTCATCGCCGACTCGCGCACCAAGCGCGACGGTCGCGCGATCGAGTACATCGGCATCTACCAGCCGAAGGAACACCCCTCGGTGATCGTGGTCAAGTCCGAGCGCGTGCAGTACTGGCTGTCGGTCGGCGCCCAGCCGAGCGAGCCGGTGCAGCGCATCCTCGAGAAGACCGGCGACTGGCAGAAGTTCAAGGGCCTGCCGGCCCCGCCGCCGCTGCTGGTCAAGGAAGCCAAGCTCAGCAAGACCGAGGTGTACGAGGCTGAGGCCAAGGCCGCCGCCGGTCTGACCGAGGTCACGAAGCCGGCCGCCACGCCGAAGAAGGCGAAGGCGGAGAAGGCCGACAAGACCGAGAAGGCTGAGAAGCCGGCCGAGGCCGCCGCTGAGAAGCCGGTCGAGGCTGCTGCTGAGGCGAAGCCGGCTGAGGCTGCTGCTGAGCCGACGCGCGAGGTTGTCGCCGAGAAGGCTGAGGACCCGGCCGGTGCCGGCGCCGACGCGAGCTGACGGGGCGCTCCGGCCCGCGCTGGAGCACCTCGTCAAGGGCATCGTCGACAGCCCGGACGACGTCCGGGTTCGCCTTGTCGACTCGCGCCGCGGCAAGCGGCTCGAGGTTCGCGTGCACCCCGATGACCTGGGAACGGTCATCGGGCGCGGCGGGCGGACGGCCAAGGCGCTGCGTCAGGTGATCGGGTCGATCGGTGGGCGCGGCATCCGCGTCGACATCGTCGACGCGTACTGATCGCGATGCTCCTCGTCGTCGGCCAGATCGGTAAACCGCACGGCATCCGGGGCGAAGTCTCGGTGGTCGTGCGGACCGACGAACCCGAGGCACGCTTCACCGCCGGTTCGGTGTTCATCACGGAGGTCCCCCGGGACCGCCGGGTGAGCACCGGCCCGGCGGGCGCTGCCGCTCTCGGCGTTCCGTTCGAAGTTCCCCAGCAACTCACTCTCGAGTCGATCCGCTGGCATCAGGGCCGCGGTATCGCGGTGTTCGAGGGCATCCCCGACCGCAACGTCGCCGAGGCGATGCGCGGGGTGTACCTGAAGGTGGACAGCGCCGGGATGGCCGCGCCGGCCGACCCGGACGAGTTCCACGACCACCAGTTGGTCGGTCTGCGCGTGGTGTCGGCGGACGGTACCGAACTCGGCACGGTGGACCGGATCGACCACGCTCCGTCGTCCGATCTGATCGTGCTGAAGAAGGCCGGCGGCGGCACGGCCCTGATCCCGTTCGTCACCGCGATGGTCCCGACCGTGGACATCGCCGGCGGCCGGATCGTCGTCGACCTACCGGAAGGCCTGCTGGATCTGTGAAGGTCGACATCATCTCGATCTTTCCGGACTACTTCGCCCCGCTCGGCCTCTCACTGGTCGGCAAGGCGCGTACCACCGGGACGCTTGACCTCGCCGTGCACGACCTGCGCACGTGGACCCACGACGTGCACCGGACGGTGGACGACAGTCCGTACGGCGGGGGCCCGGGCATGGTGATGCGCCCGGAGCCGTGGGGTCAGGCCCTCGAGGCGGTGGCCGGCCCGGGCGCGACGCTCGTCGTCCCGTCCCCGGTCGGCAAGCCGTTCACCCAGGCCGACGCGTACGAACTGGCCGCCCTGGACCACCTGGTCTTCGCGTGCGGGCGGTACGAGGGCATCGACCAGCGGGTGATCGACGACGCCGCGGACCGGATGCCGGTGCGCGAGGTCTCGCTCGGCGACTACGTGCTGTTCGGTGGCGAGGTCGCGGTCATCGTCATCATGGAGGCGATCACCCGGCTACTGCCCGGTGTGCTCGGCAACGCCGACTCGCTGACCGAGGAGTCGCACGCGGCCGGCCTGCTGGAGGCCCCGGTCTACACCAAGCCCGCCGCGTGGCGCGACCGCGAGGTGCCTGACGTACTGCGCTCCGGTGACCACGGCCGGATCGCCCGCTGGCGCCGTACCGAAAGCCTGTTGCGGACCGCGGCCCGGCGGCCGGACCTGTTCGCGGCCTATCCGCCGGAGCACCTCGACAAGCAGGACCGCAAGGCTCTGGCCGAGGCCGGATTGGAGCTCCCGCCACCCGGTGTGGCAAAGTAGGGAGGTTGCCGTTTTCTCGCACACCGTGCGGGACGACGAGGATCCCTCGGATCGGTGGGGGATCAGAGTCACCCCGCGCATCGAGTTCCGATGCGCTCTAGTTATTCAAGGATGCAGCGATGAACACGCTGGATGAACTCGACGCCCAGTCGCAGCGCACCGACCTTCCGGACTTCCGCGCCGGCGACACCCTCAAGGTGTTCGCCCGGGTCGTCGAGGGTAACCGTTCCCGTGTCCAGGTCTTCCAGGGCGTGGTCATCGGTCGTCAGGGCGCCGGTCTGCGCGAGACCTTCAAGATCCGGAAGATCAGCTTCGGCGTCGGCGTCGAGCGGACCTACCCGATCAACAGCCCGGTGATCGACAAGCTCGAGGTCGTCACCCGTGGTGACGTCCGCCGCGCCAAGCTCTACTACCTGCGTGAGCTCCGTGGCAAGAAGGCCAAGATCAAGGAGCTGCGGGAGAAGCAGACGGTCTGATCTTCCGCTCCGGCAGTCGCAGGCGCGAGCGCACTAAGCTGGCGCCTGTGCCGGATGATGAACCATTCCAGTCCTACCGCTCGTAACTTCCCCTAGCCGGGAAACTCGGGCGGTAGTGCTGTATCCGGGGGCGGATCGGCCGGTAGGCGTCAGGAGATGCGAAGCGTGGATCCGATGGAAGGCTATCGACCGCCTCGACGGCGTTCGATTATGCGGCGCAAGGAGATGCCCCTCTGGCAGGAGCTGCCGCTGTTGCTCGTGGTGGCGTTCTGCCTGGCCGTACTCATCCGGACGTTCCTGGTCCAGGCCTTCTACATCCCCAGTGGGTCGATGCAGAAGACCCTGGAGCTCAAGGACCGGGTGCTGGTCAACAAGGTCGTCTACGACATGCGCGACCCGCTGCGCGGCGAGATCGTGGTGTTCCGCGGCACCGACAACTGGGCGCCCGAGGTCAGCGAGCCGGTGAGCGACGCGTTCATGTCCAAACTCGGTCGCACGATCGGCGACCTGGTCGGGGTGAGCCGTCCCGGTGAGCGGGACTTCATCAAACGGGTGATCGGCCTTCCGGGTGACAAGGTCGCCTGCTGCGACGCACAGGGCCGGATCACCGTGAACGGTGTGGCCATCGACGAGTCGTACATCGCCGAGGGCTTCAACTCCGACCTGAGCCAGCCGCCGATCGCGGGGCAGTGCACCAGCCGGAGATTCGCCGAGATCACCATCCCGGCCGGGCAGATGTTCGTGATGGGTGACCACCGGGCGGTCTCCCAGGACGCGCGATGCCAGGGTCCGGTGCCGATCGAGAACATCATCGGCCGGGCCTTCGTGATCGTCTGGCCGAGCGACCGATTCAAGAGTCTCGACGTGCCGGACGTCTGGAAACAGTTCGCCCAGGACCATCCGACGGCGGCGATCGGTCCGGCCCCGCCGGAGCCCCGGCGTGATCCGCAGGTGGCCATGGGCCTGTTCCCGTTGCTGCTGAGTGCGGCGTTGTCCGCGCGTTCCGGCATGTCGTTCGTGACTCGACGACGTAGGCTCCGAGCGTGATTGACGAGCACACCGAAAAGCGCAGCGGATCGTTCTGGCGCGAGCTGCCCATCCTGCTGGGCGTGGCGATCCTGGTCGCTGTCCTGGTCCGCGCGTTCGTGCTGCAGACGTTCTACATTCCGTCCCCCTCGATGGAACACACCCTGAACGTCTGGGACCGGGTGCTCGTCAACAAGCTCGTCTACGACTTCCGTGACCCCAAGCGCGGCGAGATCATCGTCTTTAAGGCGCCGACGGAGTGGCAGGCCGGCGCCGAGGGCGAAGACTTCATCAAGCGGGTCATCGGCACCCCTGGTGACACCGTGGAGTGCTGCGACGACCAGAACCGTCTGATCGTCAACGGCAAGCCGCTCGACGAGCCGTACATCTACACCGACGCGGACGGCAAGCGGAACGAGGTCGCGGACGAGAAGTTCAAGATCGTCGTTCCGGCCGGCCGGCTCTGGGTGATGGGTGACCACCGCGCCGAGTCGGGCGACTCGCTCGAGCACTACGAGACGAGCACGGCGGCCGACGAGGCGGGCAAGATGCTGGACTCGACCGTCACCATCGACTCGGTGGTCGGCCGGGCCTTCACCATCTTCTGGCCGGTGGGCCGGGCGACCTGGCTGACCGTGCCGGACTCGTACGACGACATTCCGGACTCCGCGTCCAAATGACCGCGGCGCCCGAGGGCGGTTCGGAAGATCCACCTCGGGCGCTTAGGCTGGTCCGGTGACCGAGTCGAACCAGCCCGTGGTGTCCCGCCGCGCCGGACGGGTGCTCCTGGTCGATCTGGCCGGGCGTGCCCTGCTGCTGCACGGCGGCGATCCGGCCCGGCCCGGCATGCACTGGTGGTTCACTCCGGGCGGCGGGCTGGAGGCCGGCGAGAGCCCGACCCAGGCGGCCGCCCGCGAGCTGTTCGAGGAGACCGGGCTCCGGGTCGATCCGGCCGAGCTGAGCGCGTCGATCCGGCACGAGCAGGCCGAGTTCTCCTACAACGGCCGGGCGTATGTGCAGACCCAGGACTTCTTCCTGTTCCGGGTCGCCGACTGGCAGGTCGACACGGCCGGGATGGACGCCGAGGAGCAGCTCACCATCACCGAGCACCGCTGGTGGTCGGCGGCCGAGATCGAGGCCAGCGACGAGCTGATCTACCCCGCCGACCTGGCCGCCCTGCTGCGGTCCCAGGAGCCCTGATGCTGTCCCCGCCGCGCACCGTGGTGCGCCGGGAGGCCGGTCTCTACGCCCTGGAGCAGGCGTTGCAGCGGCGCGGCTTCGAGCACGTGGCCGGCGCCGACGAGGCCGGTCGGGGCGCCTGCGCGGGCCCGCTGGTCGCGGCCGCGGCGATCCTGCCGGCCGGCAAGCGCGGCGAGGTGCCGGGGCTGGCCGATTCCAAGCTGCTCACCGCGGCGGCCCGGGAACGGGTCTACGCCGAGGTGGTCGACCGGGCCCTGGCCTGGTCCGTGATGATCATCCCGCCCACCGAGGTGGACGCCCGGGGCCTGCACGTCTGCAACCTGGCGGCGATGCGGCGCTCGCTCGCCCTGCTGACCGTCCGGCCGGACTACGTGCTGACCGACGGCTTCCCGGTCGACGGCCTTGGTGTGCCCGGGCTGGCGGTGTGGAAGGGCGACCGGGTGGCGGCGTGTGTCGCGGCGGCCAGCGTGCTGGCCAAGGTCACCCGGGACCGGCTGATGGTGGAACTTCACGACAAGTTCCCGGAGTACGGCTTTGCCGTACACAAAGGTTATATAACGGACGAGCACAGTTCCGCGCTGCTCAGGCACGGTCCCTGTGCCGAGCACCGGTTCTCGTACGTGAACGTGGCCGCGGCCTCGGGCCGGGGCAATGTGCCGCCCCGAGCCCGCCGCCCGGCTAATACCACGGCGGAGCCGATCCCGTCGTTGTTCGATGCATCCGTTACCGAGCCGCTGCTGCTTCCGATGGCGGCTGAGGGTACCGTCGGCGTGGCGTCGGGCGAGCAGCCTCAGCCGTCGCCGTCGGTGGGGGAAGATGAGGCCATGGAGGGCGAGACACGATGAGCGCAGAGGATCTCGAGAAGTACGAGACCGAGATGGAGCTGCAGCTCTACCGGGAGTACCGCGACATCGTCCGCCAGTTCTCCTACGTGGTGGAGACCGAGCGTCGGTTCTACCTGGCCAACCAGGTGGACCTGCACGTGCGTAACTCCGACGGCGAGGTGTATTTCGAGGTCGAGATGCACGACGCCTGGGTCTGGGACATGTACCGTCCGGCCCGGTTCGTCAAGAACGTGCGGGTGATGACGTTCAAGGACGTGAACGTCGAGGAGCTGGAGAAGCCGGACATCTCGTTGCCGGAGGACGGTGGCTTCGGCGGATAACCCGCCTTCTGCACAGGAGGCGGTTGTCCACAGGTCGGGTCGCCGGCCGGCTGACGGCTGGCCAGACTCGCCCGCATGTACTTCTTCTGGGCATTTTTTCTGGGCGTCAGCCCGGTCCCCTGGTCGTGGCCGGTGACTCCGCCCGCGGTGGTGCGGCGGTTCGAGGCCCCGCCGCAGCCGTGGCTGGCCGGGCACCGCGGGGTCGACCTGGCCGCGCCGGCCGGATCGGTGGTCCGGTCCGCCGGCGCCGGCATCGTGGTCCACGCGCGGGTGCTCGCCGGGCGCGGGGTGGTCAGCGTGGCGCACGTGGGCGGGTTGCGGCTCACCTACGAGCCGGTTACACCCGCCGTCGCGCCCGGTGACGTGCTGGCCGCCGGTGATCCGCTGGGCACGCTCGACGCGGGCCACCCGGGTTGCCCGGTGCGGGCCTGCCTGCACTGGGGCGTGCGCACCGGCGAGGGTTATCTCGACCCGCTCGTCCTGCTCGGCCTCGGCCGGGTCCGCCTGCTACCCGTGTTGCCAACCGTTGAGCAGCGCGGGTAGCCGCTCGGCCAGCCGGTCGTACTCCTCGGGGCGGTTGTAGATCTGCGCGCTCAGCCGGAGCAGGCCGCGCCCGCCCCACGCGTTCACCGCGGTCTCCACGCCCAGCTTGTCGGCGATGTGCTGGCGCAGCGCGTGTGCCTCGGGGTAGGTGGTGGCCAGGCCGGCCGGCAACGGGACGATCCGCATCGAAACCCCGGGTCCGCCGGGCTGCGGGAGGTCCGCCGGTCCCAGACCGAGGGCTTCGCCGACAACCCTTTGTCCGTACGACACCAGCGCCGCGTTGTGCTCCCGGATCGCGTCGAGCCCGATCGTGCGCATGGCGTAGACGCCGGCCGGGGCGGCCAGCCAGGCCGTGTAGTCGAGCGTCCCCTGGAACTCGACCGACAGCGGGAAGCCCTGATCCTGCTCCCAGGACACGATCAGCGGCTCGATCCGCCGCCGCCACTCGGGGGACACCGCCAGCACCGATGTGCCGCGGGGCGCCCACGCCCACTTGTGCAGGTTGCCCACCCAGAAGTCGGCACCGATCGCGGACACGTCCACCGGCAGCATCCCGGGCACGTGCGCGGCGTCCACCATCACCGGGATGTCCAGGTCACGGGCCGCGGCGGTGATCTGATCCACCGGGAACAGGGTGGCGGTGGCCGACGTCAGCTGGTCGACGATCAGCAGCCGGGTACGCCCGGGCCGCAGCGCTGCCCGGACCCGGGCGACGACCTCCGCGCTCGGTGCGCCCAGTGGCAGCGCGACCGTCCGCGCGGTGGCTCCGGTGCGGCGGCACTCCCGGCGTACCGCCATCGCGACCGCGCCGTAGGCGTGATCGGTCAGCAGCACCTCGTCGGACCGGCCCAGCCCGGCCGACTGCAGCACCAGGCTGACCACCGAGGTGGTGTTCCCGGTCAGCGCGGAGCCCTCCGGGTCGGCGCCGAGGAACTCGGCCAGGTGCCGTCGGGTGTGGACGATCCGATCCAGCAGCCCGTCGCCGAAGAACCGCATCGGGTTCGCCTCGGTCTCGTCGCGTAGCCGCTGCTGGGCGCGCTGCACGCTGATCGGCACCGCGCCGAACGACCCGTGGTTGAGATAGGACACCGCCGGGTCCAGCGAGAACAGGAGCCGGGCGCCGGGAATCGGGCGGGGCGGGGCTGCGGCGCTCATGGTCAGGATCGTACGTGCCCGGCGCCTGACCTCGTCCCGGACTCGGCCCGCTTCCGGCGCAGGCCCTGCTCAGGCTCGTGGATGGGCCTGTTCGAACGCGGCCCGGAGCCGCTCGGTGGAGACCTGGGTGTAGATCTGGGTGCTCGCCAGCGAACTGTGGCCGAGCAGCTCCTGGACGGCCCGCAGGTCGGCGCCGCCGTCCAGCAGGTGGGTGGCGGCGGAGTGCCGCAGATCGTGCGGCTTGGTGTGCGGCAGCCCGGCCGCTCGCGCCGCGGCGGCGACGATCCGGCGCACGACGGTGGGTTGCAGCCGCCCACCCTTGAACCCGAGGAACAGCGCGTCACCGTCCCCCTTGCCCTTCTTCCCTCTCGTCCTCCGGCCACCGCTCATCCCTTGCTGGTGCGACATGGCCTGCCCGCCGGTGATCGCTTGCCCGCCGGTCATTGCCTGTCCGCCGGTGATTGCTTGCCCGCTGGACATTGCCTGCCCGCCGGTCATCAGTTGCCCGCTGGCTATCGCTGGTCGGCCGAGGGTGAGCCAGGCGGCGAGGGCGTCGCGGGCCGGGTGACCGTAGGGGACGGCACGCTCCTTGCCGCCCTTGCCGAAGACCCGGACCACCTGGCGACCGTGGTCGACATCGGCCTGGTCGAGGCCACAGAGCTCGCTGACCCGAATACCGGTGGCATAGAGCATCTCCAGAACAGCCCGGTCCCGGAGCACAGCGGCGTCCCCATCAGCTCCGCCGTCCCCGGCCTCGCTTGCTCCGGTGTTGCCTGCTCTGGCGGGGATTTTTCCGGCCCGGTCGCTTCCGGTTTTGTCTTTTTCGGCGGCTGACGATCCGCTGGGTGCGGCCGGCTTTCGGCCCGTGGTGGCGGCCCGGCCGGAACCGGGGGCGGTGACCAGGGCGGCGGCCTGGTCGGCGCGCAGCACGTGCGGGAGGTCGCGGTGGCCGCGCGGGCTGGCCAGCCCGGCGCCCGGATCGCCGGGGGAGAGGCCGACCCGGTGCGCCCATCCGGTGAAGGTGCGGACCGCTGCGGCCCGGCGAGCCTGCGACGTCCGCGCGGAGCCCTCCTCGAGCCGCGCCGCGAGCCACCCGCGCAGCACCGCGATGTCGAGCTCGTCGACGGACGGAACGCCCTGGTCAGCGGCGTGCGTCAGGAGCGAGACGACGTCACCGAGATAGGCGCGGACGGTGTGCTCGGAACGCCCCTCCACCACGGCCAGGTGATGTCCGAACCGGTCCACCGCCTCGCGCAGCCCGGGCGGAAGCGCCTCGTGCTGCTCCCGCACACTCTTGCGCCGCTGCGGCCGCCGCCGATAGACATCCACGGCGTCCAGTGTGCCGCGATTCCTGTCGTACCCCGCCCCTAGCGTGGACCCATGGCGCGCCGCTCGAAGTCGCTTCCGGAGCCGGCCCGCCCGGCCCGCGACGGTCGCGGGTCAGGGGCGGGCGAGCTGCACGCGGTCTGCGGGGTGCACCGTCTCGGCACCGTCCGCCGCGGTCACCACCAGCACCGGCACACCCTCGGCGAGCCGGTGCTTGCGTCGCTCGGCGTCAGTCGGCATCCGGGCGCCGACCCGCTCGCCCCGGCCCAGTGTCACGGTCTGCACCGCCTCCGGCACCCGTACGAAAGTCCCTCGTGGCCGATCCACCGTGACCAGACCTTCGGTCCGCAGTTGCCCGATCGCCTGCCGCACCGTGGTGCGGCTGATCCCATAATCCTGAGCCAACCGCAGCTCACTGGGCAGCGGCTCACCCGGCCCCAGCTCACCGGAGGCGATGCTGTTCCGCAGCAAATCAGCAAGCTGCCGGAAGACCGCACGGTCCGCCGAGTGATCGATCATGGCAACTATTTTACGCAACCACAATGTGCCGTCACGTTGTACCTACAGGCCAATCTAACTACAATAAACCCGTCGCCCCGAGAAGGCCCCGCCGGACCGGGCGACAGGGCGGGCGGCGGCTTTGCCAGGCCGGTCGAAAGACTGCTGGGCGCGGCCGTCGCCCGTTCCCCACACATGCGCCCCAGGCCCACTCCCCTCGGCCCCTCGCGCTCCGGCTGCCTCTTGCTGTGGCCCTGACCGCCTACGCCGCTGTTCTTTTCATGGGGACGGTGGGTGGGTTTGGACCCAGGAGAGGAACCGCTCGTACAGGTTCATCGGCGGTGTCTTGCCCTCGATGGTCAAGTCGTCGAGGGCCTCGTACATCTGCGCGGACAGGTAGATCCGCAGCAACGATGGGAAGGCGCGGTATTCGTGCATCAGCGTGGCGCGGGCCGTGGAGCACGGCCAGGGTGTGCCGCAGACGCGGCAGGTCCAGTCCGGCCGGTCGTGCAGGTGTTCGGTCTCTTGTGTGGTGGTCAACGGTGCCCCCGAAATCCGACCAGGGCCGTCACGCCCGGGCCCGGCCCGGCGGGCCCGCTGCGCGACGGTGTTCCCCAACAGCTCGTTTCCTTTCAAGGCGTGGTGGTCACCCGCGAGCCGGGCGCCACCGGCATCGGCGGCGCGCCGTTCGATCCGGTCTCAGTGGTGGTCGCGGCGCCGATGCGCGTGATGCGTGAACGGTTCGTTGCCGGCCGCCCGCAGCTGCTGCCCGGGCGTCAGATTCCCGGCTCGCCCCACGTTGTCGTCCGGATTCCTCGGCCGCGGAACCGTGGCCCGTCCTGAGCCAGACCCCGGCGGCGCAGGAACGGGCGGCTCCGGTCGCCCGGGAAAGGGCGGCTCCGGCGCCGCGTGATGAGCTGGCCCCAGCTGCTCATGGCCAGAAGGTCCGCGCTGTCCCGGAATCGGTGGTCTCGGTGCGGGAGCCGGTGGTGTCAGTCGTGCGTGATCGGTCGGTCGTGGCTGCTCATAGCCGGACGGCCCGTGCTGTCTCGGAGCCGGTGGTGGGGGAATGGTCTCTCCCGACTGATCGGAACCGGACAGTCGGTGGTGCTCCAGAATCGGTGGTGCAGGTGACTCGGGGCTGGTCGGCACCCGCTGCTCGGAACCGGACCGTCCGCGCTGGCTTGGGACCGGCGGAGTCGGTGGCGCGGGGACGGGCGGCCTGGGCGGTGCGGGAGCAGCTGGCCTGGGCGGTGCGGGGATGGGCGGGGCCGGCTGGCCGGGAGTGGGCGGTGCGGGTTGATCGGTCGCGGCGGGCCAGTCCGGCTGGGTGGTGGATCTTCCGGGTTGCGGCCACTCCGGGGTGTGGGGTGATTCGGCCGGGGGCTCGTGCGGGTCGACGGCTTCGTGGCGGCCGCGACCGCGCGGGTGGGGGACGCGATGGTCGGGCGGGATGGGGAGACGGGGCTTTTGCCGGTCCGGTGAGGGGTTGTCGTGTTGTGCAGCCATCGGATCCCCGGAGGGGAGGGAACCCCGTGCCGGGTACGGCATCGTCGTCGGGGGAACCAGTCGATCGACGCAGGGAGCCGGTAAACCGCACCGGCACCGGCGCCACAGGGTTCGCCAATCACGACGATGACTTGGCGAAACGGGTACCTGATAGGTAGTCGCGCGACATCTGGACATGCGGCGATAGTACTGTCTTCACGACTAGATGTCTCCTGACAACCTGCTGAATGCCTAATAGTCCCGCGCCTACGGTCGATCATGTGGGAGTGAAGCCGATCCGCCTCATGGGCGCACACGAGATCCGTATCCGCCTCGGTGGAGTGAGCCGCCAGCGGGCGTACCAGATCACCAGCCGCGCGGACTTTCCGAAGCCGGCCGCCGACCTTGCGCAGGGCAAGGTGTGGTTGACCGAGGACGTCGAGGCATGGATGAAGGTCCATCGCCGTGACCTGGACGAATCCGAGGACTGACCGGCTCCGCGCCGAGCGGTCCGGCGGAAGCGTGCCGACCGGACCGGGTCACCGTGCCGCAGCGTCAACGCGGCACCGTTGCCCGGCCCGGCCCCGGCGCTGCCCACCGCCACCCCGAACGCACCCAATGCCATCGGCATCCGAGCGAGCCGGGGCATCCGCGCGTCAGTCCTATCGCGCGTGTGAAGTAACGGTGCGCTCCGCACCCAAAGTCCCCACGTAACGCTTGAGGCGGTTTTGTGTGTGGAGTTTCGGTGCGTTCCGCGCCCAAATTCCCCACGTAACGCTTGAGGCGGTCTTGCGTGTGGAGTTTCGGCGCGATGCGCACCCAAAGTCCCCACGTAACGCTTGGAGCGGCTTTGTGTGTGGAGTTTTGGTGCGCTCCGCGCCTAAATTCCCCACGTAACGCTTGAGGCGGTCTTGCGTGTGGAGATTCGGCGCGATGCGCACCCAAAGTCCCCACGCAATGCTTGAGGCGGCTTTGTGTGGGGAGTTTGGGAGGGTGGGGCTGCGCGGGGCGGGGCTGGGGGTCAGGGTTTTCGGGGGGCCAGCGTTATTCCTGACTCCGTGCGGATGACCAGTCCGGTGGCTTCCAGCAGGGTCAGGCGGCGTAGGACCGTACGCAAATCGAGCCTTGCCGTTGCCGCCAGTTCCTCCGGTGTGGCCGGGCCGCGCCGGGGGAATGCCTCCAGGATCAGCGCGGACTCCTCGTCGAGGCGGTCCCGGACGCGTTCCTGGCCGCGCGGCGGCGGTTCCAGATATTCGCCGATCCGGCCGACCTCCTGCAGTACGTCGTGGGCCGAACAGACCGGCCGGGTGGCCGGGTGGGCTCGCAACAGCTCGTGGCAGCCGACCGACATCGCCGAGGTCACCGGCCCGGGCACCACCATGGCGGGCCGGTTCAGGGCCAGCACCCGGCTCATCGTCTGGGTGGCGCCGCTGCGGGCTGCGGCCTCCACCACGACGGTGCCCGCGGTGGCCGCCGCGATCACCCGGTTCCGGATCAGGAACCGGTGCCGGAACGGCTCGGCGGCCGGCGGCCACTCGCTGATCAGCAGCCCCCGCTCGGCGATCCGCGCGAACAGTGCCGCGTTGCTCACCGGGTACGGCCGGTCCACCCCGCAGGCCAGCACCGACACGGTCAGTCCGTCCGCGGCGAGTGCACCGTGGTGTGCCGCCGCGTCGATGCCGAACGCCCCGCCGGATACCACCGTCCAGCCCCGTTCGGCCAGGTCGTAGGCCAGGGTGCTGGTCACGTGCACGCCGTACCCGGTAGCGGCCCTCGCCCCGACGATCGCGACCGATCGATCCAGCGTCGCGCCGAGCGGCAGCGACCCGAGGACCCAGAAGCAGAGCGGCGGCCGGGTGTCCTGATTGACCCGCCCGGCGGTGTCGGTCTCCAGCGTGGCCAGCGCGCTCACCCGGGCCGGCCACTCCGGGTCGGCCGGGACGACCAGCCGGGCGCCGACCTCGTCGCCGAGCCGTAGCGCGATCTCGGCCGCCCGGCGCGGGTCGTCGGCCCGGGAGCGGGCGGCTACCGCGGACCGCAGTGGACCGTCCGGGATGTCCCCGGCGATCAGGCGGTCCAGGGTGGCCTCCGCGCCGCCTCGCTGGACCATCGTCCAGACCGCCCGGTTGCCGGGTTCGGCCAGCCAGGTGAGGGCGACCCGGGCGGCCCGGTCGGCGTCGCTGCCCGGCCCGTTCATCGCGGCACCGCCGATCCGGCGGCCGCGGAGCCGTCCGGAGAACCGGAACCGGAACCGGACGCGGACGCGCTGCCAGCAGGCACGATGACCTCGGCGGACCCGGCGGCGGCCCGGGGCGAGCCGTCCCGATCCGGCGAGGCTGCGGTGGTGGCGGGTCGGGGTGAGCTGTCTTGATCCGGCGAGGCCGCGGTGGTGGCGGGTCGGGGTGAGCTGTCTTGCACCGGCGAGGCCGCGGCGGGGGCGGTGGCGGGTCGGGGTGAGCGGTCGTGAACCGGCGAGGCCGCGGCAGGGGCGGCAGCGGTGGAGCGAGGTGGTCCGGCTGTGGGGCCGGCTCGGCCGGTTCGTAGTTGCAGGGCTTCGGCGACGTCGTCGCGGCCCGGGCGCTCACGGCCGTCCAGGTCTGCGATCGTCCAGGCCAGCCGGATCACGCGGTCGAAGCCCCGCGCCGACAGCCTTCCCCGGTCCAGGGCCTCCCGGAGCACGGCGGTGTCCTGGCCCGGCAGCAACCACGGCGGACGCCGCAACTGCGGACCCGGCACCTCGGCGTTGAGCCGCCACCCGTCCGCCGCCCACCGCTGTGCGGCCGCCGTCCGGGCCCGGGCCACCCGGGCGGCGACGACGGCCGACGACTCGGCCGGGCCCGCCGTGGCCATCAGCTGCGCGGCCCGCATCGGCAGCAGGTCGATCCGGATGTCGATCCGGTCCAGCAGCGGGCCGGACAGCCGGCCCAGGTAGCGCCGCCGGACCAGCGGGCTGCAGGTGCAGCTCGTGTCGCCGGCGGTCGAGGCGCACGGGCACGGGTTCGCCGCCAGCACCAGCTGGACCCGGGCCGGGTACTCGGTGGTGCCGCGGGCACGGCCGAGCACCACCCGGCCGTTCTCCAGCGGCTGGCGCAGCGCCTGCAGGGTGGCTCGTCCTATCTCCGGTGCCTCGTCGAGAAACAAGACCCCCTGGTGAGCCAGGGAGAGCGCACCCGGCCGGGCCAGCCCGCTCCCTCCTCCGATCAAGGAGGCCAGGCTGGAGCTGTGGTGCGGCGCCTGGAACGGCGGGCGCCGGATCAGGCCGCTGTCCGGCGGGAGGACGCCGGCGATCGACTGCAGCGCGGTCACCTCGAGTGCGGCCTCGTCGCCGAGCTCGGGGAGGATCGACGGCAGGCGTTCGGCGAGCATCGTCTTGCCCGCGCCCGGCGGGCCGAGCAGCGCCAGGTGGTGACCGCCGGCGGCGGCGATCTCCAGGGCGTACCGGCCGAGCTGCTGGCCGGAGACGTCGGCGAGGTCGGGGCCGGAGCGGGGCGCGTGCGGTGACTCCGGCGGCGGGTCGAGCAGGCGACCGGCGCCGTGGACGAAGTCGACGAGCCGGCGCAGCGAGTCGACGGCGCGGACCGTGACGCCGGGCACCACCGTCGCCTCCCGGGCGTTGGCCAGCGGGACGATCACCCGGGTGATCCCGGCCTGCGCGGCGGCGGCCACCATCGGGAGCACGCCGCGGACCGGGCGGACCGCACCGTCGAGCCCGAGCTCGCCGAGCAGCACCACGCCCTCCAGCGGGGTGGCCGGCAGATCGCCGGCACCGGCCAGCAGCGCCGCCGCGATCGCCAGGTCGAAGCTGCTGCCCTGCTTGGGCAGCGCGGCCGGCAGCAGGTTGACGGTGATCCGGCGGTTCGGCCACTCCCGCCCGCTGTTGACCACGGCGGCCCGGACCCGGTCGCGGGCCTCGTGCAGCGCGGTGTCCGGCAGGCCGGTCAGCACCACGGCGGGCAGGCCGACGGAGAGATCGGCCTCCACCTCGACCAGGCGGCCGGCCACGCCGACCAGGCCGACACAGAGCACGCGGGCGTAGCTCATCAGAACGCCGCCCGGATGTGCACGACCCGGCTGGCGCCGCGTCGCTGCGGGAGCACCTCGACCACGTCGAACCGGATCTGCCGGGCGTGTGTCCCGGACTCGTCCAGCCAGCGGACGGCGAGCAGCCGTAGTTTGCGCACCTTGCGCGGGTCGACAGCGGCGGCCGGTGGCCCGAACGTCGCCGTCCGCCGCGTTTTGACCTCGCAGAACACCACGTCGTCGCCGTCCCGCAGGATCAGGTCGACCTCGCCGTCGGAGCACCGCCAGTTGCGGGCCAGCACCCGAAGCCCGCGGTTCTCCAGGTGCCGGGCGGCGAGTCGTTCGCCGTACGCCCCGATCGCCTGTCGCTGTGTCGTCATGAGGCCGGACGGTGGCAGGGCCGGCCACCCGGAGTGGACCCGCCTGTGGACACAGCGTGACTGTGGATTCCCGTACGGTCACCGATCAGGTGTGATAAGTGCTCACCGGTGGCATCGGCGGCCCGGGTCGCCTACGGTGCGAATTCGTGGAGCATCGATACGCCGACGAGTCCGGCCCGAGCTGGTATTCCGGAAGCCGGTACAGCGGCCCGCCGGGATACCCCGAGGCGGAGTCGACAGGCGCGCACGCGCTCGGCGAGGGACGGCACGACACCGGCGCCGTGCGGCTGCCCGAGCAGCGTCCGGCCGGTCCGGAGCCGCGTGGCCCGTACGAATCAGGTCGCATCCCGATCCGCGGCCCGGAGTATCCGACGATCCCGCCGCCCGCGCTGCCGCCGGCGCCGCAGCCGGTCCCGCAGCCGATCCAGCAACCGGTACCGCAGCCCGGCAAGGCGTCGGTCCGCCGTCCGCTCTCCTCGGTGATCGTCGCGGTCGCGGTGCTCGTCCTGTTCGTCCCGGTGTTGCGATTGCTGATGACAGTGACTTTCGCCGCCGATGCCACCGCTCGGGGCATCGTGCCCGCCGTGCTGTTGGCGCTGGGCCTGGCGCTCACCGGGTTCGGCCTGTTCTCGGCCGGCAACGCGGCGGCCGGCAGTGGCCCGGCGACCCGGGACGTCTGGCTGCGCGCGCCGCTGATCTACCTCCCGGCCGGCGTGCTCCTGCTGCTCGCCGCCGGCCTGGCCGTGGCCTGACAAGGGCTGAGCGGCCGGCTTGGCCGTGAGCCTGGCGGGGATGAGCGGCCGGCCCGGCAGCAGCGGCCCCGGCGCCCTGACGAAAGCCGACACAGCCCTCTGATAAGGGACGACGCGACCCTGCGAAAGGCCAGCAGAAGAGCGCCCGGCGGGTTGGCGTATGCTGGACGACGGCGACCGCCCACGCGGTCGACCTCGCGCGCCCTCCGAAGGTCTGCATGCTGTTTCTTCAGCGAAGACCGACGGCGACGGCCCTCCCTGGTCCTGAAGATCTTTCGGGTCCGACTGTGGCTGCTGACCGGGCGCCAGGACGCCCATCGCCGGTGGGCGTGACAACCAGGGTAGATCAGGGAGCACCACCATGGCCGTAGTGACCATGCGTCAGCTGCTGGAGAGCGGTGTCCACTTCGGGCACCAGACCCGCCGCTGGAACCCGAAGATGAAGCGCTTCATCTTCACCGAGCGCAACGGTATCTACATCATCGACCTGCGCCAGACTCTCGAGTACATCGAGAAGGCGTACGCCTTCGTGCGGGGCACCGTCGCCGAGGGTGGTCACATCCTCTTCGTCGGCACCAAGAAGCAGGCTCAGGAGGCCATCGCCGAGCAGGCGACGCGGGTCGGCCAGCCGTACGTGAACCACCGCTGGCTCGGCGGCATGCTGACCAACTTCCAGACGGTGTACAAGCGTCTGCAGCGCATGAAGGAGCTTGAGGCTCTGGGTGACCTGACCGGCACTGCCGCGGGTTACACCAAGAAGGAGACCCTCCAGCTCTTCCGCGAGAAGACCAAGCTCACCAAGACGCTCGGTGGCCTCCGTGACATGACCAAGACGCCGTCGGCGATCTGGGTCGTGGACACCAAGAAGGAGCACATCGCCGTCGACGAGGCCCGCAAGCTGGGCATCCCGGTCATCGCGGTGCTGGACACCAACTGTGACCCGGACGAGGTCGACTTCCCGATCCCGGGCAACGACGACGCGATCCGCTCGGCCGAGCTGCTGACCCGGGTCATCGCGACCGCGGTCGCCGACGGTCTGATCCAGCGCTCCGGCCGCAACCGCGGTGACGCGGACGCCAAGCCCGAGGCCGGCGCCGTCGCCGCCGGAGAGCCGCTGCCCGAGTGGGAGCGGGACCTCTACGAGGGTGCCGAGAAGAAGGCCGACGAGCCCGCCGCCGCTGAGCCGGCCGCTGCTGTCGCCGCCGTCGCCGCTGCTGAGCCGGTTGCCGCCGAGCCCGCTGCTGCCGAGCCGGCCGCTGAGCCGGTCGCCGCTGCTCCGGCCGCCGTCCCCGCCGAGTAAGTCAACCGACGTGCTTCCGGCCGCCGTCACTTGCCGGTGACGGCGGCCGAATCCCGACTGACATCGAGAGAAGAGTCATGGCTAACTACACCGCCGCGGACGTGAAGAAGCTCCGCGAACTCACCGGTGCCGGCATGATGGACTGCAAGAAGGCGCTCGAGGAGTCCGAGGGCGACTTCGACAAGGCCGTCGAGTTCCTGCGCATCAAGGGTGCCAAGGACGTCGGTAAGCGTGCCGGTCGGACCGCGGCCAACGGCATCGTCAGCCACTCCGGTGGGGCTCTGCTCGAGCTGAACTGTGAGACCGACTTCGTCGCCAAGACCCCGGACTTCGTCGCGCTGGGTCAGCGCTTCGTCGAGTTCGGCGCGGCCAACAAGATCGCCGACGCCGCCGCGCTGCTCGCTGCGACGCTGGAGGACGGCAAGACCGTCGCCGACACCGTTCAGGAGTACGCCGCCAAGATCGGTGAGAAGATCGTGGTGAACCGCTTCACGATCCTCGACGGCACCGTGGCGATCTACCTGCACCGCAAGGCGCAGGACCTGCCGCCGCAGGTCGGCGTTCTGGTCGAGTACTCGGGCAAGAACGACGAGGCTGCCGACGCGGACGCCCGTGGCATCGGCATGCAGGCCGCCGCGATGCGGCCGAAGTACCTGACCCGCGAGGACGTCCCCGCCGAGGTCGTCGAGTCGGAGCGCCGGATCGCCGAGCAGACCGCTCGCGAGGAGGGCAAGCCCGAGCAGGCCATCACGAAGATCGTTGACGGCCGGGTGAACTCCTTCTTCAAGGACTACGTCCTGCTCGAGCAGGCTTCGGTCGTCGACAACAAGAAGACGGTCAAGCAGATCGCCTCCGAGGCCGGTATCGAGATCACCCGGTTCGTCCGGTACGAGGTCGGCCAGGAGTAAGGCACCACAAGTTATGGCACGGGAGGTCGGTCACGCGATTGAGCGTCCGGCCTCCCGGTCGCATAAGGTCTCCTGCAGAAAGTGAAGGGAAGGCGGGTCTCATGACGATGGTGACCGAACAGTCCGCCGCGGTGGACGATCCGAACCCGCCGACCATGCGGCCGCGCCGGGTGGTGCTGAAGCTGTCCGGCGAGGTTTTCGGTGGCGGCGCCGTCGGCGTCGACCCCGACGTGGTGTCCGCGCTGGCCAGGCAGATCGCCACGGTCAACCAGCGGGGTATCCAGGTGGCCGTGGTCGTCGGTGGCGGCAACTTCTTCCGGGGCGCCGAGCTGCAGAAGCGTGGCATGGACCGGAACCGCGCGGATTACATGGGCATGCTCGGGACGGTGATGAACTGCCTCGCTCTCCAGGACTTCCTGGAGAAGGAGGGCATCGAGACCCGGGTGCAGACGGCCATTCACATGGCACAGGTCGCCGAGCCGTACATCCCGCTCCGGGCGATCCGGCACCTGGAGAAGGGCCGCGTCGTGATCTTCGGCGCCGGGGCCGGCATGCCGTACTTCTCCACCGACACGGTGACCGCTCAGCGTGCGCTGGAGATCCACGCGGACATGGTGCTGATGAGCAAGAACGGCGTCGACGGGGTGTACACCGCCGACCCGCGGGTCGACCCGGACGCGCGCAAGCTGGACAACATCACCTTCCAGGAGATCCTCCAGCGCGGGCTGCGGGTGGCCGACCAGGCCGCGTTCAGCCTCTGCGAGGAGAACAAGCTCCCGATGCTGGTGTTCGGCGCCGACGGTGACGACACCATCGTGCGCGCGTGTGCCGGCGAGAAGATCGGCACCCTGATCACCGCGTGAGCTCGCTGACCCGCGGACGTCCCCACATCCCGCACCACCGAAGCCAGCAAGGAGGCGAGAAGAGCCGGTGATCGAGGAAACCCTCTTCGAGGCCGAAGAGAAGATGGAAAGCGCGGTCGAGCACGCCAAGGAGGAGTTCGCCGCCATCCGTACCGGCCGGGCGACTCCGGCGATGTTCTCGAAGATCATGGTGGACTACTACGGCGCGCCCACCCCGGTGACCCAGATGGCCTCGGTCGGTGTTCCGGAGCCGCGCATGGTCATCGTCAAGCCGTACGACGGTACCCAGCTCGGCCCGATCGAGCGGGCCATCCGCGACTCGGACCTCGGGGTCAACCCGAACAACGAGGGCACCCAGCTGCGCATCCACCTCCCGCAGATGACCGAGGAACGTCGTCGCGAGATGATCAAGGTGGCGCGCGGCAAGTCCGAGGAGAGCCGGGTCGCGATCCGCAACGTGCGCCGCAAGGCCAAGGATCAGATCGACAAGCTGGTCAAGGACGGCGAGGCCGGGGAAGATGACGGCCGTCGCGGCGAGAAGGAGCTCGACGACGTCACCCACCGGTACGTCGCGGTGATCGACGAGCTTCTCAAGCACAAGGAAGCCGAGCTGCTCGAAGTCTGATGTCCTACCTCGATCCGCGTGCCGGGCAGGCCTCCGGCGACGACACCAGCGTGCCGGCGTCGTACGCCCATCGCACCCCCGCCACCCCGGAGGATCCGTATGCCGAGCACCGGCGCAGTCCCGCCGCGCAGGCCTACCCGGACCCGGTCCGGCACGTGGACGAGCGGCCCGCTCCGATGACCGCGCCGGACGGCCCGCTCGAGCCGCCGGCCGGCAAACGGGTCAAGGGCCGGCGTCGTGCCGGCCGTGGCCAGGGTGAGCAGGGCAAGAGCCGGGCCGGGCGCAACCTGCCCGCCGCCATCGCGGTCGGGCTCAGCCTGGGCCTGGTCGTCCTGGCGTCGCTGCTGGTCTGGCCGCCGGCCCTGCTGGGCGTGGTGGTCGTGGCGGCAGCCGTCGGGGTCTGGGAGACCGCCCGCGCGCTGACCGTGACCGGCGCCCGCCCGCCGCTGGTCCCGCTGATCGCCGGCACCGTGGTGATGACCGGCCTGGCCTGGTACGAGGGCACCGACGCGCTCACCCTCGGCCTGGTCGCCACGATCGGCGCCGCGGCCCTCTGGCGTCTCGCCGACGGTGTGCAGGCGGTGCGCCGCGACTTCACCGCGATCACGCTGATCGCCGTCTACGTGCCGTTCCTGCTCAGCTTCGCCGCGATGCTGGTCCGGCCGGAGGACGACGGGCAGTGGCGGGTGCTCGCCACCGTCGTCGCCGTGGTGCTCTCGGACACCGGTGGTTACGCGGCCGGCGTCTTCTTCGGCAAGACCCCGATGGCCCCGAAGATCAGCCCGAAGAAGTCCTGGGAGGGCTTCGCCGGCTCGGTCACGGCGGCCGCGATCGGCAGCGGCGCGTTGCTGTTCTTCCTGATGGAGGTGCCGGTCTACTACGGCCTCCTGTTCGGCGCGGTGATCTCGGTGGTCGCGGTTCTCGGCGACCTGTTCGAGTCGATGCTGAAGCGGGACCTCCGCGTGAAGGACATGAGCAACCTGCTGCCCGGCCATGGTGGGCTGATGGACCGGTTGGACTCCATCCTCTTCGCGGTCCCCACGGCCTACCTGCTCTTCGCGATCATCGCGCCGAACTAGCTATGGGCGACGTACTCAGCGAGCGTGGGAGACTGGATACGCCATGACGATTCTTCCGGTCATCCCGATCAGTCCCGACAAGCCCGACGCGGTCATCACTCGCCGCCGTCCCAGCATGCCCCCGCGCCACCTGGCGGATCTCGACCTCGACGCGCGCAAGGCGGCCGTCGCCGCCCTGGGCGAGCCGACGTTCCGGGCCAAGCAGCTCTCCACCCACTACTTCGGCAGGTTCGTCCGCGACGCCTCGGCGATGACGGATCTCCCCGCCGCCTCGCGTGACCGGATCACCGCCGATCTGCTGCCCACCCTGCTGACCCCGATCCGGGAGCAGGACTGCGACGACGGCGCGACCCGTAAGACGCTGTGGAAGCTGCACGACGGCGCTCTGGTCGAGAGCGTGCTGATGGGGTATTCGAACCGGGTGACGGCCTGTGTCTCCAGCCAGGCCGGCTGCGGGATGGCCTGCCCGTTCTGCGCGACCGGCCAGCAGGGCCTGACCCGCAACCTCTCGGTGGCCGAGATCGTCGACCAGTGCGTCTATCTGGCCGGGGTGGCCGCCTCCGGTGTGGTCACCGGTTCACCGCCCCGGTTGTCCCGGGTGGTCTTCATGGGGATGGGTGAGCCGCTGGCCAACTATCCCCGGGTGATCGAGGCGGTCCGCCGCCTGACAACCCCTGCTCCGGAGGGTCTCGGACTTTCACAACGGCACATCACGGTGTCCACGGTGGGTTTGGTGCCCGCAATGCGCCGGTTGATCGCCGAACAGCTCTCAGTGACTCTTGCGTTGTCACTGCACGCCCCCGATGATGATCTGCGCGATGAGCTTGTGCCCGTCAACCAGCGTTGGAAGGTGGCCGAGGTGCTCGATGCCGCGTTCGACTACGCGGCGCAGACCGGCCGTCGGGTCTCCATCGAATACGCCCTGATCAGGGACGTAAACGATCAGCCCTGGCGTGCCGACCTGCTTGGCCGCCTACTGCACGGCAAGCTGGCCCATGTGAACCTCATCCCGCTGAACCCGACCCCGGGCAGCAAGTGGGATGCCAGCCCGAAGCCGGTCGAGCGGGAGTTCGTCCGGCGGCTGCTCGCGGCCGGTGTGGAGACAACGGTGCGCGACACCCGCGGCCGGGAGATCGACGGCGCCTGCGGCCAGCTGGCCGCGGGGGAGTTGACGCAGGCAGGCGCAGACGGCGTCGCAGCCGACGCGGAGGTGGCACAGTGACTGGGCGTAGGTCCCAGCGAGCGGAGTGGGAGACGTTGTGACGAGTCAGGGACAGCGTTTCCGGCGGCGTGCGCTGCGCCGGGGCTACAAGGTCGACGAGGTCGACGCCTTCCTGGACCGGGTCGAGGCGACCCTGGCCGGCGAGCAGGCCGGTCCGCCGGTCGCCGCTCAGGAAGTGCACGACGTCGTCTTCCGGGTGCGCTTCGGCGGCTACGACGAGTGGCAGGTGGACCTGCACCTCGACCGGGTCGAGCGTCAGCTCGCCGAGTTCGAGGAGCGGGGCGGCCGTCCGGTCGACCCGATGCGTGACTCGATGCGTGGTGGCCTGTCGGCCGACCGGTCCGGTGCGATCGACCGTGGCTCCCTCGACCGGTCCGGTCCGATCGGGCAGCCGAGCGGCCCGCCCGCGCTCTCCGGCGGCCCGGGCAGCGGCATGCCGCGCAACGGGATGGCCGGCGCCGGCATGGGCGTTCCGGGCGGCGGTCCCGGTCAGGGCCAGCAGTTCGGCGGTCCGGGCCAGGGTCAGCAGTTCGGCGGTCCGGGCCCCGGTCAGGGCCAGGGCCAGCAGTTCGGCGGTCAGGGTCAGCAGTTCGGCAACCCCGGCATGAGCAACCCCGGTATGGCGCAGACCGAGCGGATCCCCGCCCCGGTCCGGGACGACCGGGGCATGCCGCCGCAGATGCCGCAGCGCCCCCAGATGCCCCCGCCCGACCAGTACGGCCGGTACGACGAGCCCACCTCGTACGGCGGTCAGCAGCAGCAGCAGCTGCCTCCGCAGCCGCAGCAGCCCCAGTTGCCGCAGCGCAACGCGCAGTACGACCAGAGCGCGTACGACGAGCCCACCTCGTTCGGCGGCTTCGAGCCGGGCCGGCACGGCCGGACCGACATGACCGCCGAGATCCGGATGCCGGAGCGCGAGCGTGACCCGCGGGGGTACGGCGGCCAGCAGATGCCGCCCGGTCCCCCGATGGGTGGCCCGATGCAGCCGCCCGGGCCGCCGCAGGGCGCTCCGATGAGCGGCCCGCCCGCCGGGTACGGCCAGCAGCAGCCCCCGCCGCCGCAGCAGCAGTCGCACCTGGGCCCGCCGATCGGCGAGCCGGGCGGCGAGCTCTACCTGGTGGACCAGTTGCGTCGCACGTTCCAGCCGCGACGGTTCGGCAGCGGGTACGACCCGATGCAGGTCGACCGGCTGTTCGAGGGCATCCTGCAGGCGATGACCGGGCGTGGCCCGATGCCGGTGAACGAGAACGACCTGGACATGCTGCAGTTCGGCCTGGTGCCGAACGGGTATTTCGAGGCCGAGGTCGACGCGGCGCTGCGCCAGGTCAAGGACATCCTGCTGCGCCACCGGTAACACGTGTCAAAAAAGGGGTCCCGCTGAGCGGGGCCCCTTTTTCGTGCTGTGGAGAACGGGTCAGTCGTTGGGCCGCAGGCCGGCCTTGCGCAGCACCACGTCGCCGATCACGGTGGCGACGAGCAGGACCGCGATCACGACGAGCCACACCTTCTCGGTGTTGCCGGACTGGTTGCCCCAGAAAAACATCAGCAGGACCACGGCCGAGATGATCGCGCCACGCTGGGCCCGACGACGGTTCGTCGGCTTCAGCTGGTCCGGAGCGTAGACCTCGTGGTGTTCTTCCGCGGACACGTCGGTCCTCCTCGTCGATGCTCGGTACGTCGGCACTCAGTCTGTCACGGGGTCGCCGGGCGGAACCCGGCAACCCGGCTGTACTTTCGAGGCGGTCACAACGGCGCCGAACGAAGGAGCGACAAAGTGCGGATCACCGGCACCGGTCATGCGAGCATGCGGATCGACACCGCCGCGGGCAGCATTCTGTGCGATCCGTGGGTGAACCCGGCGTACTTCGCCTCCTGGTTCCCGTTCCCGGACAACTCCCAGCTCGACTGGGAGACCCTCGGTGACGTCGACTACCTCTACGTCTCCCACCTGCACCGGGACCACTTCGACGCGGAGCACCTGAAGCGCTTCATCAGCAAGAAGGCCACCGTCCTGCTGCCGGAGTACCCGACCAGCCAGCTCGAGGACGAGCTGCGCGACCTGGGCTTCACCAGCTTCTTCCGGACGAAGTCCGACGAGGTGCACGAGCTCGACGGCGGGCTCAAGGTGATGATCCAGGCGCTGATCAGCCCGACCGACGGCCCGATCGGCGACTCGTCGCTCTGGGTGGAGCACGACGGCATCCGGGTGCTGAACCAGAACGACGCCCGTCCGACCGACCTGGTCCGCTTCAACGAGCTGGGCCGGGTGCACGCGCACCTGCTGCAGTTCTCCGGCGCGATCTGGTACCCGATGGTCTACGAGCTGCCGGAGAACGCGAAGACCGCGTTCGGCAAGCAGAAGCGGGAGCGGCAGTTCGACCGCACCTGGCGCTACATCGACGACCTGAAGGCCGACTTCGTCTTCCCGATCGCCGGCCCGCCGTGTTTCCTCGACGACTCGCTGTGGCAGTTCAACGACATCCACGGTGACGAGGGCAACATCTTCCCGGACCAGTCGGTGTTCCTGACCGAGTACGCGAAGGTCGGCGGCACCAACGCCGTCGTGCAGCTGCCCGGCAGCGTGACGACGCTCTCCGACGGCGGCGCGACGCAGACCACCACGCACCCGATGCCGGTCGACGAGTTCTTCGCCAACAAGGCCGCCCACCTCGAGGAGATGCGGGAGCGCAAGGCGCCGGTCATCGCCGCCGAGAAGGCGTCCTGGCGGCACCCGGAGATCGACGTGCTGGGCGCCATGAAGAAGCGGATCGAGCCGCTGCTCGAAGAGTCGATCTACATGGCGAACGGGGTCGGCGGCCCGGTCCGCTTCGACCTGACCGACTCGTTCGGGCCGGACGGCGAGGTCGTCGAGTCGATCGTCGTGGACTTCCCGGGCAAGCAGGTCCGGGCGTATGCCGACGAGAAGGTCCGCTACCGCTTCAAGACCGGGCGCGCGCTGATCGAGCACCTGATCTTCATCGACGAGGGTGACTGGGTCAACTCGCTGTTCCTGTCCTGCCGCTTCGCCGCGGCCCGGATCGGTCAGTACAACGAGTTCGTCTACGCGTTCTTCAAGTGCCTCTCCGAGGAGCGTCTGCAGTACGCGGAGGGCTGGTACGACGAGCACGAGAAGTCGGTCGACGCCGAGGACATCCAGTTCGGCGACTGGACCGTGCAGCGCCGATGCCCGCACCTCAAGGCCGACCTGTCCCGCTTCGGTGTGCTCGACGGCAACGTGCTGACCTGCCAGCTGCACGGCTGGAAGTTCGACCTGCCGAGCGGCCGCTGCCTGACCGGTGTCGGTCACAAGATCCGCGCCAACAAGACCGACAACCCCTAAGACCTTTTTTGGTACGGCGGGGAGCTCCGGATCGGGGCTCCCCGTCGTACACAAAAAGGGTCTTAAAGGTCTTTGAGGATGCGCACCGCGACGTTGTGGCCGGCGGCGCCGATCACACTGCCCGCCGGGTGGGTGCCGGCCGAGCCCGCGTAGAGCCCGTCGACGCCGGTGAAATACGGCATCCGCTGGTCGAAGGCGACCGTGTTGTCCACGTGGTGGATGTGCCCGCCGGTGATCCCGAAGTGCTCCTCGATGCCCGGCGGGGTGAGCGCGAACACGTCCGCGACCAGGTCGGACGTGCCCGGCGCGTAGCGGTCGCAGATCGCCAGCAGACGGTCCACGTACGCCGGGAGTTCCGCGTCCCAGGACGAGCCGGCCGGCTGGAACGGCACCGACTGCACGAACAGCGCGGACGAGTGGTGGCCCGCGGCGTCCCGCAGCGACGGGTCGACAGTGGTGTGCACATACCACTCGATGGTCGGCTCGTCGGGCAGCTTCCCGGCCTGTACGTCGGCCCACATGGCGCGCAGCGCGGCCATCGGCGAGTCGCCGGCGCTGGGCAGCAGGTGGATCGTCGACCCGAACGGCGACGGTGCCCCGGCCGGCAGGCAGCTGAACGTGGGCAGGTCCCGCAGCGCGAGGTTGATCTTGAGGGTGCTGCCGGGCCGTTTCACCGCGGCCATCCGCGAGGTCAGCGCGGCGGGTAGCGTGCCGTCCGGCACCAGCGACATCAGCCGGTACGGATCGCAGCTGCCGAGCACCACCCGGGCGCCGATCGTCCGCCCGTCGGCCAGCACCACCCCGCTGGCCGCGCCGCCGTCGATCGTCACCGAGGTCACCTCGGCATCGGTGAACAGCTTCGCGCCGGCCGCCCGCGCCGCGTCGGCGAAGACCCGGGAGACCGTGCCCATCCCGCCCTCGGCGATCAGCCAGGTGCCGTCCGCGCCGGGCAGCCGGCACATGTTGTGCACCAGGAAGTTGTGCCCGGTGCCCGGGTCGTCCGGGCCCGCGGTCAGCCCGGACAGGCCGTCGGTGACCGCGTACATGCTGGTCAGCAGCTCGCTCTTGAAGCCGAACCGGGCCAGGTAGTCGGTGACCGAGCCGCGCACCAGGTCGAGGAACGTGCTCTGCAGCTGCGGGCGGATGTGCCGGTCGGCGATCGCCTCGACCGACGCCGGCTCCTCCAGCCAGGCCGGGGCCAGGTCGGCGCGCAACGCGCCGATCTCCACGGCCAGGGCCTCGTCGGCGGCCGCGTCCCGGGCCGAGAAGAACGTCTCCAGCTGCTGCCGGGTGGCCTGCCGGTCCCGGCCGAACAGCAGGTACGGCGAGCCGGCCGGGCCGGGCGTCGGCAGGAAGTAGTGCGGATCGCGGCGCAGCATCGGGATGTCGACGTCGAGCGTGCGCAGCAGCTCCGGCGGCATCAGGCCGAGCAGGTACGAACCGGTGGACTGGCCGAGTCCGGGGACCTCGGCGAACGGGTGCTCGGTGCGGGTCGCGCCGCCGAGCACTCCGGCCGCCTCGAGCACGACGACGTCGAGCCCGGCGCGGGCCAGCATGATCGCGGAGACCAGGCCGTTGTGACCGGCTCCGATGATCACCACGTCAGCGCGGTCGGGAAGGGGGGTCATGTGGATCGACGCTACCTCGCGTTCCGGTCACCTGCTGTCGGGCGAAACGTCGGTTGCGTCCGGCTTGACGGCGTGCGTCACGGCGAAGCCGACCAGGACGATCGTGTGGAACAGGTAGAGCCACAGGCCGACCGCCACCACCCCGCCGATCATGTCGAATCCGCCGAACGGCGCGCCCAGGTTCAGCGGCAGCGAGCAGAACAGCACGAACCCGTGCAGGAAGCCGGACAGGTTGGCGGCGGTGAACGAGCCGATCAGCACGGTCGGCAGCCACGGCGGCCGGCCCGGCGCGACGTAGCGGAACACCCAGATCACCACCGGGGTGAGCACCAGCCAGGCGGCCAGGAAGGACAGCACCACGCCCAGCACCGACCACCAGCCGCCGCGGATCCACAGGGCGCTGGTGGTGGGCAGGGCCAGGAACAGCGAGAGCAGCAGCGCCGGCGCGGCGGCCAGCAGCGGCAGCCAGAGCACCCGGCCGCGCCAGCCGACCAGCGACTCGCCGGGGCGGCGCAGCGAGACGAACGCCCGGCGCAGGCCCTCGCCGTACAGGGTGGCCGGGAGCAGGCTGGCCAGCGCGAACAGCGGTGTCAGGTGCAGGCCCGCCTCGATCAGCACGGACAGCGCGTGGGGCGCCCCGATCTGGTCGGGCAGGGCCGCGATGGTCCGGCCGGTCAGCCGCCGGACCCGGTCGGCCCCGGCCACCAGCCCGGTCAGCCAGATGGCGAGCAGGGCGACCGGGACGACCGCGATCCCGCTGTAGAAGGTCACCGCGGCGGCGTGCAGGGCGAGGTCGCGCCCACGCAACAGTCGGAACAGCTTGATCGGCACGCGCTCCTGGTACCCAGACGGCGTCCCGCGCTCACCCGTGGATCGGGCGTCTAGGAAGATGGGCGGCATGCGAGACCTCGTCCTGCTCGGCTCCACCGGATCCATCGGCACCCAGGCCCTCGACATCGTGCGGCGCAACCCGGAGCGCTTCCGGGTGGTCGCTCTCGGTGCCGGTGGCGGCAACGTCGGGCTGCTCGCCGCCCAGGCGCTGGAGTTCGGCGTCGAGGTGGTCGGGGTCGCCCGCTCCTCGGTCGTACAAGATCTGCAGTTGGCTTTTTATGCCGAGGCGCAGAAGCGTGGCTGGTCGTCCGGCGACTTCAAACTCCCCAAGATCGTGGCCGGTCCGGACGCGATGACCGAGCTGGCCCGCTGGCCCGGTGACGTGGTGCTCAACGGGGTGGTCGGCAGTCTCGGGCTGGCGCCGACGCTGGCCGCGCTGGAGTCCGGCCGGATCCTCGCCCTGGCCAACAAGGAGTCCCTCGTCGCGGGCGGGCCGCTGGTCCGGAGGATCGCCAAGGAAGGGCAGATCGTCCCGGTCGACTCCGAGCACTCCGCGCTGGCCCAGTGCCTGCGCGGCGGACGGGCCGACGAGGTGCGCCGGCTGGTGCTGACCGCCAGCGGGGGCGCGTTCCGGGACCGCCGGCGGCAGGAGTTGACGAACGTCACCCCGGAGGAGGCGCTCAAGCACCCGACCTGGGACATGGGCCCGGTCGTGACGATCAACTCGGCGACGATGGTGAACAAGGCGCTCGAGGTGATCGAGGCGCATGAGCTGTTCGGGGTGTCGTACGACGACATCGAGGTGATGGTCCACCCGCAGTCGGTGCTGCACTCGCTCGTCGAGTTCACCGACGGGTCGACGCTGGCGCAGGCCAGCCCGCCGGACATGCGGCTGCCGATCGCGCTCGCGCTGGCCTGGCCGGACCGGGTGCCGGCGGCGGCCGCCGGGGTGGACTGGACCCTCGCGCACAACTGGGAGCTGCGCCCGCTGGACAACGAGGCGTTCCCGGCGGTCGAGCTGGCCAAGGAGGCCGGCCGGACCGGGCGCTGCCGTCCGGCGATCTTCAACGCCGCGAACGAAGAGTGTGTGGCCGCTTTCGTCGCCGGTCGGCTACCTTTTCTGGGCATCGTCGACACCCTGGAGCGGGTACTCGGCGCGGCCCCGGATTTCGCGGAGCCGGGTACCGTCGATGACGTGCTGGCCGCGGAGGCATGGGCGCGCGCCCAAGCGCAGCGGACGATCGCGACTGTGGCTGAAGGAGCCTGATGCTGTTCTGGCTTGGTGCGGCGGCGTTCGCGCTGACCATCCTGATCTCGGTGAGCCTGCACGAGCTGGGTCACATGATCACTGGCAAACGCCTGGGCATGAAGGTGACCCAGTATTTCGTCGGCTTCGGGCCGACGATCTTCTCGTTCAAGCGCGGCGAGACCGAGTACGGCCTCAAGGCCATCCCGCTCGGCGGCTTCTGCAAGATCGTCGGGATGACGCCGCAGGACGACGACGTGGCGCCGGAGGACCAGCACCGCGCGATGTGGCGGTTCCCGGTCTGGAAGCGGACGATCGTGATGTCCGCCGGCTCGATCACCCACTTCATGCTGGCCCTGGCCGGCGCGTGGGTGATGGCCATCTCGGTCGGCCTGCCCAACATCGACATCCCGCAGACCGACGCGCAGCGGGCCGCCTCCCCGGCGATCATCGGGGTCGGCGACTGCTACCAGCTGCAGTCGGTGTTCACCACCCTGGACAAGGCGACACAGACCGCCGCGAGCCAGAACTGCGTGCCCGGCGTGAACGGCGCGGTGCCGGCACCGGCCGCCGCCGCCGGCCTGCAGAGCCTGGACCGGATCACCAAGGTCGGCACCACCCCGGTCTCCACGTGGGGTGAGCTCACCTCCACGATCCGGGCGTCCCAGCCCGGCGACACCCCTTTCGAGTACGTGCGCGACGGCCAGACCCGCACCACCACGGTCAAGCTGATCAGCGACGAGCGGGCGCCCCTCGACGACCCGAAGGGCAAGACCTCCACCGTCTCGGTCGCCGGCCTGAGCTGGGACACCGACCAGCCGTACGTGATCAAGTCGAGCCCGGCCGGCGGCGTCAAGGCGTCCGGCGAGTACGGGTGGTACCTCGTCGAGAACTCGTTCAAGGCGATGGCCCGGATCCCGCAGAAGATCCCCGCCCTGTGGAATTCGATCGTCGGCGACGAGCGTGACCCGGACACCCCGATCAGTGTGATCGGGGCGAGCCGGCTCGGTGGCGAGGCGATCGAGAAGGGCGTACCGGAGATCTTCTGGCAGATCTTCATCTCGCTCAACGTCTTCATCGGCCTGTTCAACCTGCTGCCCCTGCTCCCGCTGGACGGTGGCCACATCGCCATCGCCTGGTACGAGAAGGTCCGCTCCTGGCTCTACCAGCGACTTCGCCGTCCCGATCCCGGGCGTGTCGACTACTACAAGCTGATGCCGTTGACCTACGCGGTCATCCTGATAGGCGGCGCGTTCACCCTGTTGACCGCGACCGCCGACATCATCAACCCGATTACGATCTTCAAGTGAGTAGTGAGATGACTGCGATCAGTCTCGGAATGCCGGCCCTGCCCCCGCCGCCGCTGGCCCCGCGCCGGAAGAGCCGGCAGATCAACGTCGGTGGCGTCCTGGTCGGTGGCGGCGCCCCGGTCAGCGTCCAGTCGATGACCACCACGCTCACCTCCGACATCAACGCGACGCTGCAGCAGATCGCCGAGCTGACCGCGTCCGGCTGCCAGATCGTCCGGGTCGCGGTGCCGTCCCAGGACGACGTCGAGGCGCTGCCCGCGATCGCCAGGAAGTCACAGATCCCGGTGATCGCCGACATCCACTTCCAGCCGAAGTACGTGTTCGCCGCGATCGACGCGGGCTGCGCGGCGGTCCGGGTCAACCCGGGCAACATCCGGCAGTTCGACGACAAGGTCAAGGAGATCGCGAAGGCGGCCGGCGACGCCGGCATCCCGATCCGGATCGGCGTCAACGCCGGATCGCTGGACAAGCGGCTGCTGGAGAAGTACGGCAAGGCCACCGCCGAGGCGCTGGTCGAGTCGGCGCTCTGGGAGTGCTCGTTGTTCGAGGAGCACGGCTTCCGGGACATCAAGATCTCGGTCAAGCACAACGACCCGGTCGTCATGATCCGGGCATACCGGCAGCTCGCCGAGCAGTGCGACTACCCGCTGCACCTGGGTGTGACCGAGGCCGGCCCGTCGTTCCAGGGCACGATCAAGTCGGCCGTGGCGTTCGGTGCCCTGCTCGCCGAGGGCATCGGCGACACCATCCGGGTCTCGCTCTCCGCCCCGCCGGTCGAGGAGATCAAGGTCGGCAACCAGATCCTGGAGTCGCTGGGCCTGCGCGAGCGCGGCCTGGAGATCGTCTCCTGCCCGTCCTGCGGCCGCGCCCAGGTCGACGTCTACACCCTCGCCGAGCAGGTCACCGCAGCGCTCGAGGGGTTCCCGGTGCCGCTGCGGGTGGCCGTGATGGGCTGCGTGGTGAACGGGCCGGGCGAGGCTCGGGAGGCCGACCTCGGGGTGGCGTCCGGCAACGGCAAGGGCCAGATCTTCGTCAAGGGCAAGGTCATCAAGACCGTGCCCGAGGGGATCATCGTGGAGACGCTGGTCGAGGAGGCGCTGCGCCTCGCCGACGAGATGGGCGCCGAGCTGCCGGAGGAGCTGCGCGAGCTGCTCCCGGGGCCGGTTGTCACGGTGCACTGAGTCGGCTTTTTGCTCTGTTGTGAGAAGGCCCCGGGATTCCCGGGGCCTTCTGCTCTTGCTTCGCGGTGTCGTCTCGGCCGTGCTTCTGGTTTCGCGGTGTCTGGCCCCGTCTTGCTTCCTTTTCGCGGCGTCTTTCTCGCTCCGCTGGAGGACTTAGAAGAGCACTGTCGCGAACGCTCCCGCGGAGACGAAGCCGCAGCGCTGGTAGACCCGCTGGGCCGCGGTGTTGTAGTCGTTCACGTAGAGGCTCACCGTCGGAGCGACCCGGCGCAGCGCGTCGTTCACCACCGCCGTCATGGCCGCGGTCGCGATGCCCCGCCCGCGGTATTCCGGATGGACCCACACGCCCTGCACCTGCGTGGTCCGCCGCGTGATGATCGCCAGCTCGGCCTTGAAGATCACCTGGTCGCCGACGAACCGTGCGTACGCCCGCTTGCCCTTGACCAGCTCGGAGATCCGCCGCCGGTAGCCCCGCCCGCCGTCGTCCTGCAGCGGCGACACCCCGACCTCCTCGGTGTACATCGCCACCGCGGCCGGGAACAGCTGATCCACCTCGCCCGGCCGGACCAGGCGCACCGCGGGATCACCCGGCACCAGCGGCGACCGGTCGGTGACCAGGAGCGGCTGATGCGGCCGCACGTCACGGGCCGGACCCCAGGTCGCGCTCAGCCGGTCCCACAGGTCGAGCACCGCCTCGGCCCGCCCGATGATCGACGAACAGATCCGGGGTTCGGAGCCGAGCAGGTCGGCGAACGCCGCGACGGCCGGCGGCGTGGCACCCACCGGGACCAGGTGCGCGCCGGACCAGATGATCGACTCGACCCGGCGGCCGGGGTCGTACCCGTAGATCCGGCCGTCCGAGCGCCACCAGTTCAGCCCGTGGGCGGCGACCCGTTCGGCGATCTGCGCGCCCGCGTAGGGGTCGGCGTCCAGGATCCGCTGGACTGCCGCGCGCTCCGGCTCACCGAGCTGGCGAATGGGCACCGTCAACACAGCTACCACATTGCCAGATCGGGGCCGTCCGACACGCACGGCAACCCCATCAGTTCAGAAACCCTTGCGCCCGACACGTTGCCGATATATCGTCTAACTATCGACAACAGAACGGAGAAGGACATGAGGTTCCAACATGAGGGACATCGCGGACATCGCATGCGTGGGTTCGGCTTCCCGCCCGGATTCCCCTTCGGCGGCCCTGGCGGCCCCGGCGGTGGCTTCGGCGGCCCTGGCGGCGGTTTCGGCCCGGGCGAGTTCGGCGGGCGCGGCGGCGGTGGCCGTCGCGGTGGCCGCGGCCGGCCCAACGTTCGGCCTGCCGTCCTGGCGCTGCTGGTGGAGCGCCCGATGCACGGCTACGAGATGATCCAGGAGCTGGACGCCCGCACCAACGGCATCTGGCGCCCGAGCCCCGGCTCGATCTACCCGACCCTCCAGCTGCTGGAGGACGAGGGCCTGATCGAGGCGACCGCCGACGGCGGCCGCAAGAGCTACCGCCTCACCGCGGACGGCCGCCCCGAGGCCGAGACCGCCGCGGAGAACCCGCCGTGGAACCGCTTCGGCGAGGACACCAAGGACCAGGTGCAGGATTTCCGCGACGCCGCGGTAGGCATCTTCAGCGCGCTCAAGCAGGTCGGTTTCTCCGGCACGCCGGAGCAGCGGGACAAGGCGCTCGAGGTCCTGAACGACACGAAGCGCAAGCTGTACGCCATCCTCGCCGACAGCGAATGACACCGGCCGCGGCCCGGGGGCGAGACGGCCCTCGGCCAGGCGAAAAGGAGCGCAACCTTCTGGTTGCGCTCCTTTTGTGTACGCCCCGAGCCACCCACCTCTTCTACGGGCGCCAGCCGGGAGGTCGGGGGTGTCTCAGTGGCCGTGAGGCACCCCTGGGCGCCAGCCGCGAGTCGTGGGCTGGTGGTGGGGGGTGTCTCAGTGGCCGTGAGGCACCCCTGGGCG
>NZ_LLZH01000285.1:0-92171 GCF_001509495.1 Actinoplanes awajinensis subsp. mycoplanecinus | reverse complement strand
GACCGGATGAAGGTCAAGGTCAACGACGAGCTGAAGCAGCACTTCCGCCCGGAGTTCCTGAACCGTATCGACGACACGATCGTCTTCCACCAGCTGCGTCAGGAAGAGATCCTGCAGATCGTGGACATCTTCACCGCCCGGATCGAGGGGCAGCTGAAGAACAAGGACATGGGTCTGGAGCTGACCGACAACGCCAAGAAGTACCTGGCGAAGAAGGGCTTCGACCCGGTCCTGGGTGCCCGGCCGCTGCGCCGGACGATCCAGCGCGATCTGGAGGACACCCTGTCCGAGCAGATCCTCTTCAACGAGCTGCGCGCCGGCCAGATCGTCGTGGTGGACTGCGAGGGCGACCCGTCCAACATCGAGAAGTCCAAGCTGGTCTTCCGCGGCGCGGAAAAGGCCGGCGCGGTCCCGGAGACGGTCCCGGACGACCTGGAAGCCGCTCCCACCACCGAGGAGTGACGCACTGAACCGAACGGCCCGCCCCGACCAGGGCGGGCCGTTCGTCGTTGTGCTGTCAGCTGCAGGTGGCGCCGTTGAGTTTGACGGTGGTGGGTGCGGCGGCGTTGCCGGTGTGGTTGGCCTGGTAGCCGATGGAGGTGGAGCCGCCGGCCGGCAGGGCGCCGTTGTAGCTGGCGTTTGTCGCGGTCACCGTGCCGCTGGCCGGGGTGTAGGTGGCGCTCCAGCCGGAGACGATCGTCTGCCCCGAGGGCAGGGTGAAGGTCAGGGTCCAGCCGTTGATGGCGGCCGTACCGGTGTTGGTGATCGTGATGGTGTTGGTCAGGCCGGTGTTCCACGCGTTGACCGCGTTCACGACCCGGCAGGTGCCGCTGGGGCCCGCCGTCGGCGAGGAAGTCGGCGAGGAAGTGGGCGAGCTGGTCGGCGCCGAGGTGGGTGTGGTGGTCGGCTGACTGCCGCCGGCGGCGGTGACGATCGCGCTGATGATGCCCTGCTGGGTCACCGTGGCGGAGCTGCGGTTGAACAGGCCGAAGCCGTGCTGGCCGTTGTAGCCGTTGTCCCAGTAGGCGGTGGCCGCTCCGTACTTCTTGGCGGTGGACACCAGGGCTTTCGCGTAGTTCACGCGGTACGTGTTGCTGGCCGCGTCGTAGGTTGTCTTGTCGATCGAGCCGTACTCACCGACGAAGACCGGGTAGCCGCGCGTGACGAAGGCGTCGTACATCTTCTTCAGCATGGTGTCCATGTAGTCTTCCTGGCCCCAGGTCGACTTCTTCGCCGGATTCGTCGCGGCCGCTCCCCACTGCGTGATGGTGCCGTCCTCCTGGCCCGCGAAGTCCCAGGGGTCGTAGTAGTGGACGGAGATCATCAGTCGCTGCTCGGCGCTGGGGATGGACGTGGACCGGTACTGGTCGGTGGGCAGCACGAAGCCGTAGTTGCCCGCGGTGTACTCGATGTTGGTGTTCCAGCCCGGCACCAGCAGCCAGCGCGAGGCGTTGGTGCCGCCGGTCTTGCGGACCGTGTCCACGAAGATCTGGTTGTAGGCGTTGATGTTCGAGTAGCAGGCCGAGGTCGGGTTGCCGTACTGCCCGTCGAACTCCTCGTTCATGGACTCGAAGACCAGGTGCTCGTTGTAGCTCTGGAACTTCGTCGCGATCTGCTGCCAGACCTTCTGGTACTTGTCCTTGATCGTGGTCTGGTCGGAGGAGTCGCAGATCAGCCAGGAGCCGGTGACCGCCTTGTAGCCGTCGCCGTGCATGTTGATCAGCACGTACAGGCCCTGGTTGTAGGCGTAGTTGACGACTTCCGCGACGCGGGTCAGCCAGGCGGCGCTGACCGTGTAGTTCGGGCCGGCCCCGATGTTGCCCAGGTAGGAGACCGGGATGCGGATCGTTTTGAAGCCCGACGCCTTCACCCGGTCGATGAGGGCCTGCGTGACAACCGGGTTGCCCCACGCCGTCTCGTTGGGGATGCCGTTGGCGTTGGCTTCCAGCTGGTTGCCGAGGTTCCAGCCGGCACCCATGTCGGCGACCAGCTGAGAGGCGGTCAGCTGGGCGGTGACGTCGGCCGAGGCGGGCCTTGTCGCGCCGTACACGGCTCCGGTGAGGGCCAGGGCTGCGGCGACGATCGCGAGCCCGGCCCTTCGTGCTGTCGTACTCATGGTTCTTCCTCTCGTGGGGACTCGAACGCTGGAACCGGCGGTGTCTCCGGTCCGCGCCCGGCGATGGGGGTCGCCACGGCGCGCCAGCAAGGCCATCGAAGCGCTTCGATAGCGCCGCGGTCAAGGCCTGGCGAAGATGGCCGGGCGGGCGTAGACCGTTTCTCTGGTCCAGGATCGGTAGAGTGTGGCGGACATCGATGAAGGCGGGCCGCCGGTGAGCGATATCGACGCTGCGGAGCAGTGGCTGGACTCGTGGGTCTCGCAGGTGAACGTTCAGGCCGAGCGCGGCGTTGAGCTGGCCCGGCGGGTGGCGGCTCTGACCGGTTCGGCAGACGGCCGGGGCGGTGCGATCCGGGTGACGGTGGGGTCGTCCGGGCAGGTGACATCGCTTGAACTCGACGATCGGGTCCATGAGCTGTCCGGTCCCGAGCTGGCACGCGAGATCATGGCGGTGATGCGCAGGGCACAGGCCGTGTTGTCGGCCGAGGTGACCGAGCAGGTGCGGGCGACGGTTGGCACGGACAGCGAAACCGGCCGAGCGGTGATCGGCTCGTTCGACACCCGGTTTCCGGTGCCGGATGAGCGGGAGGGCCGATGAGCGCGGGCATGGGCTTTCCCGCCGAGGCGGTCCGGCAGCATGCGGCCGCGGTCAGCGAGGTCGTCGAGCAGATGACTCAGGCCAGGTCGGCGGTGCACGAGATCGTCATGGACGACCAGGCGTACGGGGAGATCTGCCGGTTCCTGCCCGGTCTGCTGAGCCCGCTGTTCGCCGGTGCGGTCGAGGTGGTGAACGGTGCCGTCGACGCGCTGGCCGAGACGGCACTCATGCTCCGCGCGACCGCGGACACGATCGAGGTTACGGACGTCGACAGTGCGCAGCAGCTGACCGAATCCGACCACGGCCCTGGGTAGCCGTGGTGAGCGACCCTGGCGCATGAACGATTCCATCTCGACGAACTGCGCAAGGGTTTCGGCTTTCCCTGGAACGAAGCGGACCGAGCGGCTTACGAGGTGCGGGCATATGCCCATGAGGATCGATGGTGGCAGTCGAAGAAGCAGTTACTCGACCCGGAGTGAATTCCCTGATGCCTGAGATGCCAGACGCCGGACGCAGGTGGGAGGCGTGGTTCGACGCCTTCACGAAGATCCGGGACGCGTGGCCGGAACCGATCGATGTCCCCTGCCCGGACAGAGATCAGGGACGACTGCACATCACCTACACCGGCAGCCCGGAGACCAGAATAGGGTTCGCCACGATCTGGTGCGATGCCGGGCGTAATGGCATTTTTCTATCCCGAGTCGGTATCCCGGAGGGGGCGGAGATGCTGTCCTTCGACGCGACTCCGGAAGAGCGTGCCGCCGTCATCCCCGACATCAGGTTGATTCCGGCGGCACCCTGACCACCTGGTCACGCCGGGATGATGCGCCAGCGCTGGTGGGGCAGGCCCAGGTCGGGCCACTGGCCGACATCCGCGCTGTTGGTGGTGGACTGGCCCTGGACCTCCAGGACCTTGCCGCTGTGCCTGGCGACCAGGGCGAAGACGTTCGGGGTGGTCCAGGTGAGGCGGAACTGCTGGTTGGTGCCGCCGACGTTGTCCCACTGGACGGCTTTGGCGCCGTCGGCGGTGGACTGGCCGGAGATGTCGACGCACTTGCCGGTCAGGGTGCTGACGATGGTGAACCAGCCGCTGCCGGCGTCCTGGAATTTCCAGACGTGGTCGGGGGAGCCGACCGGCGGGTACTGCTGCAGCTGGGCGCCGTTCGCGGTGGACATGTTGTTGATCGCGAGGACCTGGCCCGAGTGGGTGGCCTGCAGCTTCACCGAGCCGTCCGGGATCAGGTGCCAGTTGTGGTCGGCCGAGCCGTTGTCGGCGAACTGGACGACGTTCGCCGAGTCCGCGGTCGACATCCCGGCGACCGCGAGCACCTTGCCGGAGTTTTTATTCTTTATCCGGACATATCCAGTACTGCCCTCGACGATCTGCCACAAGTGATCAGCCGTACCGTTGTCCTCGTACTGCACGACCTGCGCCGAGTCCCCGGTCGACATGGTGGAGACGCCCAGCACCTTGCCGGAGTTCACGTTCTGGATCTTCAGCCAGCCGTCGCCGTTGTCCAGGATCCGCCACAGGTGGTCCGCCGTGCCGGTGTCGCCGAACTGGACGACCCGGGCGCTGTTCGCTGTCGACATGCCGTCGACACCGAGGACCTTGCCGCTGTTCTGGTTCTGGATCCGGAACGCGACCACGGCGGTCTGCCACGGCGTGCCCGCGCCGATCGTCGGGAACGAGGTGATCCGCAGCCGGGCCGCGCCCATCGGGATCAGCGTGACCTGCTCGAGCGGCTCGCTGGACGGCGTGGGGCTGTCCTGCAGCGGCGTGACGATCGCGTCGGCGTCCGCGGTCCAGCCCGGGATCTTCCGCGCCGGGGTGGTGATCCGGATCGGCGCGGTGGCCGGGGTGAACGGGTCGTTGGCGTTGCCCAGGCCGGTCGTCACGGCGAACTGGGCCGCGCCGTCCAGCCCGTAGTTCCAGGCCGAGCCGGGGCGCACCTCGCGGGTCGGCCAGGTCGCCGTCCCGCCGGTCTGCGACCAGTTCTCCGTGATGGCCAGGGAGAACGTGAGCGGGCCGAAGTCGACCGACACCGCCTTGCGGTTCGCGGGCCAGCTGCGGGTGGTCGTCCGCATCGGCAGGCGGAAGACGATTTTGTCGCCGTTGTTCCAGGTCCGGGAGATTTTTGCGTACGACGGACCGGCGGCCACTGCCACTGCCGACCCGTTCACGGTCAGCGTCGGACTCGCACACCACGCGGGCACGCGCAGGTAGACCGGGAAGGCGAGCGATTTGGGCGTGCTCACCTCGTACGCAATCGTGTCTTGAAAGGGATAAGTGGTGGTCGCCTTGATCGAGACGGTGGTGCCGTCGCCGACCTTCGCGGTGACCGTCGCCGGGCCGTGCAGGGTCGCGGCCAGCCCGCCGTCCGGGGTGGCGACCCACATCTCCTCGACGTAGTACGGCCAGCCCATCCCGTAGTTGTGCGGGCAGCAGCGGTAGTTGTCGATGCCCAGCATGTACGCCTGCATGGCGAACCCGTTCTGGAACTGCCCGGCGTGCCCGGGGGAGTCCAGCAGCGCGACGCTGTTCGCGCTGGTGATGTAGTGGATGCCGCGCTGCTGCGGGTCGAGTGACGCGGGCAGCGAGTTGAACGCCAGGTCCTCGGTGCGGTCGCCCCAGACCGGGTCGCCGGTGATCCGGGTCAGCATCTCGTGGCTGGCCATGAACTCGACGATCCCGCACGTCTCGAACCCCTGCCGCGGGTCCCCGAAGCCGGGCCGGGCGTTCTCGTCACCGGCGAAGCCCCCGCCGGCGAACTGCCCGTACGTACTCATGATGGTGTTGTAGTCGGTGTAACTCGCCTGGCGGTGCGCCGCGTCGCCGCTGAGGATCGAGTAGACGGCCGGCTCGCGGAAGCCCTGAGCCAGGTTGACGTTGTGCAGCGACGGCAGGTTGTTCAGGTAGTTCGCCGAGTTCGTGTGGATCTTGCGGGCCAGGTCGAGCAGGAACGCGTCGCCGGTCCGGTTGTACGTCCAGAACACCACCTCGAGGGTGTCCGCCCAGCGCAGGCTGCCCCAGCTCTGGTTGAACGCGCCCGGCCCCTGCGCGTTGACGAACCGGAAGAACCGGGTGAAGAACGGCACGATCCGGCTGTCGTTCGTGTACTCGGCGTAGGAGCGCAGCGCGTGCAGCATCGGCATGTGCGGCCAGAAGTCCGGCCCGCCGCCCAGGCTGGTGCGCAGCCCGGCCGGGCCGAAATAGCCGTCGCTCGCCTGAGTGGCCAGCACTCCGCCCACCCAGCGCGTGGTCTCGGTCTGCACCCGCGCGTCGCCGGTCACGTAGCCGAGGCTGGAGAAACCCTTGAGCCAGTACGGCAGCTCCTCCCAGCCGCCCAGTTCCGGGCGCACCCAGCCGGTGTTGTCGTACTGCAGGAAGTGCGAGATCTCGGTCATCCGGCCGTTGATCCCGGTCAGCTGGTAGTTCAGTTGTGTCGCCAGCCAGCCGCCGGCCCGGGTGGCACCGGGCGGCAGCCGGAGGAAGGCGTCGGGGCGCAGCGGGGAGCGGTTCACGACGTATCCGGGCACGGCGGCCTGCGCCGATGTCACCCCGGCGAACGGGGCGGCAGCGGCCGCGGCTGCCGCTGAGGCCAACAGGGTACGACGATCCACGACGACCTCCAGCGTGCGCTTATGCGCGATTATGTGCGACCTTTTGCGTTACAGGATCGTAAACTTTCTATTCAGATATGTAAATGGATGAGAACGCACGGATGTCGCCCTGATCACCCTCCCGGCTGTTGGCGAAACGGAACCCGGTTCCGTATGGTTCAAGCGGAACAGGGTTCCACTTGATTCGTCGCTAGGAGATGCTCCATGAACACTCCCGTCATCTCGGTCCGCCCGGTCGTCCTGCCCGCCCCGGAGCGCGGCGACGACCTACAGGTCCGGGTCACCGCACCGGTGGCCGGCGGCGACCTGCCGGTGATCGTCTTCTCGCACGGCTTCAGCAAGTCGATGGACGACTACGCCCCGCTGGTCGATCACTGGGCCGCGCAGGGGTTCGCCGTCGTGCAGCCGACCCACCTGGACTCGACGACGCTGAACGTGGTGCCCGGGGACCCGCGGTACTCGTACATCTGGGGTCATCGGGTCGACGACCTGGTCCGCGTGCTGGACAGCTTGGACCGCATCGAGGCGGCCGTGCCCGGCCTCGCCGGGCGCCTGGACCGGAGCCGGATCTCCGCGGCCGGGCACTCCTGGGGCGCGCAGACGGTCAGCATGCTGCTCGGCGCGCGGGTCCTGGACGCGGACGGCGTGGCGGGGGAGAACCGTCGCGATCCGCGGATCACCGCCGGGGTGCTGCTCGCCCTGACCGGCACCGGCGGCGACAACCTGACCCCGTTCGCCGCCGAGCACTTCCCGTTCATGAACCCGGACTTCGGGCAGCTCAGCACGCCGTCGCTGATGGTCGCCGGTGACAAGGACCAGTCGATGCTGAGCCCGGTCGGCCCGGAGTGGTTCACCGAGGCCTACCCGCTGAGCCCGGGCGTCACCAGCCTGCTCACGGTCTTCGGCGCGGAGCATTCGCTGGGCGGGATCACCGGGTACCTGAGCACCGAGACGACCGACGAGAGCCCGGAACGGGTCGCTCTGATCCAGCGGGTCACCACGGCGTTCCTGCGCGGCACACCGGTGCCGGCGGACGCCGCCGGGGCGCTGGGGCGGCTCGACACCAAGTTCTCGGCGGGAGACTTGCGATAACCGCTGTCCGGACGGCCGCGGGGGCCGATCGTGGTACAGGTGACAAACGAGACGGGTACGGCCACGACCGGCCGCCGACGGTGGCTGGCCGACCGGCGGGTCGGCACGAAGATCATGGTCGCGGTCGGGGTGGTGACCCTGTTCGGGATGGGTGACGGCCTGTTCGCGATGGACCGGCTGGGCGCCACCAACGAGCAGGTCAAGATCGGTTACCAGATGAACGGTGAGCTCAACGCCATCGGTAACCTGCGGGCCGCCGCCAACCGGACCTGGCTGGCGATGGACGACTACCTGCTCGCCTCGAGCACGGCCGAGCGCGCCACCGCCACCACGGCGATGGACACCGCGGAAGGCCAGGTCACCGAGCATGCCGGGGCGTACCGGACGTTCCCGATCGGCGACACCGCCCAGGCCTCGGTCGCCACGTTCGAGACGGACTGGGCGGCGTTCACCGACGTGGCCGAGAAGCGGGTGCTGCCGCTGGCGGCCGACGGCGACCGGGCGGCGCTCAACAAGATCCGCTCCGGTGACCTGGCCACCGCGATGAAGGCGGTCCGGGCCGACCTGACCGGTCTCGCCGATCTCACCGTGCAGGCCGGCGCCGCCGAGAAGGACATCGCCGAGGACCGCTACCACTCCACCAAGTGGTGGGTGATCACCATGCTGACGCTGAGCACCGTGCTCGGGCTGGCCCTGGCCGCCGCGATCGCCCGGCTCATCGTCCGGCCGCTGTCGCGGTGCGTGGCCGCGCTCGGCCGGATCGCCAAGGGCGATCTGACCGTACGGGTGCCGGTGGACAGCGCCGACGAGGTGGGCCGGATGTCCGCGACCCTCAACGAGACCGCGGCCGCGATGGCCGGCATGGTCGGGCGGATCAGCACCAGCTCGGAGCTGCTCGCCTCGGCGTCCGAGGAGCTGTCCGCGGTGTCGGCGCAGCTCTCCGCGTCGGCGGAGGAGACCGCGGCCCAGGTCGGCGCGGTCTCCGACGCGGCCGGGCAGGTGTCGCACAGTGTGCGGACCGTCTCGGCCGGCGCCGACGAGATGGGCGTCTCGATCCGGGAGATCTCCACGAACGCGAACGAGGCGGCCGGTGTCGCCGCCGACGCCGCGAAGGCCGCCGAGTCCACGAACGCCAGCGTCGCCCGCCTCGGCCAGGCGTCGAACCAGATCGGCACGGTGGTCGCGATGATCACCTCGATCGCCGAGCAGACCAACCTGCTGGCCCTGAACGCGACGATCGAGGCGGCCCGGGCCGGCGAGTCCGGCAAGGGCTTCGCGGTGGTCGCCGCCGAGGTCAAGGACCTGGCCCAGGAGACCGCGCGGGCCACCCAGGAGATCACCGCCCAGGTGAGCGCGATCCAGGCGGAGAGCGGCGCCGCGGTCACCGCGATCCAGGAGATCGGCCAGGTCATCGCGACGATCAACGACTACACCACGACGATCGCCGCCGCGGTCGAGGAGCAGACCGCCACCACCGCGGAGATCTCCCGCAGCGTGGAGCACGCCGCCGCGGGCTCGGCCAGCATCGCCGACACGATCTCCGGGGTGGCCGAGGCGGCCCGGCACGTCACCGAGGGCGCCACCGAGACGTCGCAGACCGCGGCCCAACTGGCCGACACCGCGGCGGAGCTGCAGGCGACCGTCGCGGCGTACCAGGTCTGACCGGCGTGCGCAGCGAACCACGGCGCCGGACCCCGGTCGTCCTGGCCCTGATCGGGCTGGTGACCGCCGGCCTGGCGCTCGCCATGCTCGGCGACCGGGGACGACTGGTCGCCATCAGCCTGTCCGCGCTGGTGCTGGACCTGATCGGTGCCGCCTACAGCTGGCGGGCGGCGCAGTACAGCCCGGCCGGCCGGGCACCGTGGCTGCTGGTCGCCGGGGGCCGGGCCGCCTCGGCCGGCGTCACCGTCGGGCTGTGGGGTGCCGCGCTGGATCACACCACCGGATGGTGGGCCGGGTTCGGTGCCGGTCTGCGCGTGCTGATGTACGTGCTGCTCGCGGCAGGTGTGCTCATCCCGATGTTCCGGCTGTACACCGGCCGGTCCCGGACCGCCCTGCTGGCCGAGGTCGGTACGGTGCTCGCCGCCGGTTTCATGGTGGTCTGGTATTTCGTCCTCGCCCCGGTCCTGACCCACCAGGGTCGGGCCGAGCCGGGCGTCGGGACGATCGGCTGGCCGCTGGGCGACCTGCTGCTGCTCGGAGCGGTCGCGTCGATCGTGCTGCGCGGTGCGATCAACCGGATCGCCGCCCCGATCACCCTGTTCGGCGTCGGTCTCGCGCTCTACCTGGCCGGGGACGTGATCTGGATGGCGAACGGCGCTGCCGCGGCCGGCGAGGACCTGCCCGTTCTGATCGTCATGGTCCTGGCCGGCCTGTTCATGACGGCTGCCCCGATCCTCACGGTCTCCCGCCGCGGCCACTACGTCACCACCCGGACGAACCGGCCACCGGCCTGGGCCACCCACCTGCCGATGGCCGCCATGCTGGTCGGCTGCCTGCTCATGCTGACCGTGACGCTGCTCGAGGGGCAGCTGCTGCCGTGGGGCGGGCTGGTCTGCGGGCTGATCGTGATGACCTGCACGGCGGCCCTGCGGCAGCTGATCTCGCTGCGGCAGACCCGCGGCCAGCTCACCGCGGACGCGCTGACCGGGCTGGCCAACCGGGCCGGCCTGGACGAGGCCATCGACCGGGCGATCAAGCGCGGCGACCCGGCCGCCCTGCTGCTCGTCGACCTGGACGGCTTCCGGCTGGTCAACGACGCGTACGGGCACGCCGCCGGCGACACGTTCCTGATCCAGGTTGCCCAGCAGCTGCGCTCCGCGGTCCGCAGCACCGACGTGTGTGCCCGGATCGGGGCCGACGAGTTCGTCGTCCTGCTCACCGGCGCCTGCGCCGGCGGCGTCGAGGCGGCGGTCGAGGTGGCAGAGCGGATCCTGGCCGACGGGGCCGGCCGCCCGGTCCGGATCGACGACGACGTGGTGCCGGTCCGGGCCTCGATCGGCATCGCGTGCGCCGTGGACGACTACGACGGCAAGCTCCTGCTGCGGCAGGCGGACACCGCGATGTACCACAGCAAGCGGGCCGGCAGTCACAGCTACGCCTGCTACCAGCCGTCGATGGTCGACCACCGCGCCGACGACGCGGCCCTCGCCGAGGACCTGCAGCACGCCCTGGACCGGGGTGAGCTGCACGTGCTCTACCAGCCGCAGGTGGACCTGGCGACCGGTGCGCCGATCGCCGCCGAGGCGCTGATCCGGTGGCAGCACCCGGCCCGCGGCCCGATCTCGCCGGTGCGGTTCATCCCGGTCGCGGAACGCTCCGCGACGATCATCGGTATCGGCCTCTGGGTGCTGGAACAGGCGCTGCGGCAGATGACGGTCTTCGACGACCCGTTCCACGTCAGCGTCAACGTCTCGCCGCGGCAGCTGCGCGAGCCGACGATCGTCCACGACATCCTGGCCGTGCTCCGCCGGGTGGGCGCCGACCCGCGCCGGCTGGTCCTTGAGGTGACCGAATCTGCCCTGGTCGACGAGGCCGGTGAGATCGCCGCGCTGCGGGCTCTGCGCGAGCACGGCATCCGGATCGCCATCGACGACTTCGGCACCGGCTACTCGTCGCTGCAGTACCTGACCCGCCTGCCGGTCGACATCCTCAAGATCGACCGCAGCTTCGTCGCCGAGATGGACGACACCCCGGAGGGCTCGGCGGTCGCCGCGGCGGTCATCCGGCTGGCCCAGGTGCTGCATCTGAGCACGGTCGCCGAGGGGATCGAGACCGAGGACCAGGCGGCGGAGCTGCGGGCGCTCGGCTGCGACATCGGGCAGGGATTTCTGTACGCGAAGCCGCTCAGCCCGGCAGACCTGGTCGCCTTCGCTCAGGTGCCGGCCGGCTAGGACGCGAGTCGCTCGTCCACGGTGATCGGGGCGCTGCCGGCGGTCTGGTTGATCTCGGACCACACGGCGTCCAGGGAGAGGCCGAGCACGTCGGCGATGGCGGCGATGGTCGGGAACGCCGGTGTGGCGACGCGACCGGTTTCGATCTTCCGAAGGGTCTCCGGTGAGACACCGGCTTCCAGCGCGGTGTTGAGCATCGACCTCTGTCCCCGGGCGCGTCGCAGGAGCGCGCCGAGGCGCTGTCCGCGTTCGACCTCGGCGGGATTGAGCGGCAACCTGACCATGGATCCGATACTAGTACCGGGATTATATGGCCGGGATAGTTATCGGCACGCCGATGTGGTGCGCGGGCCGCGCCGCCGGTGCGGCCCGCCCGGGCTGTGTAACACGTCATCTTGTTCCGGAACCGTCGGTAAACATTGACCATTATTTGTAAACCTTCTTAATCTTTCGGCAACCCGCAGTCATTCCCCACGGCGTGCTCGCGCGCCGGACACGAAGGGTCGCCCTCAGATGATCAGAAGAAGCAGCAGATGGGCGTCGGTCGCAGCGGCGCTCACCCTCGCCGCCACCGGCACCGCCGTCGCGCTCGCCGGCCAGGGCGCCGCCGAGGCCGCCGTGCTCCCCAACGGTTTCAAGAGCGTCGGATACATGCCGTCCTGGGCCGGCAACGTCAGCACGATCCAGTACAGCAAGCTGACCCACATCAACTACTCGTTCGCGCTGCCCAACGCGAACGGCACGCTGCAGGCCATCGACAACACCGCCAAGCTGCAGCAGCTCGTCACGCTCGGGCACCAGAACAACACCAAGGTCGGGCTCGCCGTCGGCGGCTGGAACGACGGCAACGACTCCGCGTTCGAGTCCCTGGCCGCCAACGCCGGCACCCGTACCACATTCGTCACCTCGGTGATGAACGTGGTCCGCCAGTACAACCTGGACGGCATCGACATCGACTGGGAGTACCCCGACCCGGGTGCCTCCGGCAACAACTACACGGCGCTCATGCAGCAGCTCAGCACGGCCCTGCACAACGAGGGCAAGCTGCTCACCGCGGCGGTGGTCAGCGAGGGCGGCACCGCCAACGGGGTGCAGCCGGCCGTGTTCGGCTACGTCGACTGGCTGAACATCATGGCCTACGACGGCGGCAGCCCGCACGCCAACTACGACTGGTCGATCGCCTCGGCGAACTTCTGGAAGAACCGCGGGCTGCCCAAGGCCAAGACCGTGCTCGGCGTGCCGTTCTACAGCCGCAACGGCTACGTCACGTACGCCCAGCTGGTGGCGCTCGACCCGGCCAACGCCAACCGGGACTGCACGACGGTGAACGGCGCGCAGGAGTGTTACAACGGCCTGCCGACCATCCGTCGCAAGACCCAGTGGGCGCTCGCGAACGCCGGCGGCATCATGAACTGGGAGCTGTCGCAGGACACCACCGGCTCGACGTCGCTGGTCAGCGCGATCTACGAGACCGTGATGGGCGGCACCGGCCCGACCACCCCGCCGCCGTCCGGCCGGACCGGGCGGATCACCGGGATCGGCGGCAAGTGCGTCGACATCGCGGCCGCGAGCAGCGCCAACGGCACCGCTGTGCAGCTCTACGACTGCAACGGCACGGCCGCGCAGACCTGGACGGTCGGCACCGACGGCACGGTCCGCGCGCTCGGCAAGTGCCTGGACGTGGCGTCCGCCGGCACCGCGAACGGGTCGCTGGCGCAGATCTACGACTGCAACGGCACCGGCGCGCAGCAGTGGCAGGCCGGCTCGGACGGCACGCTGCGCAACCCGGTCAGCGGCCGCTGCCTGGACGCGCAGAACAACAGCTCGGCGAACGCCACCCGGCTGCAGATCTGGGACTGCTTCGCCGGCACGAACCAGCGCTGGACCCTGCCCTGACCGCTCTCTGACAGGAAACGGCCGCCCCTCCGGGGACGGCCGTTTTCGTATAGTCACGCGATGAGTGCGGAACAGGTCCGGGACGCCTACGGTTCGCTCGCCGGTCTCTACATCAACCTTTTCGGTACGACGGAGCAGCACCACGCGGACGATCTCGCCCTCGTCGAGCGTCACCTGACGATCCGCCCCGGGCGGGTGCTCGACCTGGGCTGCGGTCCCGGGCACTACACCGCTCACCTGCGCTCGCGCGGCGTCGACGCGGTCGGGATCGACCTGGTCCCGGAGTTCATCGCCCACGCGAAGGCCACCCACCCGGACGGCGACTACCGGCTCGGCTCGCTGGCGAGCCTCGACGCCGGGGACGATTCGGTCGCCGGGATCCTGGCCTGGTACTCGCTGATCCACCTGCCGCCGTCCGGCCTCGACGGTGTGCTCGCCGAGCTGCGGCGGGTGACGGCACCGGGCGGCACGCTGGTGGTGGGCTTCGTCGACGGCGACGAGGTGTCCGCTTTCGACCACAAGGTGATCACGGCCTATCGCTGGCCCGCCGAGCCGTTCTCCGCCCGGCTGGCCCACGCGGGTTTCCGGGAGATCGAGCGCCACCAGCGCCCCGGCGACGGCGCGGTCCGCCCGCACGCCGCGATCGTGGCGGTGACCCCCTCCGTCGAACGCCCGTGATCGAGCACCGAAGAGCGCCCGGTGCCAGCGCAGCGGCGGACGCGTGTGATCGCTCAGGGCAGGGAACGGATGACCGGGAGGATCTCCGGGAACGTGTCGACGGCGGCGGTGACGTGGGCCGAGTCGAAGTCGTCGAGGGCACGCACGCCGCTCTGCAGGCAGGCGATGAACCGGATGCCGGCCCCGCCCGCGGCGACCGCGTCACCGGGGGAGTCTCCGACGTAGACGCACTCGCCGGGCCGGATGCCGGTCTCGGCGAGCAGCTCGTCGAACACCCGCGGGTCCGGCTTGTGGAAGCGGGTGTTGTCCTGGTGATAGGCGGCGGTCACCCGGTCGGCGAGCAGGTGGTCCGGCGCGAGGAGGTGCCCGACCTCCGGGCCGGTGCGGGAGGTCAGCAGCAGCACGGTACGACCGTCGGCGACCAGCTCGTCGAGGGTGCCGAGGTTCTCCGGCGGGATAACGTCCAGTTTGCCCTCGGCCAGGTAGCGCTGGTGGAACACCGGGAACAGGGCGGCGAACCGGTCCAGATCCAGGCCGGGTGAGCGGTGCTGCATGGCGTCCAGCAGCTTCTCGCCCCAGGTGGACAGGTGCACCGTCCGGGACATCGGCGGCCGGCCCAGTTCGGCCAGCACCTCGTTCTCCAGGTCGAACGACGCTGCCTCGGTCAGGCACAGGGTGTCGTCGACATCGATGATGACGGCTCGGATCATGGCACCATCTTTCATGATCCAGGTGACCGGGATGGTGGTGGCACCACGAGACGTGTCCCCTTCCATCGTCGTACGCATAGTTTGTCGTTATGACGTCGACTTCCTCGCTCCGTGCCGTTCCGGTGCTCGGCGCCCTCGCCGCCGTCTTCCTGACCGCGCTCGTCGCGGCCCCGGGCGCGCTGGCCGGCGCCGGGCCGACGATCAACCTGGCCGATCCGCGCAACCTGAGCGAGACGTTCCGTGAGGCTTTCGCCGAGTACTGGTCGTCGGGCGAGCGCACCTTCGCGCCCGAGCTCCAGGAGACCGTCGACTTCTGGTTCCGGTACCACGTCACCAAGGGTGTGTTCGCCGGGCTGCTGCTGCTCGTGCTGATCCCGCTGGTCCTGCTGCTCGGCCGGGCGTTCCTGCGTGCCGGCGGGCGGGCCCTCGCGGCGGCCGGGGTGCTGGTCTCCGGGCTCGCGCTGCTCGCGGTGGCGACCGTGCTGGCCAACATCCAGGGCGCGGTGGCGCCGTTCGCCTCGCTGCTGTCCCTGCTGCCCGGCAGCGAGGGCGACCCGGTGACCCGGCGGCTGGCCGGTTCGGCGGGGGACCGGGCCTACCCGCCGCTGGCCGCGATGATCGACGACTTCGGCCGGTACCACGCGGCGATGGCCGTCCTCGCGCCGATCACCGCGCTCCTGCTCGCCGGCGTCAGCGTGCTGGCCTGGCGGGCGTTCGGGCGAGCGGCGCGTGCCGGCGCCGGGTCAGCGGATGTGCGGCGGGGCGTCGGCCGGGCGCGGCGGGTGTTCGGGGCGCTCGGCCTCGTCGGCACGGGGTCGGCGCTGGCCCTGATCGTCGTCGGGGTGGCGAACATGGGTGTCGCCTCCGACCCGGCCCCGGCCCTGCTCGCCTTCTTCCAAGGCGGTTGGTGAACCTGATCAGTTCCTGACGAGTGGTCGGCAGGCTCACTCTCCGACCGGGACGGTCCCGGCGTGGGAGGAGAACTACCGATGCGGAGAACGCTTGTGCTGGTGGCGGTGGCGACGCTCGCCCTGTCCGCCTGCGGATCACCCGAGCAGACCGAGGCGGCCGGGAACACCGCGACAGGTGGCCAGGTGGCCACGCTGACCAGCCCGTCGGCCGCGGTGTCCGCCTCGCCCAAGGCGCAGCGCCCCCGGGAGCGCCTGGACACCACGCCCGAGGAGTACGAGCAGATGCTCGGGCCGTACACCACGTGCATGACGGAGCACGGCGTCAACCCGAAGGGGGTGGGCGGCACGGGGAGCGGAACGGGGGCGAAACCGGCCTCGGAGAAGGACGTGGCGGAGTTCGACGAGGCGAACCGGGTCTGCGAGCCGCAGTACCTGCCGCTGCCGCCGTGGGAGAAGGACCCGGCGAACCCGGAGGCGAAGGACTTCGCCCGCGACGTGGTCAAGTGCCTGCGGGCGAAGGGCGTGAAGTACGTCGAGGTCGACGCGGACGGCATCAGCATCGCGCTGGGCGGCGACCAGAACGACTCCCGTTCGATCTCGATGGGCCTGGACCTGATCCCCGGCTGCGAACGCAAGATCGCCGCCGCGTTGAAGGACTGACAAGAAAAGCGGCGGCCGGGGAGACCCGGCCGCCGCTTGTCGGTGAGTGTGGCGTTACGACGTGCTGTTGCTGTCGATGACCATCTCCGGGTGGCCCAGCAGGAACGGCTCCATCTTGTCCGCGGCCGCCGCCTGGAAGAGCTGCTTGGTCACGTCGTTGATCAGTTCGCCGTTGTTGTTCTGGCTGGAGTTGAAGTTGCCGCTGTTGCTGCGGATCGGCATCATGTCGGCGGTCGCCAGGTTCTTGAGGCCGAAGAAGAAGTCCTGCGTCGAGACCTTGTTGGTGTCCATCTTCAGCGAAGAGCCGGCCGCGGCGAGCAGCTTCGACACCTTGCTGAGGTCGGTCAGCACACCGCTGCTGGTGGCCTTCTTCGCCATCGCCTTGAGCAGCTGCTGCTGGTGCCGCTGGCGGTCGTAGTCGCCGTGCGCGGAGTGCCGGATCCGGGAGTACTCCAGCGCCTCCCAGGCCGCCATGTCCCGGCAGCCCTTCTTGAACCACAGGGCGTTCTTGGGAGCGGACTCCGGGTCGGCGCCCTTGGCGTACTCGACCTTGCCCTTGGAATTGATGATGTAGTGGCTCGACCACATGTCCATGTCGACGCACATGTGGACGCCGCCGAGCGCCTCGAGGATGTCCTTGAAACCGGCGAAGTCGATGACGATCACGCCGTCGAAGCTGATCCCGGTGAGGTTGTGCACGGTCTTGGCGGCCAGTGTCGCGCCACCCTTCCAGCCGCCCTTGCCGGTGGAGCCGTAGTAGAACGCGCCGTTGATCTTCTCGGTGCCGGCGCCCGGGATCTCGGCGAGCGTGTCCCGGGGGATCGAGATCATCTGAGCTTTGTCGTGGGCGGCCGGGATGTGCAGCACGATGATCGTGTCGGAGCGGGAGCCCTCACCGGACTCCTCCCAGCCGGCCCGGGTGTCCAGGCCCAGCATCAGCAGGTTGATCGCGCCGGTGGGCAGCTTGCCGGTGCTCACCGCGCCCACGCCGTCGCCGCTGTCGAGCACCGACTCGGTGGTCTGCACGTTGCTGGTGACCTGGCTGAGCAGGTATTTCGCGGTGACGCCGGTGCCGAGGCTGGCCAGCAGCAACAGCGCGCCGAGCGCGGTGGTCAGCTTGGTCCACAACGGCGACCGGCGACGTTTCGGCTTGGCCTTCTTGGCCTTGCCACCTCCGGAGCCGCCGCCGTACGTGCCGCCCGGTGAGCCCTCGGCCAGGGGCTGGCGGTTTGTTGCCACTGGCATGCGATGACTCCTCGAGCTGAAGGGCGGAACGCGGCGCTCGCATCCAGCCCGCGGCGGGAAGGATAGTGAACCGATCTCACCATCGGAAGATGGGGTTCTTGACCGGACGCAAGCTGTGAATGAACTGAAAACTGTGGCCATAAGGCCTGGCGAATGTGATGCCGCCGCATTCTGCTACACCGTCGCCAGTGCCCGGGTCGGCGTCAGACGGGCCGCGCGCACGCACGGGTACACCCCGGCCAGCACTCCGATGACGATCGCACCGCCCACACCGAACAGAGCCGACTGCGCCGGAACGACCACCGGCCAGTCCTGCCAGGCCGCGTAACCGACGGTGGCCAGCAGACCGAGGGACGTTCCGGCAACCCCGCCGGCCGTGGCCAAGATCACCGATTCGGTGAGAAATTGGCTCCGGATCTGACCCCGTGTCGCGCCGAGCGCCCGCCGCAGCCCGATCTCGGATCGTCGCTCCAGCACCGACACGACCATGGTGTTGGCCACCCCGATGCCACCGACCACCAGCGCCACCCCGGCCAGGGCCAGGAACAGCACCGAGAAGCTGCTCTCGGTGGCCCGTTTCGCGGCGAGCGCGTCGGACGGCCGGGTGACCAGGACGGCGCCCGGGCGCTCCGGCGAGACGGTCTCGGCCAGCACCCCGCGGACCGCCTCGATCTGCGACTCGTCGGACTGCACGTAGAGGACCGTGGGGTGGCCGTCGAAGGCCAGTTCGGACTTCGCGGCGGGCCAGCCGACCAGCACCGAGCGATCGATGTCCGGGGTGAGCGGGGTGGTGGCCAGGATGCCGACCACGGTGAACCGGCGATCGGCGATCATCACCTGCGGTGCGGGCCCGCCGGCCGGCAGATCGGTGACGCCGAGCCGGGTGGCCGCGACCGAGCCGAGCACCACGGCCGGGAACCGTTCGGTCGCGGTGGTCAGCCACCGGCCGGACCGGACCCGGGCGTTGATCACGGACGGCAGGTCGAGGCGGGCCGCGAGGACGGTCAGGCCGGATCCGTCGTGCGGGTCGGTGCGGTCGTTACGTCGTACGAAAGCATGGGTGTTGGCGACCGCGCTGCCCGCGGACACCGGGCCGATCCGGCGGACCATCTCGACAGCGGTCTCCGGCAGCGAAGCCGGCGGTTGGGTGTCCGGTAACGCCATCACCTGCAGCGTGTTGGTGCCGAGCGCGCTGAGCCTGGCCAGCAGGGCGGCCTGGCTGGACGCCGGGATGCCGGTCACCACGATCATCGTGGCGATGCCGATCGCGATGCCCAGTCCGGAGAGCGCGGCGCGGGCCGGCCGGGTCCGCAGACCGATAAGGCCCAGCCCGAGCAGGTCGAGGGGAGCGAGGCGGCTCATGACGCGACCTGATCGCGGACCAAGCGGCCGTCGCGGATCTCGATCTGGCGGGGCAGCGACGCGGCGATGTCCCGGTCGTGAGTGATCAGCGCGATGGTGGTGCCCTCCTCGTTGAGCCGGCGCAGCAGCTGCAGCACGGCGTGGCCGGTGGTGCTGTCCAGCGCGCCGGTCGGCTCGTCGGCGAGCACCAGCGACGGCCGGTTGACCAGGGCGCGGGCGATCGCGACGCGTTGCCGTTCGCCGCCGGAGAGCTGTTGCGGGCGGTGTCCGGCACGGTGGGCGAGACCGACTCTGGTCAGCGCGTGCCGGGCCCGTTCGCCGCGGTGCCGGCGGGGCACGCCGGCGTAGAGCAGGCCGGTGGCGACGTTCTCCAGCGCGGTCAGCCCGTCGGTGAGGTGGAACTGCTGGAAGACGAAGCCGATCTCGCGGGCCCGCAGCCCGGAGAGCCGCCGGTCGCTGAGCGTGGCGACGTCCTGGCCGTTGAGGTGCACGGCGCCCGAGGTGGGCCGGTCCAGGGTGCCGATGATGTTGAGCAGCGTCGACTTGCCCGAGCCGGACGGGCCGACGATGGCGACCAGTTCGCCGCGGGCGATCTCCAGGCTCACCCGGTCGAGGGCGGTCACCGGACCGGGATAGATCATGCTGGCGCTGCGGACCGAGAGCACGCTCACGACGCGACCACCACGGCCGTGCCCTCGGTCAGCCCGGCGCCGGTGATCTCCACCCAGCCGTCGGCGAACATCCCGGTCTCGACGCCGACCATGCCGGCCGGGGCCTGCACCGCGTACCCGCCCTCGCGGAGCGCGATGAGCGCCTCGATCGGGACGGCGAGCACGTCCTTCGCGGTCTTGCCGGCCACGTTCACCGCGACGTCGGCCGCGTCCAGCCGGGTGATCGCCTTCGGGTCGTCGACGGTCACCGTCACTGTCAGTTTCGGATCGCCGTCCGCGACACCGCCGTCCGCCGCCGCCAGGCTGCGGCCCACCGAGAGGATCCGAGCTTTCACCGTACGGTCGTCCGGCAGCGTCACCGTCACCTTGTCGCCCCGGCGCAGCGCCGCGGCCTCGGTGAGCGCCGCCGCCACGGTGATCACCTTGCGGGTCGAGGTGACCGACATGAGCGGGGCGTTCGCCGGAGAACCGGGCTGCACGGCGATCGACTCGACCCGGACCGCGCCGGCGAGCACCTCGACGTCACCGAGCGCGATCGACCCGGTGCTCGGCAGCCCGGTGTCCTCCTGCCACTTCTTGATCGCCTTGACCAGGGCGGGGGTGAGGACGCTCTCGCCGTCCTTGACGGTCTTCTTCACGGTCGCCGGCGGTGCTCCCGGAGCCGCCGGTGAGCCGCCGGCCCTGGGGGAGTCGACGACCGACGGCTGCCGTCCGATGTGGTAACCCAGTGCGTCGAGATTGTCCGCCACGATCCGCACGTCCCGGCCGACCAGATTCGCCCCCGTGATCGCGCGGTAGAGCGGCATCCCGCCATAGAACAGCGGCACCGGCCGGTCATCGGCCCGGAACAGCTGACGACCGCGTTTGATCGTCGCGCCGACCGCCGGCAGCCAGGTCACCGTCGCCGCGGTGTGCCCGGACAGCGGCCGCGCCGTGCCGAACCCGATGCTCCCGCTGAGCTTGCGGGTGGTGGACAGGTCCCGCCGTTCGATCCGCACCGTCTCGGCCGAGACCGGTTCCGCCGCCACCGGTGCGCCGGCCGACCGGTGCCGGGTCACCAGGACTGCCGTTCCGGCGCCGAGCGCCGCCACCAGCACGACGCCGACCAGCCACGTCACGGCCCCGCGCCGCCGCGGTGGCGGTTCCGGGGCGAGCGTGATGATCTCGGTGGGGGAGTCAGCCGTCGGTTGCATGGCGACGAGCGTGGCCGGAGATCGTTAGGAAGCTGTCAGGTATCGCCGGAAGTTCGCCGCACCCGGGCGCGACAGACCTATCATCGCCGCCATGTGTGCACAGGTCCTGGTCGCCGAGGATGATCCCCGCCAAGCCGAGGTGGTCCGACGCTACCTCGCCGCGGACGGGCATCGGACCCTCGTGGTGCACGACGGCCGGGCCGCGCTGGACGAGGCCCGGCGCTGGCGGCCCGACCTGCTGGTGCTCGACGTGATGATGCCCGGCCTCGACGGCCTGCACGTGTGCCGCACGCTGCGCCAGGAGTCGGACGTGCTGGTGCTGATGCTGACCGCGCGTACCGGTGAGGACGATCTGCTGCTCGGGCTGGAGCTGGGGGCGGACGACTACCTGACCAAGCCGTACAGCCCGCGGGAGCTGATGGCGCGGGTGCGGACGCTGCTGCGGCGAGTGTCCCGGGGCGCGCCGGTGGAGGCCGGGCCGCGGGTACGCCGGATCGGCCGGCTCGGCGTGGACCCGGCCCGGCGGATCGTCACCGTGGACGACGTCGAGATCGAGTGCACCCGCGGCGAGTTCGCCATCCTGGCCGCGCTCTCCGAGCAGCCGGACCGGGTGTTCACCCGTGCTCAGCTGCTGCATCACACCCGGGGCATCGATCGGAGCTCGACCGAGCGGACCATCGACGTACACATGATGAATCTGCGTCGCAAGATCGAAGCGGACCCGCAGCGTCCCGCCTGCCTGCTCACCGTCTACGGGGTCGGCTACAAGATGGCGGCCGGTACGTGAGCCGGGCCCGGGTGCCGCTGCGGCACAGCCTGGTCACCCGGCTGCTGGCCACCTCGGTGCTGATCGTGGTCGCCGCGATCGTGGCGACCGCCTGGCTGGCCGCCAGCACCGCCACCCGGGCCATCTCGCAGGAACAGGGCCGCTCGCTCACCGAGGACAAGGGCGTGTACGACCTGCTCCTCGGCTACGCCGCCACGCACAGCGACTGGTCCGGCGCCCCCGCGCTGATCCAGGCCCGGGCCGCGAAACTGGACCGCCGGATCACGCTGATGACCCCGGACCGGGCGATCATCGCGGACTCCGGGCCGGGCCCGTCGCTGGCGGCCGCCCGCCCGTCGGCCACCGTCGACCCGCTCAACGTGGACACCGCCCTGACCGGCGCGGCCGACCGGATCGACACCCGGGCGGCCGGCCCGTTCCGGGTCTCCGCGGCCCAGCGCGCCGAGCTGGGCAAGGTCGTCGCCGACGTGCTGTCCTGCGTGCGCAAGACCGGCGCCGAGGGCAAGGTGGTGGAGTTGCCGAGCGGCCGGCCCTCCGTCGCGGTGTCCGGTTTCGACCCGGACCAGCGCGCGGCCGGATGCGTGACGCAGCTGACCTACTCGGTCACCAAGGGTGAGGTCAAGCCGCTGCGGGAGCTGGGCCGGCTGGCCGGCCGCTGCCTCGGACTGTCGGCGAACTACCAGCTCGGCGTGTGGCCGGACTTCACCACGTACGTCGCGAAGGCGGACGTGGTGTCCGAGCTCGAGACCGGGGTGAAAGCGGTCGCCCCGGTCGGCAACGACGGCCGGACCCGCGGCTGCCTGGAGAAGTCCCGGCGGATCATGCTGCAGCCGTTCGTCACCCCGCCGGCGCTGCTGTTCGTCACCGACCCGCGGACCGGCGCGGACCAGACCCGGTTCACCCTGTCGCGCGCGAACACCATCCGGATCGTCACCGTCACCGGCGGCGTCCTGCTCGCCGCGATCCTGGTCACCGTGCTGGTCGGCCACCGGCTGATCCGCCCGCTGCGCGCGCTCACCGACGCCGCCGACGGGCAGTCGCCGGTCCCGGTCGCCGGCCACGACGAGATCGGCCGGCTGGCCCGTGCCCTGAACGACGCCACCGAGCGCCGGGACCGGGCCGAGGGGCAGCGCCGGGCGATGGTCAGCGACGTGGCGCACGAACTGCGTACCCCGCTGACCAACATCCGCAGCTGGCTGGAGGCCGCCCAGGACGATCTCGCCCCGACCGACGGGCAGCTGCTCGACCTGCTGCACGAGGAGGCGGTGCTGCTGCAGCACATCATCGACGACCTCAGCGACCTGGCCGCCGCGGACGCGGGCACGCTGCGTGTCCATCCCGAGCCGACCTACGTCCGGGACGTACTGGTCCAGGTGACCGATTCTCATCGGGCCCCGGCGCACGCCGCGGGTGTCACCCTGACCATGCGGATCGAGGGCGATCCGGTGCTGCCGGCCGACGCGGTCCGGTTGCGGCAGCTTGTCGGCAACCTGGTGGCCAACGGGATCCGCTACACCCCGCGAGGCGGTTCGGTCACCGTCGCAGCCAGCGAGAACACCATTTCGGTACGGGATACCGGCGTCGGTATCGCGCCGGAGAACCTACCGAAGATCTTCGACCGGTTCTGGCGTGCCGACGAGTCCCGCAGCCGGGCGACCGGCGGGAGCGGGCTGGGCCTGGCGATCGCCCGCAAGCTGGCCGAGGCCCACGACGGCACGCTGGCAGTGGAGAGCGTCCTCGGCGAGGGCACGGTCTTCACGATCCGGCTGCCACCGGGCTCCGCGAGCCGGCCGGCGGCTCACAGCACGGCGCAGGGATCACCGTAGACCTGGGTGTAGTTGCAGATCTGCACGAAGCCGGCCGAGTCGTCGTGCCGGGTGGCGACGGCGTAGTAGCGGCCGTGCAGCCCGTAGACCGCGACCGGCCCGACGCTGCCCTCGTCGTTGTAGAACACCTGGACGTTGGTGTCGGCGTCCCAGACGGCGACCGACCGGACGTTCGCGGCGTAGACGCGGAGCCAGTGCCGGGTGTTGTTCGCGGTGATCGTGCCGGTCGTGCAGTACGCGCCGGTCGAGCGGCTCACACTGCACTTCCCCACGTCGTTCGCGGCGAGTGCCGGCGCCGGGAAACCGGCCAGAACCATCAGGAGGGCGACCGGGGAAACCAGCCACCGCGATCGAACCCTGCTTCGCATAACGCCCCTTCGCCCGAATCCACCGCGAACAGCGTAAATCGGTCCGGGCACGGGCATGGCGCGATCGCGCGAAGCCGGCCCGGACCGGGTTCGATCAGCCGTTGTCAGCCGCTGACCGTGATGTCACGGGTGGTGGCGGCGGCCGCGGTGCCGTTGCGCAGGACGCCCTGCCCGGTGGAGACCAGCACGGTGGAGCAGCCTTCGTCGTCGGTGACGGTGAGGGTCACCCGGAACGTTCCGGCCCGCGCATAGCGGTGGGTGGTCCGGGGTGCGGTGGTGGTCGCGGTCGTGCCGTCGCCGAAGTCCCAGCCGTAGCTGGCGACGCTGCCGTCCGGGTCGGCCGACGACGACGCGTTGAAGGTCACCGACCGGTGGTCGGCGACGGCCGCGAAGCCGGCGACCGGGCCCTGGTCGGGCAGGACCGAGGCGGAGCTGTAGGCGGGGCCGAAACCACGGGTGTCGAACGGCGTGCCGTCGAGCGGCTTCAGCTTGCCGTCCGTGCCGATCGCGAACGCGCTGAGCCGGCCCGCGTCGAACCCGCCCGAGGCGTAGGCGAACCGCCCGCTCGGCACCACGACGAACCCGACCGGGAACAGGTCGGCCCGGACCGGTTTCGCCACCGCGGTCAGCGAGCCGTCCGCGCCGATGGCGAAACCGGTCACGTAACCCGGGCCGTCAGGCGTGCTCAGACCCACGCTGGCGATGTAGACGAACCGCCCGTCCGGCGTGGTGGCGATCCCTTCGGGCCAGTCCGACACCGCGTACGGTGACCGGGGCAGCGCGGTGAGCCCGCCGCCGGCGCCGATCGCGAAACCGAACACCTGGTCGGTGTCGGTGCTGGTGAGGTAGAGGTACCGGCCGTCCGGGGTGGTGGCCATCGTCCCGTCGAACCGGCCCACCCGGACCGGTGGTCCGGCCTCGGTCAGGCCACCGTCCCGGCCGATGACGAACGTGCTGATCCCGCCGACGGAGGTGGGCCGGCCATCGGTGACGTCGCCGTAGCTGAGGAAGAGGAACCGGCCGTCGGGTGACAGCGCGAGCCCGCGGGGATTGTCCACCGCGACGGGGAAGGTGCGGAACTGCCGGATGCTCCCGTCGGAGCTTATCCGGAAGGCCACCACCGTCTTGCTGAAGACATTCGTGACGTACAGGGTCCGCCCGTCGAGAGTGACGGCGACGCCCAAGGGGGTTTCGCCTCCGGAGCTGACGGTTTCCTGCGGCGTCAGCCGGCCGTGCGGGCCGACGCGGTAGACCGAGATGGTGCCGAGGAGATCCGGGCCGAGCTCGACCGCGGAGTTCGCGGCGTAGGCGGTCCGGCCGTCCGGGGTGAAGGTCATCTGCCGGACCCCGGCTCCCGCCCGGGTCGGCTTGCGGCCGGTCAGGACCGGGTGCCCGGTGGTCACGTCGGTGGCGAACGTGGAGATGTCGGCAGATTCGGCATTCGTCACGTATACCGGCCGTTCGCCGCCGGGCGCCTCGGCCGGAATGACCGTTCCTACCGTCAGCGAGAACACTCCCGCGACGATCCCCATCCGGCCCTGTCTGAGTTCGGTGAACACGATTCCTCCCTGATCCGTGCAGTCCTCATCTCCTGGTGCTCATTGACGTTCACGAATTTTCCTGGAGGCCGGCTCCGATGTCCCCGTTCAGTCGGGTATCACCGTCCGGCCCGAATCCGCGCGGGGCGGGACCACCGGTCCGGGAGCGCCGTGGCGCCCCCGGACCGGTTCTCCGATCAGGCCGGCCTTCTTGTCAGGCCGGCCTTCTTGTCAGGCCGGCCTTCTTGTCAGGCCGGCTTTCTCGTCAGGCCGGCGCGAAGCCGGTCAGGTGCAGCGAGAAGGCCCGGATCGAGCCCACATCCGCGTTCGCCGCGTCGGTCACCGTGAACTTCCACGTGCCGTCGGCCGGCGAGACCCGCAGCGACGACAGCGCGCCGGCCGGCTTCCACGACCCGGTGAACGGCGCGTTGCTCGACGTCACCGTGGCGAACGGGGTCGCCGCCGCGTCGTCGAACACCACCTGGCACAGGTTGTTGCCGCCGCCGCCCCGCCGGGCGAACAGCGTCGCCGTCCGGCCGTCCGGTGCGGTAAGCGTTCCGGTCAGGTCACCGACGAAGGTGTGGTCGAGCCCCACCGTCGTCGACGCGGTGTCGGTGGTGCAGGTGGTGCCGTCGATCGAGAACGTCAGGCCGGAGGCGTACCCGACCCCGCTGACGTCGACGGTCGCGGTGGCGCCGGTCGGGTCGTTGTCCGGCACCGGGGTGACCGGGCCGGTGTAGGCGAAGTCGGTGACCGTCGCCGACGGCTGCCCGGTCGGCACCACGACCGTGCTGGTGGTCGGCGAGAGCGAACCGGCGAACGAGATCTTCACCAGGAGCGTGACCGGCCGGCCGAGCGGATACCCGGCGGCCAGCTTCAGCTTGTAGTTCTTCGACTTGGTGGCGCCCGCGGCCAGGTTCCCGTACGACACGGCCCGCGGGGTGACCGTCGCCAGCGGGTCGTCCGTGTCGACCACCACGTTCACGCCGGTGGCCGTGCCGTCGCCGTTGTTCACCGCGGGCAGCGCCACGGTCGCCTGCTCACCCGGCTCCAGGTACGCGTCCCCGTCACCGGTCGACGGCGTGACCGTCGGCGTGCCGGCCTGGACCAGCGGCTGCGGGGTGGCGCCGGTGTTGCGCAGCAGCAGGTCGGCGCGGACCACACCACTGCCGGTGCGGTTGTCGTACCCGGCCGGCGTCAGGTCCAGCGCGGTGCCGGTCAGCGTGGTACGGATCTCCGCGTTGGACAGCCCCGGGTTGCCGGAGAGCGCCAGCGCGGCGATCGCGGCGGCGTGCGGTGCGGCTGCTGACGTACCGAAGAAGGGGTCGAAGTCGGCGATCGACGTCCGCACCCCGTCCGCCGCGGTGATCTGCGGCTTGGCCCGCACGGTCCCGCCGGTCGCGCTGAAGTCGCCCGGCGTGATCGGCGTGCCGTCGGCGTTGAAGAAGATCCGGCGCGGGCCGTCCGAGGTGAACCGCTCCGGCTTGGTCTGCTTGGTGAACACCTCCGGGTACGGCCCGGCCGGGTTCGCCGGGTCACCGGTCTCCAGGGCGAACGGCAGCGGCGCGGCAGCCGGTGCGGCGGCCACCGAGAACGCCTTCTCCGCGGCGCTGTGCCCGCGGGTGACGCCGGGCGTGGAGAAGCCCTTGAGCGCGCCCACGTCCACGAACCGGCCGCGGAACACCGAGAGCTGCAGGTACCGGTCGGCGCCCGCGTACTTCACCACGGCCAGGCGCTGACCCGCGCCGGAGCCGGCGGCCAGGATCTCGAACGGATCGTCGTCGCCGTCCTGGGTGTCCTGGGAGAAGTCGGTGACGTTGCCGGCCGAGTCGGTCAGGTACAGGTCGTAGTCGTTGGCCGAGCCGGCCAGCGGGTCGGCCCACCAGAGCGTGGTCACCCGCCCGGCGCTGTTCGGCGACAGCGGGTTGAACACCTGCACGCCCGGCCCCGGGTCGAAGTCGTGCGCGATGCCGGCGAACTTGCCGATCCCCTTGCCCGAGTCGGCGAAGTCGCCCTCCCAGTTGCCGGAGGTGCCGTCGAGGGTGTTGCCCTCGTTGCCGGCCGAGCTGAAGTAGTACGCCCCGTCCGCGGTGACCGCGTTGACCGCCTGCGCCGGCAGGCCGTCCTGGAACGGGCTCTCGTGGTAGTAGACGACGTCGTCGACGATGATGTCGCAGTGCGCCTGGGAGCGCAGCGCGCGGATGTTCTCGGCGAAGCTCGCCTCGCTGGTGAACGCGGTCGCGAAGCCGAGCTTCGCGGTCGGCGCCAGGTCGTGGATGATCTCCAGCATCGCGGTGCCCTCGTCGCCGGAACCCTCCTGGCCGGGCAGCACGTCGAGGTCGGCCGGCAGGTCACCGGTGGCCTGCGACTCGGCGAGCGAGTCGATGCCGTCGGAGAGTGCGCAGACCTTCACGCCCACGCCGGTCACCTTGTACTTGGTCCGCGCGGTGTCGGCGGCGTGGGTGCGGTCACCCTCCGAGACGACCGATCCCTGACTGGGTGCGGCGAGTTTCGGCGCGGCGGCCTTCGCGGCCTGCAGGGCGCCCTCGATCCGGGCCACCTTTGCGGACTTCGACTCGGTGACCGGCTTCTTGCCCGGGTCGGTCTCCCGGCTGCTGATCAGGCCGTGCTTCAGGTTGACGCCGGTGACGTCCTTCCAACCGGCGATCGTCGGCAGCGCGGTGAGCGGCGCCTCGACCAGCACGGTGCCGGTTGCCGCGGACGGGAAGCGGATCCCGGCGCCGACCCCGCGCAGCCGGGCGAGCAGGTCGTCACCGACCTTGTCGGCGTGCACCTCGACCTCGGTGGTGCCCGATTTTGATACCTCGACACCGGTGGACACCTTGGGCAGCGCGCCGGCCGGCACCTTGCCGCCGCGTTGACGTAGCTCGATGGCGAGCCGGCTGTCGAGCTTGCGCTCGGCCGGCGTGAACGACTTCTTGAGCTGCTGGAGCGCGGCGATCTGTGCGTAGGTGCGCGCTGCCGGATCGTCCGGCGCCTTCGCGTTCGCGCCGGGCGTGGTGAGACCCACGGTGGTGACCCCGATCGCCAGGATCGTGGTCACCCTCCGGAGATGACGTCTGCTGACTTCGTTCAATGCTCAGCCCCCACTGATCAACATCAATACGATGTCTGTGGATGCTAGTGGGGGCTGATCAATATGTCACTGATGGTGGTCAATCTTTAACAGCGCGTTGATCAGCTGGAACGAAGCTCCGTGTGCTGCGGGGTCACCGCCAGGATCAGCACCGACAGGGCCGCGCAACCCGCGGCGCCGACAAAAATCAAACCCGGATTTCCGTACGAAAGTGACCACCCGAACACGACGCCGCCCGCGACCGGAACAGCGGTCTCCGCGAGCGCGCCGATGCCGGTCAGCGCACCTTGCACCGCGCCCTGCTCCGCGTCCCCGACGGCGCGCGAGATCCACGCCTGCCCGGCCGCGGCGCCGACCGCACCCAGCACTCCGATCGTGAGCAGCACGAAGAGCATCCACGGCGCGGAGGCGACGACCATGCCGGCGAAGCTCACGACACCGACCAGGCCGCCGGCGACCGCGGCCCGCTTGTCGCCGAGCCGCCGCACGATCGGATCGACCGCCCGCGCCTGGAACAGCGCACCGGCCAGCGCGCTGCCGGCGATCACGGCGCCGACCTGCGCGGTGCCCCACCCGAACCGGTAGGTCAGGAAGAACGCCCAGCTCGACTGGTGGATCATCCGGGCCACGTCGCTCCAGAGCCGGGCGTGCGCGAGCCGCCCGAGCACCGGCCGGCGCAGCACGTCGAGGACCGCGGAGATCGGGTTCGTGGTCCGGAGGGTGAGCGGGGTGCTGCGGTCGCCGGCCCGGGACTCGGGCAGGACGAACCATCCGTACGCGACGTTGGCGAACGACAGTGCCGCCGCGGCGAGGAACGGCAGCCGTACGTCCACGGTGCCGAGCAGCCCGCCGATGGTCGGTCCGGCGACGAACCCGAGCCCGAACGCCGCGCCGATCAGCCCGTACGCCTTGGCCCGCCCGTCCGGTGGGGTGACGTCCGCGATGTACGCGTTGACCACGGTGTTCGTGCCGGCGCACGCCCCGGCGATCGCGTGGAAGACCAGCAGGGTCCAGGGGCTCGGCAGCGCGGCGTGGGCGAGCCAGTCGACGCCGAGGCAGCCCAGTGAGGTGAGCAGGACGGGACGCCGGCCGTACCGGTCGGAGAGCCGGCCGAGCAGCGGCGCGGCCACGAACTGCAGCAGCCCGAACACCGACCCGAGCAGCCCGGACCAGAGTGCGGCGGTGCCCGGATCGGCGGTCACGGCGGTGAGCAGGGCCGGCGTGATCGGCACGATCAGGCCGAGCCCGAGCATGTCGACGAAGACGGTGACGAGCAGGAAGGGGAGGGCGGGTGCCCGGTGCATCGTGGCTCCAGAGTGTCGAGAGGGCAGGGCCCCCTCGCCTCTCGCCGTCCGCTCTCACGGTCCGCCGAAGATACGGAGGATCAGATTATCGGCACTGTCAAACAATTTTCTGACCAGCCAAAACCCCAACCCGCCTCCGCGCGTCCCGTGTTTTCTCGCGCTGCTCGCGCTGCTCGCGCTGCTCGCGCTGCTCGCGCTGCTCGCGCTGCTCGCGGTGCTCGCGGTGCTCGCCCGTCTGGCGGTGCTCGCGGTGTGCGGGGTGCTCGCGGTGCGTGCGTGGCTTGTGTGTGAAGTTTGGGTGCGCTCCGCACCTAAACTTCACACACTCGGTAGCGGCGCTGGTGTTCAGCAGCCGCGTCGGGACGGGAGGCCGATGATCAGCGCCAGGCCGACGGTCAGGTGCAGGCCGAGCAGGCCGAGCTTGCTGCCGAGGTCGACGCCGCTGCCCAGCGGCCCGGCCAGCGAGATCAGCAGCACGATCGTCGCGATGATCCGGTAGGTCCGGGCCGGGCGGCGGGTGCCGCGCTCCAGCACCGCGAGCAGGCCCCACGCGGCCAGGCCGGCGACCAGGGCGGTCACCGCGACCGCGACCGGGCCGACGTGCTGGACCGTGCCACCCTGGCGGACGGTCAGGTCGTGGCCGGCCCACGGGTCGTCGACCACCCACAGCAGGAGGGCTCCGGCGGTACCGGCGGCGACGGTGACGGCCCGGCCGATGGTCGAGTTCTTCCTGGTACGCATCTCGGTTGTCATGCCGCTGAGCGTGCCGGTCCGGCCACCCCGGCCACATCGGACCGCGGGCTGCCCGGCCACCCGCCTTCGACGGTGGTACCTACAACTTTGGATGGTGTCGCCGCTCGCCACCTGCCGGTTACCGTCGCCTGGTGAACATCTCCGCCTCCGTCGAGCCTGCCTCGGCCGGGTCTGCTCTCTCCAGGCGCGCGTCGGCCCATGTCGGTTTTGTCCCGGCCGGGCCTGCCTGCGCCTTCGTCGGACCGGCTGTCTCGGCTGGGTCTGCGCTCTTCCGGGCCTGCGGCATGTGCGCGTTGTCCGGGTCGTCGGTGTGAATGCCTTTGAGCCGGCCGAGCGCGGGCGGCACGAGATCGTCGGCGCGGTCGCCGTCGTGACGGCCGTTTCGGGAGTGTTGATCGCGGTGACGCTGGTGTCCTGGTGGAGCGACCAGCCGACTGGATCGCTGTTCGTGTTCGACCTGGTCATCGGCGTGCTGAGCTGGGCGTTGACCCCATTGATTCTCTGGCGGCCGGTCCTCGGCACGGTCGTGCTCACCGTCCTGGCCGCGCTGTCGCCGGTCGCCACCGCGCCGGCCACCATGGGCGCGCTCCAGGTGGCGCGCCGCCGCCGTTTCCCGGTCGCGATCGCCGTCGCGGCCGGTGGTGTCGTCGCGCACGCGGTCCAGGGTGTCTGGCGGGCCAACGGCGGGATGTCCTACGGCTGGTGGCTCGCGCTGATCACTATCGGATACGGCGCGCTGCTCGGCTGGGGCGCGTGGGCCCAGGCCCGGGAGGCGCTGATCCGGTCGTTGCACGAGCGGGCCCGCCGTGCCGAGGCGGAGCAGGGCCGCCGGGTGGCCGAGGCGCGCATGCTGGAACGCCGCAAGATCGCCCACGAGATGCACGACGTGCTCGCGCATCGGCTGTCGCTGCTGGCCACGTTCGCCGGCGCGATGGAATACCGGCCGGACTCCTCGCCCGAGCGCCTGTCGCAGGCCGCCGGGGTGGTCCGGGCCGGGGTGCACCAGGCCCTCGAGGAACTGCGCGAGGTGATCTCGCTGCTCCGCGACGACGAGCCGCCGACGGGGGAGGGCACTCGTCCGCAGCCGGTGCTCGCCGACGTACCGCGCCTGGTCGACGAGTCCCGCGACGCCGGGACCGAGGTGCTGCTGCGCGACGCGGTGGACGAGCCGGCCGAGGCGCCACCGGCGGTGGCTCGCACCGCGTACCGGGTGATCCAGGAGGGACTCACCAACGCCCGCAAACACGCCGCGGGCCAGCCGGTCGAGGTCGAGCTGCGCGGTGGTCCCGGCGCGGGGTTGCTGATCGACGTACGAAATAAACTGCCACCCCGGCCCGCGCCACCCGCATGGTCCGGGGGAGCGGGCCTGGTCGGGCTCACCGAACGGGTCAGCCTGGCCGGCGGCACGCTCGACCATCAGGAGATCGGCGGCGAGTTCCGGCTGCACGCGTCGATACCATGGCCGGTGTGAACCTCCCGGTACGTGCGCTCGGCGACGACACTCCGGTGCGCGTGCTCGTGGTGGACGACGATGCCCTGGTCCGCGCCGGGCTGACGATGATGCTCGACGGCGCGCCGGGCATCATCGTGGTGGGCGAGGCCACCGACGGCGACGAGGTGTCGGCCATGGTCGACGCGCACGCCCCCGACGTCGTACTGATGGATCTGCGCATGCCGCGCGTCGACGGGATCACCGCGACCCGGCGCCTGCGGGCCCGCCCGCGACCGCCCGAGATCATCGTGCTGACCACCTTCGACACCGACGAGAACATCCTGCACGCGCTGCGCGCCGGAGCCAGCGGCTTCCTGCTCAAGGACACCCCACCGGCCCGGATCGCCGAGGCGGTCCGCCAGGTTGCGGCCGGCGAGCCGATCCTGTCGCCGCGGATCACCCGCCGACTGATGGACCGGGTCGCGGTCCAGGCCGGCGCCTACGCCCGGGCCCGCGCGACCCTGGCCGCGCTCAGCCCCCGGGAACGCGACGTGGTGATCGCCATCGGTCAAGGCGGCAGCAACACCGAGATCGCCCGCTCCCTCGACATGACCCTGGCCACGGTCAAGACCCACGTGTCGCACATCCTGACCAAGCTCGACCTGGACAACCGCACCCAGATCGCCCTGCTGGTCCACGACGCCGACCTGGCCTGACCTCCCGGCGTGGCACCCCTCCCCGAACCTGACCAGATCGGCGCGGTTGCCCACCGCTCTGCAGTTCCTCGGAGTAGTTGGGCTCGGCGCTTGCTTGGCTCGGCTGGTTTGCGGCTCCGCGCCCTCGGAGTGCCCGTCGGCTCGGCCGGCTACTGCTCCGCTCCCTCCTCTGAACTGATCAGCTCGGCGATCGCGGCGAAGAAGGCCGTGATACCGGGCAGGTTGGCGCCCTTGGCCCGGGACGCGGCGAAGTCCGCTGGGCTGTCCCAGAACACGATGTCGAGCCACTCGTCGCCGGGCAGCTGCACCAGGTGCGCGTCGCGGAAACCGGCGCGGTCGGCGCGAAAGTCGGCGAGCATCGCAGGCCGGGCCGCGACCAGGTCTGCGGCACGCTCCGGGACAACGCGGAATCGGGTCAGTTCAACGGTGGCCATGAGATCCTCCAGGTCGCTTCGGCTACTACCACAATATAGTCCAGAATTTGGACCGTCCAATCTGTGGACTAATCCAGAAGGGTGGCGTAGGTTACATGGGTCGCACCGCACGCAAGACGGAGTCGCCGGACCTCGGCATGCTGGCGGCCCGGCTGCTGTTCAGCCTCCAGTCCGAGTTGTTCCGCCGCGGCGCCGAGCTGGGGTTCGGCGACTTGCGCCCGCAGTACGGCGCTGTCCTGGCCTATCTCGACGAGGAGGGTTCCCGTCAGACCGAGCTCACCCGTCTCGCCGGTCGTAACAAGCAGACGATCGGCGCGATCCTCGACGAACTGGAGAAACTTGGCTACGTCTCCCGCGTTCCGGACCCGGCCGACCGTCGCGCCCGCCTGATCGTCCCGACTGCCCGCGGCCGGGAGTGGATGGACCTCTCCGACGGCATCGTCGCCGATATCGAACGCCGGCACGCCGCGGAACTCGGCGCGGCGACCTACGCCGCCTTCCGTGAAACCCTGCAAGCGATCACCGAGGCTTGATCCGGCCGGCTTGATCCGGGCGGCTTGATCCGGATGGCTTGATCCGGGCCGGCTCACTCGGCGGGTTCGACGCCCAAGCTTTCGAAGGCGCGGGCGGCCTCCCGGTGGTTCTTCGCCTGCCAGAGTGCGCCGGGTGCCACGCACAGGGCGGCGAACCCGGCGAAGAAACTCACCCCGAACCAGACGTCGGTGGGCGCGTCCTCCTCGACCGTCTGCCCGGCCTTGCTGAAGAAGTACCGCGCGGCCACCACGAAGATCACGATGCTGATCAGGCCCACGGCCATCCAGATGCGTCCGCGCAAGGTCTCGCGCTGGGCGCGCGCCTGCGGTGGGAGGTCGGCCACGCCATTGCGTCGCAGCCGTTCGGCCTCCAAGATCGCGCGACCCTCGGCGGCCGTGAGGTTCAGTTCGGACAGCAGCCGACGTTGGGGGATGAGCAGCAGCGCACCGAGGGCGAGCCCGATCGGCGCCCCGAGCCCGACCGGGAAGTCGGTGTCGGTGGCGATCAGCACGACGAGCAGGAGCAGCACCACCGCGATCGTGACCAGCATCGAAATCTTCAACCGCCGGTTGCTCCGAACCAGCCGGTCCAATTCAAGTGGCTTGAGAACACGCATCGTCATCTATCCCCCGCACGCAGTGGCCGGCCGCCTTGACCGGAATCTACCGCCCGCCGCCCAGCCCGAAATCCTGCGATCAGCCATCATGGACAGTGCGTGCCGCCGGATTTCCGGCCGCCGCTTCCTCCGATCAGGACGGTGATCCGCCCGCCCCCGCCTTGCCGTGACCGCCACCTGCTGCTGCCCCGGCTGGTGCTGGTGGCTGCCTCCGGCCATCCGAGACGGCCGCCAGCACCAGCTGACCGCGCCCAATGCCGCTCAGCTTAAGTTGATCTCGATGGGCCGGTGGCGGCCGGAACCGCCCGGCCCGCGAGGTCATCCCGGCCCTGGCGGTGGCGCGGGTGACCGGCTGCCGGCGAGTACGCGGCCGTGCGCTCGCGGCCGGGATGTAACCGGTCCCGACCGAGGGGTGAACACGGTGTCTGCCCGGGAAGCGTCGAGCACGCTAATCGCCGGCTGGTCGCCCCTCGATCACCCTGTGGCCGGCGAGGGGTGCACATGCCCGCTCGGATGCACCTGTCACTGCTGGGCGGGGCGGTAAGAGTCCGCAATGCCAGATCGCGTGCGGTTACCGCCCACCTGGGGGCGGTAACCGCACGCACAACCCGACCGCGGACAGCCACCGCCCCAAACCCGACCGAGCGCGGACGGCTGCCGCCCCTTCGGCGCCGAGCGCGGACGGCTGCCGCCCCTTCGGTGCCGAGCGCGGACTTCCACCGCACCGGCACCGATCACCAACAACGCTGACCGTTACAACAACACCGAGCGACTGGACATCTCGGCCCGCAACAACACCCCTACCCACCCGCGCCGAACACATCGGGAACCACCCCAAGACCGCAGAGCCCCACCGAGATCAAAATGGGCTGAGCGGCATTGACCGCGCCCGGCTGGCGGTGACGGCTGCCTCAGCTGGCCGGAGGGAGCAGCCACAACCGCGTGGCCGTGCGGGTCTGGGCTGGCTGCTGCGCGGCGCCGGTGACGACTGGATCGCGGACTTCGACGAGGGGCTGACCTGGCTGCTCGACGGCTTCGCCCGGACGTTGCCGGGCGGAGGTTAGCCGACGAGCGCGGCCGTCGCCTCCCACAGCTGCCGGGCCACCGCCGCGTCCTGCCCGGCCCGGCTGGGCTGGCGGATCAGCGGATACCCGGTGAAGCTGAAAAGCCCGTCCGGCCCCACGTAGGCGTTCCCCGGCACGTCCTCGGTGGCCGCGTACAGCAGCGGCAACGCGCCCTGCTCCACCCCTTGGACCAGGAACGGCATCCGATTGATCAGGCCCAATGTCGAATGTGACACCAGGCCGGTCCGCGCCACCCCCGGATGCGCGATCACCGACCGGACCGGGCTGCCCGCCGCCGTCAGCCGGCGCTGCAATTCCAGCGAGAACAGCACCACCGCGAGCTTCGACGCCTCATAGGCGGCCAGCGAGTTGTACTTGCGAGCCCGCCAATCAAGATCGGACAGGTCCAGCTTGGCGAACCGGTGCAGCTGGCTGCCGACCGTCACCACCCGGCCGGTGATCCGGGGCAGCAACAGGTCGGTCAGCACGAACGGCCCGAAGTAGTTGGTCGCGGTCTGCACGTCGAACCCCTGCGCCGTGCGTGCCGCCGGGACGTCCATCACCCCGGCGTTGTTGACCAGCACGTCGATGTCACCGGTCCAGGACGCGGCAAACTGTCGTACCGAATCGAAGTCAGCGACATCGAGCCGCCGGACCTCGAACTCTCCGCGCATCCCGGCCACCGCACGCCGCGCCTTGTGCACGTCACGCACGGCCAGCACCACGTGCGCGCCGACCCGCCCGAGCTCACGCGTCGTCACCAGCCCGATCCCGCCGCCCGCGCCGGTGATCACCACTGTCTTACCGGTCATGCCCGTCAGCTGCTCCGCGGTCCACTTGGCCATTACCGAAACTCCTCGAGTAGGGGGCCTCCAGTAGGCGCCGCTCGGCCCACCCGGATGAAGGCCCTGCTCAACCGCTGAATGCCAGGGCGTGGCTAACCACCGCCCGGCTGCTGGACGATGAGCGGGTGGACACAGCACTGGACCGGGACGGCCTGGCCGCCTTCCTGCGCGGACGCCGGGAAGCCCTGCAACCCGAGGACGTCGGACTGCGCCGCGGCCCCCGCCGGCGCACCAGCGGCCTGCGCCGCGAGGAGGTGGCCGAGTTGTGCGACATGTCCGCCGACTACCTGGCCCGCCTCGAACGGGGCAGCGGCTCGCAACCATCCGCACAGATGGCCGCCGCCATCGCCCGCGGCCTTCGCCTGACCCCGGACGAACGTGACCACCTGTTCCTGCTCTGCGGTCACCGCCGGCAACCCCAGCACCGCGGCGACACGCACATCAGCCCCGGACTGCTCCGCGTCATGGACCGCCTGCAGGACACCCCGGCCCAGATCGTCGGCCCGATCGGCGAGACGCTGCTGCAGACCCCGCCCGCGGTCGCACTGCTCGGCGACGAGACCCGGCACACCGGCCCGGCCCGCAGCGCCCTCTACCGCTGGTTCACCGATCCGCGCGCCCGCGACCGCTACCTGCCCGAGGACCATCACCTGCACAGCCGCGTCTACGTCGCCGTCCTGCGCACCGTCATGACCGCACAGGGTCCCGGCTCGCCGGCCGCGTCACTGGTCGCTGACCTGCAGGAATACCCGGAGTTCACCGAGCTGTGGCACCGTCAGGAGGTCGGCCTGCGCTGGAGCAACGCGAAACGCTTCGTCCACCCCGAAGTCGGCCGCCTCGACCTGTTCTGCCAAACCCTGCTCGACCCGGACCAGAGCCAGTCCCTGCTGATCTTCACCGCCTCGCCCGGCACGGAGAGTAACGACAAACTCTCCCTGCTCACGGTCCTCGGCACCGAGACGTTCGCTTAAAACCCCATATGGTACGAATAACGAGCGCTCGTCCGTAGGCTACAAGCCACGTCCCGTGCCGGTCTCGCGCGACACCGCAGCCACTCCCGGCCGAGGCGCGTCCCCAGGTCCCGGCTGGCTCCCAGGGGTGTGTCCGCCCCCTCGAGACACCCCTGACGCCCAGCCGGTTGGCACACTGGCCCGCATGACAGGTCTGACCGCGGAACACGTGGTGGATGGTCGCGCTCCGCAGACCCCGGCTCTCGCCCCGGACGGCCGTCGGATCGGGTCGCCGGCCGAGTCGGCCAGGAGGAATGGACCGACATCCTGACCGGAATCGACCTGCTCATCACGCGGCTCTCGGCGGCAGCACCGGCTGGTCCGGCCCGGGCCCGCACCCGCATGACGCGGTCAGCCCGATCTCCTTCGCCGGCCGCATCCGTACCCCGGTCCTGATCCTGCTCGACCTGCTGCACCGCACCCGCGCCTGGTTCGACCGCTGGCTCCGAGCCTGAGCAGCCCGCGCCGGCCGTGGCATCATCCGGTGGGTGAACCAGTCCGAGAATCCTGAGCTGTGGGCCTTTCTCGGGGCGCTCCGCCCGGAACAGTCGCTGACCGGCACGGTGGCGGCCATCGAGCGCTTCGGCGTCTTCGTGGACCTGGACGAGGGACCGAAGCATCCCGTCTTCCCCGGCGTCGGCTTCATCACCATGCCCGAACTGTCCTGGCTCTGGTTCACCGACGCGTCAGAGATCGTCTCCGTCGGGGAGCGGATCACCTGCGAATTCCTGCAGTTCGACACCACCAACGGCGAGGCCCGCCTGTCACTGTGCGCCACCCGGCCCAACCCGTTCCAGCAGTTCGCTGAGACCGTTCATCCGGGGCAGGTCCTGCGCGGTCCGGTCACCAAGCTGGTCCCGTTCGGGGTCTTCGTCCGGGTCGCGGACGGCATCGAGGGCCTGATCCACCTGAACGACCTCGCCGCCGCACCCGAGGCGATCCGGGTCGGTGACGAGGTCGCCGTCACGATTCTCGAAATCGACCCGGCGCGGCGCCGTGTCGTCCTGTCCCAGCGCCTCTGACCTGCTGAAATGGATCTGGCGACCGCCGAGGCGTTTACTGAGGATCGACGTCCGTCACTGGGCGGACACTCGCGGTGAACACCGACGCTGGAGGAGGACACGATGGTCAGGGACGTACGCCGGGTGACGGCACCGATCGTGACGGGAGTGCTGGCCGCGGCCGGTCTGGTCCTGGCGAACCCGCTGACCGGAGCCGCCCCGCACGGGTCCGGCCGCCCCGCGGTCCGCAACGTCATCTTCATCAACGGCGACGGGATGGCCGCCGCCCACCGCGAGGCCGCCCGCCTGTACTACGCCGGCCTCGACGGGCAACTCACCATGGACACGTTCCCGTCCTCGGGGCAGTTGACCACCAGCCCGGACGACCCCGAGGACGTGGTGACCGACTCGGCCGCGGGCGCCAGCGCGTGGGCCACCGGCGTGCGGACGTACAACGGCGCGATCAGCGTCGACCCGGCCGGTAAGGCGCTGCCCACCCTCGGCGCGCAGGCCAAGGCGGCCGGCAAGGCGACCGGCCTGGTCACCACCGCGCAGGTGACCGACGCCAGCCCGGCGGCGTTCTTCGCCAACGCCACCGACCGGGCCGTGCAGGACGACATCGCCCGGCAATACCTGCAGGTCTCCAAGCCGGACGTGATCCTCGGTGGCGGCGAGGACTGGTGGCTGCCGGCCGGTTCACCGGGCGCCTACCCCGATCAGCCCGCCGAGGATCCCACCGAGGGCAGCCGCGGCACGAAGGGTGACCTGATCGCGCAGGCCCGCGCCGACGGCTACCGCTACGTCTCCACCCCCGCCCAGCTCGCCGCGGCCGGCCCCGGCAAGCTGCTCGGGCTCTTCGCCAACCAGGAGATGTTCCAGCAGCGCCCGGAGGGCCAGGGCGACAAATACGACCCGGTGGTCAGCCTGGCCACCATGGCACGCAAGGCGCTGGACACCCTGGCCACCGACCGGGACGGCTTCTTCCTGCTGATCGAGGAGGAGGGTGTCGACGAGTTCGCGCACAACAACAACGGCGCGCGCACCCTGCAGGCGATGGGCGAGCTGGAGAAGGCGGTGACGGTCGCCCGTGACTACGCCGCCCGGCACCGCGACACCCTGGTCGTGGTGACCGGTGACCACGAGACCGGTGGCCTGGCGGTCGAGGAGGTCAACGCCGCCGACGAGTCGGGTGACGGCACCTCCGCCGAGGACGGCCCGTTCCCGGTCAAGGGCAGCACGTTCCGCTTCGTCATCGACTGGACGACCACCGCGCACACCGGCCAAGACGTGCCGATCACCGCTTACGGTCCGCTCGCCGACAGGTTCACCGGGAAACACCCCAACACCTTTGTGTACGACGTACTGAAGCCGGTCTTGACCCGTTGAACCACCCGCGGTCCGGTTGAATGGGGCGGTGACCGTCCATGATCTGGCTGCTGCCCTGCCCGGCATCCCGTCGCTCCGTGACCGGTGCCGGGCCCTGGCCATGGTGGAGGCGATCCTGAACCCGGATCGGGAGACCAGGTACTACGCGTTCGACGCGCACTGGGCACCGGACCAGGAGCTGGCCTCGATGCACAACGGTGCCGGCGACGCCTGGTCGATCGTGTTCACCCCGGCCGGCGCGTTCCTGCGCGGCTTCGACCACGAGTCGCCGATGAACACCACCGGCGACTCCTTCGATCCGTGGCCGGGCCTGCTCACCGGCCTCCCGGAGGTCTTCGCCGCGCAGGTCACCGAGCCGGCGTTCCTCATCGACGGCACGCTGGCAGCGACCCTCTGCCTGTGGCGCCGGCCCGACGACGACCGCTGGCGGGCCGGCCAGATCGACTTCCCGGACGGCGACGACCCGGACGGCGCCGGCTGGTTGTTCCACGTCCTGCTCCAGGGCACCCCGGCGGCATATCAGGACTTCGCCGAGGCCTACTACGAGACCACCGTCCACCTCGACGCGGTCACGTCCGTTTTCGCCCACCACCCCCTCTCCGAGGACCTGATCCACCGTCTGAACCCCGACCTGACCCTGCGAAACCTGGCCGCGGACGCCGCCGAGATCGGTTACCCGGCACCGGCTTAGCGGAGCACCAGCTCCAGGTTGCTGCCCGCCCGCCGCGCGCCGACGCTCTCGAACAGCGCGATGGCCGCCCCATTGGCCTGGTTCACGTCCGCCGACGCCGTCTCGATCCCGCGCCGGTGCGTCGCGCCGAGGACCTCGGCCAGCAGCGCCCGAGCGATCCCCCGGCGGCGCAGCCCGTCCCGCACCGCGATCAGCCCGATCCGGGGCTGCCGTGGCAGCGGCGCCACCCGGACCAGTCCCACGTAGTCACCGGCATGCACCGCCACGGTGTACCTGGCCGGGTCGAGCGGGGGCCACAGCACCTCGGCAGGCATGTTCTGCCATCCGACGGTGGCCTCGACCTCGTCCCGGATGACCCGGTCCAGTTCCCGCAGCGGCTCCTCGTCGGCCGCCGCGATGGTCACGTCCGGCGGCGGCGGGGTTTTGCCGAGCCCGGTGAGCTGCGGATCGGTGGGCATCACGTACTCCCACTCCCGGCGCCGGGGCCCGAATCCGATCCGTTCCCAGCTGATCAGCAGGTCGAGGTCGGCCTCGTCCACCACGGTGTAGAGCGGCCGCGGTAGGTCCGTGAGCATGGCCGCGGCGAGCTGCGCGAACACCGCGCCGTCCCACGCGTCGACGCTGAGAAACATCCGCCCGTCCGGCCTGCGGGTTCCCTCACCGCGCCCGATCACCTGATCGTCGTCGAGGGCGTGCCAGTGCCGTTCCGAAACCCGCGTGACCACGACGACGTGCTTGTCCATATCCATGAGGCATCGCCTTTCCGAGAGCTACTCGTCGACAGGCTCCCCAGCGACCCTTACGTCAGTCGCCCACCTGTGACAACGAGGGGGAGCACCCACACCGAACCAACGTTCACGGGGTCTCACCTCCTCCAGCAGTGCCACGGCCACCCGTACCCTATCGCCATCCGCCACGGGCATGAACGACGACGGTCGCGGTGCCGGTCCCGATTCCCGGCTGGTGCTCAGGGGTGCCTCGAGGACGAGGAGGCACCCCTGAGCACCAGCCGGGAACGCGGAGCACGCGGCCAGTTCGGGCGGTCGACGTATGGTCAGGTTCGGTGAGGGGAAACCCGGCGAGGAGTTGAGGATGCCCGGTCGTCAGAGCGCGCGTTGACGTCATGGCCGTGAGCGGCCCGTCAGACGCGTGCTGCTCCTGACACGTGCGGCACTGCGGAAACCACCTCGCCTTCCAGGGGTTCCTTCGTGCTGCGTAACGCCGATTTTCGTCGTCTCTGGTTCGGGCAGACCGCTTCTCAACTCGGTGAACACACCAGTCTGGTGATCCTGCCGCTGGTCGCGGTGCTGACGCTCGGCGTCGGCGCGGATCAGCTGGGTGTGCTGCGGGCCGTGGCCAGGCGCCGCAACTGCTGTTCACGCTGCTCGCCGGGGTGTGGGTGGACCGCCGGCGCACCCGTACCGTGATGGTTCTGTCGGACCTCGGACGGGCCTTGACCCTGGGCGCGGTCGCTCTCGCCGCCCTCGTCGGTGGCCTCGGTCTGCCGGTCCTGCTGGTCGCCGCGTTCGCCACCGGCACCCTGTCGGTGCTCTTCGACGTGGCCTACCAGGCGTCGCTGGTCCGGCTGGTGCGCCGTGACCAGCTGCTGCGCGGCAACAGCGCGCTCGAGGGCAGTCGATCCGTGGCGCAGCTGGGCGGCCCGGCGCTCGGCGGGACGATGATGTCGCTGCTGTCCGCGCCGGTCGCGGCGGTGTCCGGCGCGCTGTTCTTCGTGGTGTCGGTCCTGGCCATCGCGCGGATCCGGCGCCGGGAAACCGTGCCGGAGCCGGCCGTCGGCGGCCGGCGGATCCGCGAAGCGCTCCGCTTCGTCGCCGATCACCCGCTGCTGCGGCCGATCTGCCTGGCCTCGGCCGCGTTCCAGGTGTCCTTCGCCGCTCTGATGACCGCCTACCTGCTCTTCCTGCCGAGACAACTGCACCTTTCCGGTACGACGATCGGCCTCGCCCTCGCCGCCACCGGCCCGGGCGCGGTCCTCGGCGCACTGCTCGCCGCGCGGCTCCCTGTCCGATTCGGATATGGCCCGGTGCTCATCGCGGCCGCGTTCCTCGGCGACGGGGTGATGCTGTGCCTGCCCGCCCTGCACGGAGCCTCCGGTGGCACCGTCGCCGCGCTGATCGTGGTCAACCTGGTCTTCGGCGCGTTCGGCCAGCTGGTCAACGTCACGGTGATGGCCGTGCGGCAGGCGGTCACCTCCGACGCGATGCAGGGCCGCGTCGCCGCGACGATCTCCTTCGCCGGGATGGGCCTGGCCCCGATCGGTGCCCTGCTCGGCGGCCTGCTCGCCGAGCACTGGGGTCTCCGCACCACTCTGCTGCTCACCGCGGCCGCCATGCTGCTGTCACCCCTGGCCATGACGTTGTCGCCGCTGCGCAGGCTGGGCCCCACCCTGCCCACGCCAGCAGAGTGAGCCCGGCACCGACCAGCCCCGGTCCGGGCTGGCGCCGGCGGAGCGGCCGGTCCCGGCCCGGGCTGGTGTTCACGGCTGCCTCAGCGGCGTCGAGACAGCCGGCAGCACCAGCCGGCGCCGCGGCGTGCGTTGCGGTCCCGGCCCCGGCTGGTCCCCAGGGGTGTCTCCCGAGCCGGGAGACACCCCTGGGGACCAGCCCGCGGGCCGGAGGCGCGCGGCGGCCGGGAGGGGCAGCCGCGTCGCGCTGCGGGTTAGGCGAAGAGTTCGCTGAGCAGGTCGGGGTCCAGGAGGATGGGGGCGGGGCGGTAGGCCGGGGGATCGGTGGCCAGGAGTTCGCGGGTCAGGAAGTCCCAGGCGCGGGTGCGGACGTAGGCCAGGCAGTCGATGAAGGCGTGTTCGGCGCCCGGCACGATGAGCAGGTCGAAGGGCTTGTTCGCGGCGACCAGCCGGTCGGCCAGGCGCAGTGTGTGGTCCGGGTGGACGCGGTCGTCCATCTCGCCGTGCACCAGCAGGAGCTTGCCCTCCAGGCGGTCGGCGATCTCCACGTTGGAGGCGCTCAGCCACGCGTCCGGGTTGCCGGCGCCGTCGTAGGTCTCGACGAAGTCCAGGCTGAAGAAGCGGGCGTCGTGATAACCGGACATCGCCACGCCGACCTTGTACAGCGACGGGAAGTCGAGCATCGCCCGGACCGTGGCGAAGCCGCCGCCCGAGTGACCGAAAGCGCCCACCCGCTCCAGGTCCAGCCACGGCCGGCTCTCGGCGAGCTGCCGCAGTGCCGCGACGTGGTCGGTCAGCGTGCCGGCGTCGGCGAGCCGGGCCTCGTGGAACGCCTTGTCACGGCCCGGGGTGCCCCGGCCGTCCACCGCGATGACCACGAAGCCGAGCGCCGCGAGAGGTTCCGCGTCGAGGCCCATGCCGCCCGGGTCGAAGCCCGGCGCGACCCGGTTGACCTGCGGACCCGGGTAGATCGTGTCGATCACCGGGTAGCTGCGGGACGGGTCGAAGCCGTGCGGGCGGTACAGGATGCCGTAGATGTCGGTGACACCGTCGGCGGCCTTCACCCGGAAGCGCTCCGGCGGGGTCCAGCCGGTGGCGGTGAGCTTGCCGATGTCGGCGCGCTCCAGCTCGACGAGCACCCGCCCGCTCCAGTCGCGGACCGTGGTCACCGGGGCGGTGTCGACGGTGGAGGCGGCGTCGAGGAAGTAGCGGCAGTGCTCCGGCAGCGTGACGACGTGGTCCAGGGCGTCGTCGGTCAACCTACGGAAGTCGGTGCCGTCCAGACCGATTCTGCACACGGTACGGCGGTACGGGTCCTCCGCCACCAGTCCCGCCGCGACGAAGTAGACGACCCGCTCGGCCTCGTCCACGTGCAGGATCTGGCGTACCGCCCACGCGCCGGTGGTGACCTGGCCGAGCAGCTCGCCGGTGTGCAGGTCGTAGCGGTAGAGGTGGCCCCAGCCGTCACGCTGCGAATACCAGAGCACCTCGCCGGCGAGCACCCGCACGATCGGCAGGTCGTACGCCCACTGGTTCGGCTCGACCCGGGTGGCGCCGGTCTCGCTGACCACCGTGGTGACCGCGCCGGTGATCGGGTCGAGCCGGTGCAAGGTGAGCGTGCGCCGGTCACGGGGCTGGCTGAGGTAGTAGACCGCGGAACTGTCCGGGGCCCACCACGCCGAGCCGCCCATCACCGGGGACATCATCGGCATGTTCAGCGGCTCGGCCTGTGCGCGGACCACGGTGCCGGTGGCCACGTCGAGCACCACCAGCTCACCGCGGGGCAGGTGCTCGTCGCCGGCGTACGCGTACCGTTGGGTGTGCAGTTGTGGCGGGCCGCCGTCGGTGGGTCGCGCCTCGATCAGGTGGGTCTCGCGGACCTCGCGTTCGTCGGTGCGGTGGGTGAGCACCTTCGTCGAGTCGGGTGACCAGGCCACCGCGGGCGGCAGGTGTGGCAACCCGAATTTCCGCAACAGGGTGCCGTTGCCGAGGCATTCCGGGCTGGAACCGTACCGGTAGGCGGGCGCGCCGTCGCTGGTCAGCGCCCACTCGTGGCCGTCGGTGAGCGAGCGCGCCCAAAGGTCGTGGCCGCGCTGGGACACCGCGACCTTGTGATCCGGCGACGGCACGTCGAGCGGGCTGCCCGGCATGGTGAACTCGGCGCGCTCGACCGCGTAGGTGTCCAGGTGGCAGCGCCAGTATTCGCCGAACGCGTCGAACTCGACGGTGGATCCGGCCGGGTCGATGGCCGTGATCGGCAGGGCGTCCGGGTCGACCGGGTGGCCGGCCGCGGTGGCCAGCGCGGCGGCGAGCCGGGCGTGATCGAAAGCGGGCTCGCGGGTGCCCGCTTCCGGGTCGACCAGCACAAAGCGTTTACCGCCGCCGGTGCTCACCGCGTACCAGAAATGGTCCTTGCCGTTGATCCACCGCGGGCGGACGCGGTCACCGATGACGAGTTCGCCGGGGCGGGCCGGGCGGCGCAGGAGCAGCTCGGCGGTCTGGTAGTTCTCGGTCATGCTCATGGTTTCGGGGTCCTTGTCGTGAGAGTCAGAGACTGCGGGCGGTGATGTCGCCGTGAGCGGTGGTGGCCTGGATCGTCACGCCGGCGCCGCCGGTGTTCGACAGGGCGTTGCGGATCCGGCCGTGGGTGGTTCCGGCGTCCAGGGAGGCGGAGACGCCGCGGGCCGCATCGGCCGAGATGTTGCCCGATTGGGTACGAAGGACAAGCGCCCCGGCAACGGCCTCGGCCACGCGGATGTCGCCGTGCTGGGTGGTGATCTGGGCAGAACCGGTCAGACGACCGACGGTGATGTCGCCGTGGAGCAGGGTGAGGCTGGCCGCCGCGCTCTCGTCGAGCTCGATCGAGCCCTGCGCGCCCTCGACGGTGACGTCGCCGAGCCGGCCGACCCCGCGGACCTCGCCGGCCGCCGTCTTCGCCTCGACCCGGGAACCGGCCGGGAGCTGGACGGTGACCTCGACGACCCCGGAGTTGCCGAGCAGCTTGTGCTGGGGCGCCGGCGTCTCGATCCGCAGCACGCCGTCCCGGTAGTCGACGGTGATCTGCTCGGCGGCCTTGACGTCGCGGCCCTTCGCGGCGTCGGCCGGCCGGATCTCGACGGTGGTGTCGGCGCGGTCGGCGGCGATGAACTGGATGCGCCCGGCCGGGATGTCGAGGACGGCGGTGATCGGGCTGGTGGTGGCGAACTGCTGCATGACGAACTCCTTCGATCCGTTGTTTCCGATGTGCAAAACGCTACGTTGCGTTCGCGGATCGGGCAACGGATAAGTTGCCACGCCGCCACGTTGTTGCAGCTAGATCGAGCGTAATCGTTGCAACGGGTAGGATTTCAATGCAACGCATCGTTGCATTGGGTGAAAACTGAACGCTATGGGAGCACCTGAATCGCAACCGGGGGAGGAGCCCGCTCGCACCCGGGCGGGGCCAGGGTTGGCGACACCCCCGCATCAAGGAGTAACCGTGAATCTGCGTCGCACCGCTGTCGCCGTCGCCCTGTCCGTAGTGGTCACCGTTCCCGCCGTCTCCGTAGGGGTGGCCGCCTTCGCGCAGCCATCGTCCGGGGTGAGCGCGCTCGGAAAGCCGGCCAAGAGCCCGAAGACCAAACCGGCCAAGCCCGCCAAACCCGCCAAGCCGGCGAAGGCCGTCTTCGCGGTGAACGGAACGGTCACCGCCGTCGACGCCACCGCCGGGACGGTCACCGTCGCGGCGAAGGCGGGCACCAAGAACGTCAAGGGCAAGACCGTGGTGATCACGGTGCCCGAGGACACCCGCATCGTTCTCAACGGCGCCCGGCGGAACCTGGCCGCTCTCGCCGCCGGCAACCGGATCACGGTGACCGGCACGCAGGTCGGCGTGGTCTTCACGGCAGCGAGGATTCAGGCGACCGGCCGGCGCGTCACGCCGTCACCGACCGCGACGCCGACGGCCACGCCCACCGCGACGCCGACGGCCACCCCCACTGCTACGCCGACGGCCACGCCCACCGCGACGCCCACGGCCACCCCCACCGCGACCCCCACCGCGACGCCGACGGTCACCGTCGCGCCCACGGCCACGCCCACCGCCACCCCGGACCCGACGGACTCGGCCGACCCGGACGCGTCCGCCGACTCGGGTTCCTGACCCGCGGGCCGGCTCGTCGTCGCGGGGTCAGGTGGTCTGCGGGTGCCGCTGCGGGGCCTGCGGATGCCGGTCCCGCGGCAGCGGTTCACGCTCGTCCGGCCCGGCCGCCGGCCGATGCAGCACGCCGTGCACCCGGCAGAGCAGATCCCGGCTGGTGAAGGGCTTCTCGATGATGGTGACGCCGTCCTGCAGGGTGCCGTTCTCGGTCAGGACGGGCTCCGCGTAACCCGACATGTAGAGCACCGGCAACGACGGCCGGATCGCCTGGACGCGTGCGGCGACCTCGTTGCCCATCATCTTCGGCATGATCACATCGGTGAGCATCATGTCGATGCGGTCCGGGTGGGTCTGAGCGATGTGGATGGCCTGGGCGCCGCCGGTGGCGGCCAGGACGTGGTATCCGGCCCGGCTCAGGATCCGGACGGCCACCTGCCGGAGCGCGTCCTCGTCCTCGACCAGCAGGATCGTCTCGGTCGCCGGGCCGGCCGACGCCGTGACGTCGACCCGGACGTCGGTGGCGGAGACGTCGGCGGGCACGTCCACGGCGGGGAGCACGACCGTGACGGTGGTCCCGATGCCGGACTCGGAGTAGAGGTGGACGTCGCCGCCCGCGGCGGTGGCGATGCCGTACACGGTGGCCAGGCCCAGTCCGGTGCCGGAGCCCTTGGGCTTGGTGGTGTAGAACGGCTCGAAGGCACGCTCGATCACGTCCGCGGGCATGCCGGTGCCGGTGTCGCTGACCCGCAGGCGTACGTAGCGGCCCGGCTGGAGGTTGGTCGCGGACATGTCGTCGGCGTCGATGTCGGCGTTCGTGGTGTCGATCGACAGGGTGCCGCCGCCGGGCATCGCGTCGCGGGCGTTCACCGCCAGGTTGACCAGGATCTGCTCGATCTGACCGGGGTCGGCGTAGACCGGCCACAGCTGCTGGTCCCGGGTGGTCACCAGGTGGATGTGCTCGCCCAGGGTGCGGCGCAGCATCGGTTCCACGTCACCGATCACGTGGTTGAGCACGAGCACCTGCGCCTGGGTGATGTCCCGGCGGCCGAACGCGAGCAGCTGCTTGGTGAGCCGGGTGGCTCGCTCGGCGGCCCGCGCGATCTGGTCGAGATCGGTACGTACCGCGGCCGTGTCCTCCGGGCCGGCCGCCGGGTCCTCGAGGGTCTCAATGATCAGCTCGGTGTAGTTGGTGATCACGGCGAGGATGTTGTTGAAGTCGTGGGCGACCCCGCCGGCGAGCTGGCCGAGGCTCTCCAGCCGCCGGGTGTGCTGCAGGCGGCGTTCGCTCGCGTCCCGCTCGGCCTGGGCGATCAGCCGTTCCCGCTCGGCCTGGGCGATCATGCGGTCGGTGACGTCGCGGATGGCCGTGGAGACGATCATGCCCTGCTCGGTCTCGAGCGCGGACAGGCTGATCTCGGCCGGGAACTCGCTGCCGTCCTTGCGGACCGCGGTCAGCGCCTGCCCGGCGCCCATCGGCCGGCTCTTCGGCTCGGTGAAGTAGCTGTCGCGTTGGTGGGGATGGGTGCCACGCAGCCGTTCCGGCACCAGGATGTCGACCGATTGGCCCACCAGTTCCTGCCGCTGGTACCCGAACAGCCGCTCGGCCTGGGCGTTGATCAGGGCGATGGTGCCGTCCCGGGTGACCCCGATGATCGCGTCCGGGGCGGCCTCCAGCAGCCCCTCGAACCTGGCGTCGGCGCGCTGCCGGGCGGTGAGGTCCCGCGCGATCGAGGCGATGCCGGCGATCCGGCCGTCCGAACCGGCGATCGGCGACAGGGTCAGCGACACCGTCACGGTGGAGCCGTCCTTGCGGACCCGCTGCACCTGCTGCTGCTCGATCCGCTCGCCCCCGGCGATGCTCGCCAGCATCTGCCGACCGGCTTCCCGCTGGCCCGGGTGGACCAGCATGGACGTCCGCCGGCCGACCGCCTCGGTGCGCGGGTACCCGTAGAGGTTCTCGGCGCCGGTGTTCCAGTCGGTGATCACACCGTCGACGGTCGTGGCGATGATCGCGTCGGGCGACGACGCGACGATCACGGCCAGACGCTCCCGCTCGGCCAGGGCCTGTGCCCGCCCGGCCAGCGCGGCGGCCTGCCCGGCCAGCTCGGTGAACTGGGCCAGGTCGTCCTCGGCGAACAGGCTGCGATAGCGGCCGAGCACCAGGAGCGCGCCGGGACCGTCGGAGGTGTCCACCGGTGCCACGGTCACGAACCGGGTGCCGGTCGCCCGGGCGAATGCCACGGCCACCGCGGGCGGCTGGGTCCAGCCGGCCAGCGCGTCGATGAGCTGGCGGCCGGTCAGTAACTCGTCCAGGTCGGCTCGCGTGAATTCCGGCTGGCCCGCATTCGGGCCGGTCGCGCCGGCCACCTGCGCCGGGCCGTTCGCCGGCGCGGTCAGCACCACGACCGCGTCCGCGCCGAGCACCCGCGCGGCGCCCTCGCAGTAGCACTGCCAGGTTCGGGCGGCCGGCTCGTCGGCCGGAGCCGCCAGCAGGCGGCGCATGACGGTGTACGCCGCCCGCCAGGACCAGGTCCGGCGCAGCCAGCGGGGTGGCACGAACGCCAGGAGGTACAGGATCGCCGACAGCAACGCGATCATGCGGGCGTCCGCGGCCAGCTTCTGGCCACCGCCGGCGACCAGCAGAGCGACCCCGAACAGCGCGGTCCCGCCGGAGGCCGCCCACAGCCGGAGGCGGGCCGCTCCGCCCCGGCTCCGGGCCTCGATCGCCAGGAACCACGCCGCCGTGGCCTCGACGGCGAAGAACGCCACGACGCAGGGCCAGATGACGTGGGGTGGCAGCGGATACGGCAGGACCAGCACGGGCAGCGCGCTGAGCACCCAGGCGCCCGTGGCGCCGATCAGCAGGGACCTCGGCACCGGACGGAGCCGACCGGCCAGCCGCAGGGTCAGCACCGGCTGGGCCAGCAGCAGCGCCGAGACGAGTCCGCGTACCGACCGGGACGGCTCGCCGACCAGGCGGGTGAAAAGGGCCAGCACGAACAGCATGCCCACCGCGGCGAAAACGTAGATGACGTCACGGAGCAATGGGTCGCGATCGCGGAGATACCGCCATGACACCCAGAGCAGGATCAGGACAAAAATTGCGGTTACTGACAGCGTCATGGTGCCCTCTGTCCCGCCGTGGCCATCCCGGCATCAGGTTTGTTGCCGGTTCAGCGTAGGTCCGAAATGTGGCGACCAGCCGCGAAGTCGGTTACCGGGCAAGGACTGACCTTTCACGGGGTTTCCCGAATGAAGCCCTGAGCAGGCCGGGAGTCGCATAGTGAGGTGATCACCGGCAGCGCCCGGTGTCCACGACGAGGAAGGCCTGGGTGTGAGGATGAGCTCTGCCGACACCACCACCGCAGCAGCGGACGTGCGGCCCCGCCGGGCTTCGCTGGCCGACCTCAGCGTCCGGGTCAAGGTGATCGCCGCGGTGGTGACAGCGGCCGCGGTGGCGCTTGTCGTCGGCATCGTCGGATTGGTCTCGCTCAGCAGCGCGAGCAGTTCGGCCCAGCTCATTTATCGCAGCAACGTGGCGAGCATCAAAGCGGTGGGTCAACTCAAGAGTGTCGTGACGCAGGCCCGGGTGGACACCGCCAATCAAGCGTTGTCCACCGACAGTGCTTCCACCAAGAAATTCGCCGACGCATTCCTCGCCGACGTGCAGGATTTCACAACCGCGATGGCCGCCTACCGGGACAGCGGCCCGGCTTCCGATGCGCAGTTGATCGACGGTCTGCAGGCCAATTGGAATTCCTACACCGACGTCGCGACCAAGAAGTTGATCCCAGCCGGCAACCGGAACGCGTTGGCCGAGTGGGCGTCGATCCGCGACAGCGAGGTGCTGCCGTTGATCAAGGAGATCTACGCCCAACTGGCCACCCTGGACTCGATGGAGACCGCGGACGCGGCGCGGAACGCCGCGACGGCGCGGTCGGGCTACGAGTCCAGCCGGACCATGTCGATCATCACGTTGGCCATCGGGCTGGTCCTCGCCCTGGCGCTGGGATTCCTGGTGGCCGGCAAGATCGTGAAGTCGCTGGCCAAGGTCACCTACGTGTGCGACGGGCTGGCCGAGGGCGACCTGACCCGGCACACCGGCCTCGACAGCCGTGACGAACCCGGCCGGATGGCCCGATCGCTGGACATCGCGATGGAGCGGCTGCGCGCCACCATCGCCACCATCGAGGGCTCGGCCGCCTCACTGGCCGGTGCGTCCGAGCAGATGACCGGCACCACCGCGCAGATCGCCGCGTCCGCCGAGCAGGCCTCGATCCAGGCGCAGGCCGTCTCGGCGGCCGCCGAGGAGGTGTCCCGCAGCGTCGAGACGGTGTCCGCGGGCAGCGGGGAGATGGGCGCGTCGATCCGGGAGATCTCCCAGAACGCGGCCGAGGCCGCCCGGGTCGCGTCGGAGGCCGTCACGGTCACCGCGGCCACCTCGGCGACGATGAACAAACTCGGCGCCTCGTCCGCGGAGATCGGCAACGTGATCAAGGTGATCACCTCGATCGCCGAGCAGACCAACCTGCTCGCCCTGAACGCGACGATCGAGGCGGCCCGGGCCGGCGAGCTCGGCAAGGGTTTCGCGGTGGTGGCCAGCGAGGTCAAGGATCTCGCGCAGGAGACCGCCCGGGCGACCGAGGACATCTCCCGGCGGGTCGAGGCGATCCAGGCCGACACCAGCGGCGCGGTCTCCGCGATCGAGGAGATCTCGACGGTGATCGGGCGGATCAGCGAGTTCCAGACCACCATCGCGTCCGCGGTCGAGGAGCAGACCGCCACGACGGCCGAGATGAACCGCAGCGTCGCGGAGGCGTCCAGCGGCACCGGCGAGATCGCGCGGAACATCACCGGGGTGGCCGAGGCGGCCCGGATGACCAGCCAAGGCGTGGTGGAGACCCAGCAGGCGACCTCGGAACTGGCCCGGATGTCCACCGAACTGAACAGTCTGGTCTCCACGTTCCGCCTCTGAGGGCCCCGTTCGTCATCAATATCATCGACAATCCTGTTGTAATTTTTGCCGACGGCGGCGCCCCGCTTCTCGTTTGTCTGCCTGCGTATCAGCAGGATCCACGGGATCTACCGCGACCCGCAGAACGACTACGGCTCAGCGATCGACTGATGACGACCTCGGCCTCCGGCCGCGCGCGGAGGGTGCCGGCCCTGCTGCTGGCGCCCTTTGTGGTGACGGTCCTCCTCCTGCTGCTCCCCGTGAGCCCCGCCTGGGCCCATCCGCTCGACGTGTCCCGGCAGACCTCCTACGTCACGGTCGCTCCCGACGCGGTCACCGTCGAGGTCGATCTGGCGGCCGGGGTGCTGGTCGCCGCGGACTTCATCGCCGATCTCGACCGCGACCACAACAAGCTTTTCAGTACGGACGAGGGCCTCGCCTACGCCCGTCGCGTGGTGGCGGAACTGTCCCTGCGTGTGGACGACACCCCGGTGCCGCTCGCGCTGACCGATGTGGAACTGCCGACCTACCTCCAGTCGCAAGCCGGGTACGGCGTCCTGCATCTCACCGCGACCGGCCCGCTGATCCCTGCGGCCGGCGACCACACGCTGTTCTACCGCGACGACTTCACCCCGGCCAAGCCGCAGTACCAGGTGGCCGTGCTCGCGCCGAAGCAGGCGCCGGTCACGATCGGCGAGCAGCGGCACGACGAGGCGCAGCAGCAGGTCAGCGCGACGTTCACGGTCCTCGGCGACACGGCCGTGGTGCCGGCGGCGCCACCGGAGCCCGGCGGGTGGGGGATCGAGCGCCTGCTGTCGATGGTGCAGGATCCGTCCCGGTCGGTGTGGGTCACGGTGGCCGCGATCGCGCTGGCCATGGTGCTCGGCGCGTTCCACGCGCTCACCCCGGGACATGGCAAGACCATGATGGCGGCGTACCTGGTCGGCAGTGGCGCGCGGGTCCGGGACGCGCTGGCGCTGGGCGTGTCGGTGACCGTCACGCACACGTCGTCGGTGCTGGTGATCGGGACGGTGGCGCTGCTGGCCAGCCGGTTCGCGGTGCCGGACGTGCTGGTGCCCGCACTGGAGCTGATCTCCGGGGTGCTGGTGCTCGGGCTGGGACTGCGGTTGTTGTGGCAGCGCCGGGGGGTGCTGCCGTGGGTGCACGGTCACCGTCACTCCCACGCGCACGACCACACCCATGACCACGATCACTCTCCGGCCGCTGCCCGGCCGGGGCTGGGGTCGGTGGTGGCGCTGGGGGTCTCCGGCGGGCTGGTGCCCTGTCCGGAGGCGCTCGGCGTGATGATCCTGGCGGTCGGGCTCGGGCACGTCGCCGTCGGGATGTTGCTGATCCTGTCGTTCAGCGTGGGACTCGCCGCCGTGCTGATCGGGATCGGCGTGCTGCTGGTGCGGGCCCGGGGGCTGGTCACGGTTTCTGACCGTTTCCGGACAGGCGGGTGGGCCCGGCTGCTGCCTCTGGCCAGCGCGGTCGTGGTGGTCGCGCTCGGGACCGGTTTGATCATTCGTACGATGGAGGGAACGGTCTGATCGCACGGCGGACCTTGCCGGGCCGCATCGATCGGGTCGTGAGAGGCTTGCGGGGTGACAACCGCCGACTCGGTACCCCAGATGCGCCGGGGGCGCGGCCGGCCCGGGTACGACCAGGCGGCCGTGCTGCGGACCGCGGTGGAGTTGTTCAACCGCCGGGGGTACGACGCGACGAGCGTCGGCGACCTGGCCAAGGAGCTCGGGCTCACCAAGTCGGCGATCTACCACCACTTCGCCAGCAAGGACGACCTGCTGCGGCTGGCCCTGGCCGACGCGCTCGACGAGCTGACCGAGGTGGTGTCCGAAGCGGTCGGTGACGCCGCGGAGGGTGGCGCCTACGACCGGCTGCGCGAGGTGGTGCGGCGGTCGGTCGAGGTGCTCGTCGCGCACCAGCCGGCGGTCACGCTGCTGCTGCGGGTCCGGGGGAACACGCCGGTCGAGGTGGAGGCGCTGAAGCGGCGGCGCTGGCTCGACGAGCAGCTGGCCGGGCTGGTGCGGGCGGCGGTGGCCGAGGGCGCGCTGCGCGACGACCTGCCGCCGGAGCTGGTCAGCCGCCTGTTGTTCGGCATGGTGAACTCGCTGGTGGAGTGGTATCGGCCGGACGGCGCCTTCGACGCGCCGGCAGTCGCGGCGGCGCTGGCGGCGACCGCTTTCGACGGCTTGTTGCGCCGCTGACAGCCCCGAGTGTGTGAAGTTGCGGTGCGCTCCGCACCACAACTCCCCACGCAGTGCTGTGGTGAGCCGTGCGTGGGGACTTTGGGTGCGGTGCGCACCGTAACTTCACACGCAGTGCTGTGGTGCGCCGTCGCTGAGCGCGGCGCCGGTCACACCCGCTCCACCAGCAGCGAACTGCCCTGGCCCACGCCCACGCACATGGTCGCCAGCCCGCGCCGGCCGCCGGAGCGGTCCAGCCGGCCGAGCAGGGTGACCAGGATCCGGGTGCCGGAGGCGCCGAGCGGGTGACCGAGGGCGATGGCGCCGCCGTCGGCGTTCACCCGTTCCGGGTCCAGGCCGAGGTCGCGGACGCAGGCCAGGGACTGGGCCGCGAACGCCTCGTTGAGCTCGACCGCGTCCAGGTCGTCGACGGTCCAGCCGGCCCGGTCCAGGACCTTGCGGGTGGCCGGCACCGGGCCGATCCCCATGATCTCCGGCGGGACACCGGCGTTGGCCGCGCCGACCAGCCGGGCGCGCGGGGTGAGCCCGGAGCGTTCCAGGAAGCGGTCGCTGACGATCACGACGGCGGCCGCGCCGTCGTTGAGCGAGGAGGAGTTCCCGGCGGTGATCAGGCCACCCTCGCCGTGGATCGGCCGCAGCCCGGCGAGCCGGTCGAGGCTGGTGTCGGCGCGCGGGCCCTCGTCGGTGCCGACGCTGCCGCCGCGGACCGGGACCGGAACGATCTCGTCGGCGAAGTGACCGTTCTTGATCGCTGCGACGGCGCGCTGGTGCGAGCGCAGCGCGAACGCGTCGAGCTCCTCGCGGGTCAGCTTCCAGCGTTCGGCGACGGTCTCGGCGGTCTGCGGCATCGTGGCGGTCGTCGCCGGGTCGAACCGCGGGTTGGTGAAGCGCCAGCCGATCGAGGTGTCGAAGCTGGCGCCGGGCTTGGCGAACGCCTTCGACGGCTTCTCGGTGACCCACGGCGCGCGGGTCATCGACTCCACCCCGCCGGCCACGATCACGTCGGCGTCCCCGGCGACGATCAGCGCGCGGGCGGTCGCGACCGCGGTGAGCCCGGAGGCGCACAACCGGTTCACGGTGAAGCCGGGCACCGTGTCGGGCAGGCCGGCCAGCAGCGCGGCCATCCGGGCCACGTTGCGGTTGTCCTCACCGGCCTGGTTGGCCGCGCCGAGGATCACCTCGTCGACGGCGCCCGGCTCGATCCCGGCCCGCGCGACGGCCTCCGCGACCACCAGGGCAGCGAGGTCGTCGGGGCGGACGTGGGCGAGCGTGCCGCCATAACGGCCGATCGGCGTCCGCACACCGGAGAGGACAAAAGCTTCAGACATCAGAGGGCTCTCCAAGAGGCTCAGGCGTCGTAGTCGACGGTTACCGCGTCGCTGACCGGGAACGTCTGGCAGGTCAGGACGAAACCCGCCTCGACCTCGGCCGGCTCCAGGGCGTAGTTGCGGCGCATGTCCACCTCACCGTCCCGGACCAGGGCCCGGCACGTGCCGCACACCCCGCCCTTGCACGCGAACGGCAGGTCGGCCCGCCCGGCCTGCGCGCCATCGAGGACCGTCACGTCACGCGGCACGCTGGTCGTGGTGCGCAGCCCGTCGAGCACCACGCTCAGCGCGGTCGTCGCACCGGTCAGTTCGGCGACCGGCCGGCGTGGCTGCGGCGGGGGTGCGTCGACGTAGAACAGTTCCACGTGGACGCGCTCGGCCGGCACGCCGAGGCCGGTCAGCACCGCGCGGGCGTCCTCGATCATGGCGAGCGGGCCGCAGAGCCAGACGTGGTCGAACACCTCGGCCGGGATCAGGTCGGTGAGCAGCCGCTGCAGGCGGTCGTGGTCGAGGCGGCCGGAGAACAGCTCGGCGTCGCGGGGTTCCCGGGAGAGCACGTGGGCGACCTGCAGCCGGGCGCCGTACCGGTTCTTCAGGTCACCGAGGTCCTCGGCGAACATCACCGTGTTGCTGGTCCGGTTGCCGTAGAGCAGCGACACCTGCGCGTCCGGGTGGGCCAGCACGGTGGCCGCGATGGAGAGCAGCGGGGTGATCCCGGAGCCGGCCGCGATGCACAGGTGCCGTTCACCACGCGACGGGTCGGCGTCCCAGGCGCCGGTCGGGGTCTGCACCTCGATGACCGTTCCGGGCTTCACGTCGTGCACGAGCCAGGACGAGAAGAGGCCGTCCGGGATCTCGCGCACCCCGATACGCGGCGGCGCGCCGACCGGGGCGCAGATCGAGTAGGAACGACGTTCCTCCCGGCCGTCGATCACTCGGCGGAGGGTGAGCGACTGTCCGGCGCGGAACGCGTACAGAAGAAGCAGTTGATCGGGAATGTCGAAGGTCACCGCGACCGCGTCGTCGCAGAGCCGTTCGACGGCGCTGACCCGCAGCGCGTGGAACGTGGGTGAGGTCCGCGGCCGGACCACGTCGCTGACGGCGGCGGTCATCTCAGATCTCCTTGACGTGGTCGAACGGCTCGAAGCAGTCCACGCAGCGATAGAGCGCCTTGCATGCGGTGGCGCCGAACTCCGAGATCACCTCGGTGCGGGGCGAGCCGCAGCGCGGGCAGGTCAGGGCCCGCCGGGTCGGACTGAGCGTGAGACCGACCGGGCCCTTCTTTGCCGGGCCGGGCGCGGACAGGCCGGCGGCGCGCAGCTCGGCCCGGCCGTGCTCGGTGATCCAGTCGCTGGACCAGGCGGGGGAGAGCACCACCCGCACCTCGACCCGCGGGAACCCCGCGTCGGTCAGCCGGTGCACCAGGTCGTCACGCATGGTGGCCATCGCCGGGCAGCCCGAGTAGGTCGGGGTGATCGATACGACGACGACCTCCCCGTCCACCTGGGTGTCGCGCAGCACGCCCAGGTCGGCAAGGGTCAGCATCGGCATCTCGGGGTCACGGACCGTGCCGGCGACGGCGGCGGCCCGTTCCCGCAGGCTCACCATCGGCCGCTGGGGTGGGCGCGCGCGACCACCTGCATCTCGGCCAGCATCCGGCTCAGCGCCTCGGTGTGCATCCCGTCGCGGCCGGTGCGCCCGCCGATCCCGGCCAGCGGCGCGCGCTGCGGGCGGTCCACCTCGGCGACGGCGAGCACCTGGTCGAGCACGGCGTCGGTCTCGTCGCGGACGCCGGCCGGGTCGACGCCGATGCCGGCCGCGGCGAGCGACAGTTCGACCGGGTGCGCGGTGACCAGCTCGTCGCGCAGCGGCCAGAGCTGTTCCAGCGCGCTGACCAGGCGTTTCCGGGACTCGTCGGTGCCCTGCGCGAGGGTGAGGAACCAGCGCCCGGCCCAATCCCGGTGGTAGGTCAGCTCCTTGACCCCTTTGGCCGCGACCGCGGCCAGGACCGCGTCACCACTGCCGCTGAGCCGCTGCAGCACCGCGAGCCTCGCGATCGAGAAGAGCAGCAGTCGTACGACTACGTGAGCGAAGTCGCCGTTCACCACCTCGGCCAGCCGGACGTTGCGGAACTGCCCGGCCTCGCGGAAGAACGCGAGCGCGTCCTCGGCCGGAACCGGGGAACCCGCGGGCAGCACCGGCACGACGGCCGGGTCGGCGGCCGCGGCCCGGGCGAGCAGCAACCGCGCCTGCCCGAGCAGGTCCAGGGCCATGTTCGCGAGGGCGATGTCCTCCTCGAGCTCCGGCGCGCGGCTGCACCACTCGGCCAGCCGCTGGGAGAGCACGAGCGTGTCGTCGCCGAGCATCAGGCAGTACGCCGCCAGCTCGCCGCCGTCGACCCCGGCCGGCACGGTGGTGTCGACACCGGCCAGCGGATCTTCGAAGTCGGTGCCGAACGCCCACTGCGACGAGTCGCCGCCGAGCAGGCCGTCGTAGACGCTGTCGTGGTTCATCAGGCTTCTCTCACATGTGGGGGACGTCGTCGGGGATCTCGTAGAACGTGGGATGCCGGTAGACCTTGTCGCCGCTCGGCGCGAACAGCGGGTCCTTCTCGTCCGGGCTGGACGCGGTGATCAGGTCGGCGCGGACCACCCAGATGCTCACGCCCTCGTTGCGCCGGGTGTAGACGTCCCGGGCGCTGCGCAGCGCGAGGGTGTCGTCGGGCGCGTGCAGCGAGCCGACGTGCACGTGGTTCAGGCCCCGCTTGCCGCGGACGAACACCTCGTAGAGCGGCCAGTCCCGCCGGTCGGCGCTCATCGGGCACCGGCCTTCGCGGCGCTGCGGGCGGCGAACGCGGTGGCGGCCTCGCGGACCCACGCGCCGTCCTCGTGCGCGGCGCGGCGGTGCGCCATCCGCTCGGCGTTGCACGGGCCGTTGCCCCGGATCACGGCGGTCAGCTCGCTCCAGTCCGGTTCGCCGAAGTCGTGGTGATCACGTTCGGCGTTCCAGCGCAGTGCCGGGTCGGGCAGGGTGACGCCGAGCGCCTGCGCCTGCGGGACGGTCATGTCGACGAACTTCTGCCGCAGCTCGTCGTTGGAGTTGCGCTTGACGCCCCAGGCCATCGACTGCTCGGTGTTCGGCGACTCGGTGTTCGGCGGGCCGAACATCATCAGCGACGGCCACCAGAACCGGTCGACCGACTCCTGCACCATGGCGCGCTGCTCGTCGGTGCCGTCCATCATCGTGCGGAGCAACTCGTAGCCCTGCCGCTGGTGGAACGACTCCTCCTTGCAGATCCGGATCATGGCCCGGCCGTACGGGCCGTACGACGTGCGGCACAGCGGGACCTGGTTGCAGATCGCGGCGCCGTCGACGAGCCAGCCGATCGTGCCGACATCGGCGTACGAGAGGGTCGGGTAGTTGAAGATGGAGGAGTACTTCTGCCGGCCGGAGAGCAGCATGTCGACCAGCTCGGAGCGCGCGATGCCGAGCGTCTCGCAGGCCGAGTAGAGGTACAGCCCGTGGCCGGCCTCGTCCTGGACCTTGGCCAGCAGGATCGCCTTGCGTCGCAGTGACGGTGCCCGGCCGATCCAGTTGCCCTCCGGCTGCATGCCGATGATCTCGGAGTGCGCGTGCTGGGCGATCTGCCGGATCAGCGTCTTCCGGTAGCCGTCCGGCATCCAGTCGCGCGGCTCGATCCGGTCGTGGTGCGCGATCGTCGCGTCGAACGCGGCTTGCCGAGCAGCCTCCGCCGGCTCCACGGGTGTCGTCGACATGGCTCCTCTTCCGGGGACGTTGGCATTTACCTAACGATCGGTCTGTAATAACGTGACACGGACGTGGCACTCAGCGCAACCGTTCGCCGCGATCGGGACCTGTGAGAGGAGGCAGCATGAGCACGCTGCTGGAGAGTTATGCCGCCGGACGGTGGTTCCGCGCCGCCGATGAGGGTGACCCGCTGCTGGACGCCGCCACCGGCGAGGAGGTCGCCCGGATCTCGAGCCGTGGGCTCGACCTCGGCGCGATGGTGCGTCACGCGAAGGAGACCGGTGGTCCCGCGCTGCGGGCGCTGACGTTCCACCAGCGGGCGTCGCTGCTCAAGGCGGTCGCCAAGCACCTCGGCGCGAGCCGGGACGAGTTCGGCGCGCTGTCCACCCGCACCGGCGCGACCGTGCGGGACACCGCGGTGGACGTGGACGGCGGCATCGGCACGCTGTTCAGCTTCGCCAGCAAGGGTGTCCGGGAGCTGCCGAACGACACGATCGTGCTGGACGGCGGTCTCGAACGGCTGGGCAAACAGGGCACCTTCGTCGGGCAGCACATCTACACGTCGCGACCCGGTGTCGCCGTCCAGATCAACGCCTTCAACTTCCCGGTCTGGGGCATGATCGAGAAGCTCGCCCCGGCGCTGCTCGCCGGGCTGCCGACCATCGTGAAGCCGGGCAGCCAGACCGCCTATCTGACCGAGCTGGTCGTCCGGCGCATCATCGAGTCCGGGATCCTGCCCGAGGGCGCCCTGCAGCTGATCTGCGGCAGCGCCGGCAGCCTGCTCGACGAGCTGACCGTGCAGGACTCGGTGGCGTTCACCGGCTCGGCGCACACCGCCGGCATCCTGCGCCGCCACCCGAACGTCATCGACGGCGGCGTGCGGCTCGGCGTCGAGGCCGACTCGCTGAACTGCTCCATCCTCGGCCCGGACGTGCGGGTCGACGACCCGGAGTTCGACCTGTTCGTCAAGGGCGTGATCGCCGAGATGACGGTCAAGGCCGGGCAGAAGTGCACCGCGATCCGCCGGGTCATCGTGCCGTCGTCGATCGCCGGCGCGGTGGTCGACGCGCTGGCCGCCAAGCTGGCCCGGATCACCGTGGGCGACCCGCGCAACCCGGACGTACGGATGGGCGCGCTGGCCAGTCTCGGACAGCGTGACGAGGTGCGCAAGGCGATCGAGGCGCTGCGGGCCAGCTCCGAGGTGGTCGTCGGTGACCTGGACGGCGGGGCGCTGCTCGACGGGGACTCCGAGCGCGGCGCGTTCCTCACCCCGCTGGTGCTGCGTGCCACCCCGGGCGCGGTCGAGCCGCACAACGTCGAGCCGTTCGGGCCGGTCAGCACGGTGCTGACCTACGACGGGCTGGACGAGGCGGTCGCCCTGGCGGCCCGCGGCAAGGGCAGCCTGGTGGCGTCGGTCGCCACCCACGACCCGGACGTCGCGCGGACCGTCGTGCTCGGCCTGGCGCCGTGGCACGGCCGGGTGCTGCTGCTCGACCGGGACGACGCCAAGGAGTCCACCGGCCACGGCTCCCCGCTGCCGATGCTGGTGCACGGCGGCCCGGGACGCGCCGGCGGCGGCGAGGAGCTCGGCGGCGTCCGCGCCGTCCTGCACCACCTGCAGCGGACCGCGATCCAGGCGTCCCCGGACCTGATGACCGCGGTCACCGGGCAGTGGACCACCGGCGCGGCGCGGCGCGAGGAGGCCGTCCACCCGTTCCGCAAGAGCCTGGCCGAGCTGCGCGTCGGTGACACCATCCGCTCCGCGACGCGCACGGTGAGCCTGGCCGACATCGAGCACTTCGCCGAGTTCACCGGCGACACGTTCTATGCGCACACCGACCCGGAGGCGGCCGCCCGCAACCCGCTGTTCGGCGGCATCGTGGCACACGGCTACCTGGTCGTCTCGCTCGCGGCCGGTCTGTTCGTCGACCCGGCGCCCGGGCCGGTGCTGGCCAACTACGGCGTCGATGACCTGCGGTTCCTTACCCCGGTCAAGGCCGGCGACACGATCGGCGTGACGCTCACCGTCAAGCAGATCAAGCCCCGCAACAGCGCGGACTACGGCGAGGTGCGCTGGGACGCGCTGGTGACCAACCAGGACGGGTCACCGGTCGCCACCTACGACGTGCTCACGCTGGTCGCGAAGACGCTGCCGGCTGCCTGATCACTGGATTCCGGCCCGGCGGGCCTGGTCGGCCGCGGCCTGCGGGCTGCCGGTGAACGGCTCGCCGTGGCCGGGGATCGGCCCGTCCGGACGCCTGCTGGGTGCTGACCGGGCCGCGGCCGTACACCGAGCTCACCGTGGGCCGGGGCTGGGCGGCGGCGGACTACGAGGGGTGGCTGGCGCGCGTGCTCGCGGCGGATCTGCGCTGACGCGCGTGGCCGGTCGTACCCCTGGCAGGGTGTGGCTGGCCCGCGGCCCGGTGCCGATACTCGTCTCATGGACAACAGGCGGCAGCTCGGAGAGTTTCCTGCAGACGCGCCGATCGCAGGTGCGGCCGCAGGATCTGGGGCTCGACGAGTACGGCGACCGGCGCCGGGTGCCGGGCCTGCGCCGCGAGGAGCTGGCCCTGCTGGCCGGAGTCAGCGCGTCGTACTACGCCCGGCTGGAGCAGGGTTACGCGCTGAACGCCTCCCCGGAGGTGCTCGACGCGATCGCCCGGGCGCTGCGCCTCGACGCCGCCGAACGCCGGCACCTGACCGACCTGGCCGCGGGCACCCGGGTCCGCACGCCGTCGCGCCGTTCCCCGCCGGAGCGGATGACGGCCCAGCTGGAGCAGCTGGTCGAGGCGATGGGCGAGGCCCCGGTGCTGGTCCTCGGCCGGATCGGCGACGTGCTGGCCTGGAACCGGATGGGCCACGCCCTCTACGCCGGCCACCTCGACGTGACCGGTCCCGACCAACCCCGGCACCGGCCGAACATGTCCCGCCTGGTCTTCCTGGACGCACACACCCGCGAGCTGTACGCGGACTGGCCGGCCAAGGCCCGCGCCGCGGTCGGCACCCTGCGGCTGGCGGCCGGGCAGTTCCCGAACGATCCGGCGCTCGCGGCGCTGCTCGGTGACCTGACCGTGCGCAGCCCGGAATTCGCCGAGATGTGGGCGGCGCACCGGGTCAAGGCGGCCGGGCACGCCACCTACGAGATGCGGCATCCGCTGGTCGGCGCGATGACCGTGACCCAGCAGTCGCTGCGCACCGAGCAGGGCGGCATCGTGGTGATCGCCACCACCGAGCCCGGCTCACCGTCCCGGGCGGCGATGTCGCTGCTGGCGCACGGCACCACGGTCGCCAACCCGGCCACCGCACTGCACGACTAAATCTGATCACCCCTGCGGCGTGCGTGGATGGCGCGCGCCCCAAAACTGGGAGCAAAAGGCATGAACGACATCAAACTGGGCGACGTCACGGTGACCCGGGTCGAGGAGATGCACGGGCCGCTGATGCCCACCGGCGCGTTCTTCCCGACCGTGCCGGACGAGGTCTGGCAGCGCCACGAGGCCGCGCTGACCCCGGACCACCTCGCCGACGGCATCGTGCACGCGGCCGTGCAGACCTGGGTGCTGCGCAGCGAGGGCCGCACCATCCTGATCGACACCGGCGTCGGCAACGACAAGCCCCGCCCGGCCGCCGAGTTCTGGGACCACCTGAGCACCGACTTCCTCGGCAGCCTGGCCCGGGCCGGCGTCCAGCCGGAGGACGTCGACCTGGTGGTCAACACGCACCTGCACGTCGACCACATCGGCTGGAACACCCGCCTGGTCCACGGCGAGTGGGTGCCGACCTTCCCGAACGCGACCTACCTGATGCCCCGGCCCGACGTGGTCTTCTGGGACCCGGCGAACAACCCGGCCATCGCCGGCGGCGTCAACGAGAACGCGTTCGCCGACAGCGTCGTCCCGGTGCTCAGCTCCGGTCAGGTCCAGCAGTGGGAGGGCAGCCACGACATCGACGCGAACCTGCGCCTGGAGGCCGCGCCCGGCCACACCCCCGGCTCGAGCGTGCTGAAACTGACGTCCGGCACCGACCGTGCGCTGTTCGCCGGCGACCTGGTCCACACCCCGCTGCAGGTGATGGAACTCGGTCACAGCAGCTGCTTCTGCGAGGACCCGCGGGCCGCCGGGAACATCCGCCGCGAGCTGCTCGGCTGGGCCGCCGACACCGGAGCGCTGGTGCTCCCGGCCCACTTCAGCGGCCACGGCGCGCTGGAGATCGCCCGCGACGCCGACGCCTTCACGATCAAGCAGTGGTCACCGCTCAGCCGCCTCTGACAACCCCTTTCCGGTACGCACACGGAGCGCACGTCCGCAGGCTACGAGCCGCGTCCCGCCCGTGAGGCCGACGCCAGACCGCAACCACTCCCGGCCGCGGCGCGACTCGCGGTGTCGGCTGGTGCTCAGGGTTGTCTCAACGGCCCGGAGGCAACCCCCAGCGCCAGCCGGGGTCGCTAGTCGCGGCACGGCCTGGCGTGGCTGCGGTCTCGCGCCCGGTGGGCGTACCACAAAGGGGTCAGCGGTTGAGGTAGGTGGCCAGGCCGCCGAGCTCTTCGCTGGCGATGAAGACCGAGCGGACGTTGATGATGACCTCTTCGACGTGGGCCGGGCAGCCCCACGCCGCGTCGCCCCACGAGTCGGCGAGCTTGATCTCGGCGGGTTCGGCGCAGCCGGCTTTGCCGCCGAGCTGGCAGCGTTCCGGGTGCGGGGCGGTGGCCTGTGCCGCGGCGGCGGTGCGCATCTGCGCGGCGAGTTCGGCGGCCGCGGCGGCGCGCTCCTCGGCCTCGGCGCGCAGCTTCTGCTCGGCCAGGACCGCCTTGGTCAGCTCGTCGCGGGCGGACGCGGCGTGGGCCTCGGCGACCGTTTTCGCCTGCTCGATGTGGTGGCGTTCGATGGCCAGGGCCGCGGTGCCGGCGAAGATCTGGGCCAGGGCCAGGTCGGAGTCCTGCGGGACGCGCGGGGTGCGGTGGTACATCGCGAACGTGCCGAGCAGGCTGCCGTCGCGGGCCAGGATCGGCGTGGACCAGCAGGCGGCCAGGTCGGCCCGGCCAGCCAGGTCCTTGAAGTCGGCCCAGAACGGGTCGGTGGTGATGTCCGTGACGATCACCGGTTCCCGGCGGTGGGCGGCGGTGCCGCAGGAGCCGACACCGTCGCCGGTGGCGATCCCGTCGATCGCCTCGTTGTAGAAGTCCGGCAGGCTGGGCGCGGCGCCGTGCCGCAGGTGCAGCCCGTCCGGGTCGGCGAGCAGCACCGAGACGAGCACCTCCTGCGGCGCGAGATCCTCGATCTTGCGGGCCATCCCGTCGAGCACCTCGGCCAGCGGCGCCTGCCGGGCGATCTGCTCCAGCAGCACCCGGTGCTCGGCCATCAGCCGCTGGGCGTGCTTGACCTGGGTGGTCTCCACGCCTATCAGGTGGATCCCGGTCACCACGCCGTCCGGGTCGAGGCGCGGCTCGTAGGTGAAGTCGAAGAACGCCTCCCGCTCGAGCGGGCCGGCACCGAGCACGATCCGGATGTCCCGGGCGGTGCTGGCCTCGCCGGTACGGAAGGCCGCGTCCAGGTCGGCGGCGAGCGCGGCGGGCGACTGCTCCGCGCCGAACGTGGCGGCGTAGGCCGGGTTCGCCGACTCCACCACGTGTGCCGGGCCGGTGAGCGAGGCGAAGACCGCGGTGGACTGCCCGAAGAGGGCCCGCTGGTCGTCCGATACCGCTGTCATGGTGTGGTCCGGCCCCTCGTCAGCGGATGTGTACCTGTGATCGCCCAACCTACGGGACGTCGCATGTACCCAGGTAACCAGTCGGTTATGCGTGACGAGGGGCCGGACGACAGCGGTCAGAAACCGGGGAACGCGGCGCGCAGCTCGTCGAGCGTCACGTTGCCGGAGACCGCGAGGCCGGCCGGGGTGTGCTGCGGGGTCAACCGGCCGTAGAGCAGCCGCACCGCGGCCTCCAGCGGCCCGTCGAACGTGGCGGTGGCCGGCGTGGCGTCCGTGGTCAGCGCGGCCTTGTCGGCGAGGACGATCCGGTACGGCGTCTTGCTGATCTCGACGACCGCCGGCGCGCTGACCGCGTCGGGCTTGCCGATGAAGCCGAGCAGGATGCTGATGCCCCCGCTGAGGTGCTCGGCCAGCAGCTGCGCGGACTGCTCGCTGAGCCCGGCCGCCGGGTCGACGCCGACCAGGACGTCCCAGACGTGCGGGGCGGTCTCGCTCAGCCGTATGCCGGCGAAGGACGCCAGCGACAGCGGCTCGGGCAGGAAGCCGACGTTGAACTTGAGGTCGTCGTGCCGGTCGGCCGGGATCGTCTCGAGCGCGGTGATCAGCGCGTCGTTGGCGGCGAGCGAGCCGAGCGCCTGGTCCTGCGGGCTGAGCGCGTTCCACCGGTCCCAGATGCCCTGGTTGAAGTCCGGCCCGGGCGCTTCCGCCTCGCCCAGCGCCGCGCGCAGGCCGGCGTGGGTGATCTCGGCGCCGCTGCCCAGGTGCGAGAGGACGTCGGCGATCGTCCACTCGGTGGCGCCGGACGGGCCGGTGAGCTGGTCGGCGGAGAGGCTGGGGACCGTGCCGGCGAGGAGGTCGTACTCACTGCGCAGGGCCGCGATCGTGCGGATGGCTGAGGTCGTCATGGTTCATGAGCCTAGTCAGCGGGCTTCGATCAGCTGCTGGGTCTCGGCCCACAGCTCGGCCTGCCGGCGCGGATCGTCACCGGGCGCGGCGGGCTGGATCTCACGGTGCCCGCGGACGGTGTAGTAGCCGCCGGAGCGACCGGCGTAGGCGGGGTCGCCGGCGAGGGCGACGATCAGGCCGGCGCCGCGGGCCGGATCGCCGATCCCGAGCCGGGTGAGCACCTTCTCCAGGGCGCCGGCGAAGCGGAGCTCGCGGCCCAGGCCGGTGGTGTTGAAGCCCGGGTCCAGGCAGTTCGCGGTGACCGTGGTGCCGGCCAGCCGCCGGGCGAGCTCCATGGTGAACATGATGCCGAGCAGCTTCGACCGGCCGTAGTGCGCGGACGATCCGCGAGCGGTGAACGGCGTCGTCGCGGTCAGGTCCGCCGGGATCCGCAGCGTGCCGTGGCGGCGCGAGGCCTCGGAGGCGACGGTGACGACCCGGGCCGCGGGAGCGCGGAGCAGGGCGGGCAGCAACGCGTCGGTGAGCAGCCACGGTGCCAGGTAGTTGACCGCGACCATCTCCGGGAAGCCGTCCGGGGTGGTGCGCTGCTCGAAGGCGTGCAGGCCGGCGTTGTTGACCAGGACGTCGACGTGGTCGTACCGGTCGGCGATCTGCGCGCCGACGCGCCGCACGTCGTCGAGCCGAGTGAAGTCGCCCAGGAACACGTCGGCCGGGTCCGAGCCGATCTCCTGACGGGTGTGCTCGGCACGCTCGCGGCTGCGGGCGGTGATCACGACGCGGGCGCCGCGGCGCGCCAGCTCGAGGGCGGCGAGGCGGCCCAACCCGCTGGTGGCGCCGGTGATGACGATGGTGAGAGGCATGCGGGGTCCTGTCCGGCCGTGCGAAAGTAGTTTGTATTTCTCCATCAAAGTAGGCGGTATAGTGGAGATATGCAAACTACTTCGGGGCGGCACGATCTCGAGCTGGCGCTCGGCGAGCAGATCAACGCGCTGGTCAGCGCGACCCGGGCGCTGAGCGAGCGCAGTGCCGCGCACTTCCACCCGCAGCTGCAACCGGCCGCGTTCCACATCGCGCGCTGGCTGTACGCGTTCGGGCCGGCGCGGCCCAGCCAGGTCGCCGAGGCGGTCGGCATGGACCGCAGCTCGACCAGCACCCTGATCGGGAAGATGCGGGCGCTCGGGCTGCTGGACGCGTCACCGGCCCCGGAGGACAGGCGCGGCACTGTCGTGCGGCTGAGCGCGGACGGCCGGGACCGGGTCGCCGCGACGCTGGAGGAGCGGGGCAAGGAGTTCTACGGGCGGGTCCGGAGCTGGTCCGACGACGATCTGGGCCGGCTCGTCGACCTGCTCGGCCGGCTCACCGCCGAGCGACCCGCACTCGGCTAGATCGACGCGCGGCCGCATCGCAGGTCGGCAAGGAGCTCAGGCGGGCAGCGCCGCTTCGATCGCGGCGGTGACCTCGGGGGCGTCCGGCTGGGTCTTCGGGCCGAACCGGGCGCGGACCACGCCGTCCGGGCCGACCAGGAACTTCTCGAAGTTCCACCGGATGTCGCCGGCGTAGCCCTCGGCGTCCGGCTCGGTGGTCAGGCCCTGGTAGAGCGGGTGCCGGCCGTCGCCGTTGACCTCCACCTTCTCGGTCATCGGGAACGTGACGCCGTAGGTCGCGCTGCAGAACTCGGAGATCTCCTCGGCGCTGCCCGGTTCCTGCCCGCCGAACTGGTTGCACGGCACGCCCAGCACGGTGAAGCCGCGGTCCGCGTAGCGCGCGTGGATCTGCTCCAGCACCGCGTACTGCGGGGTCAGGCCGCACCGGGAGGCGACGTTGACGACCAGGGTGGCGGTGCCGCGGAACCGGTCGAGGTCGAGCGGCTCACCCCGCAGATCGGCGATCTGGACGTCGTCGTAGATGGTCGGCTGTGACACGTGGTCCTCCGGTGGCTCGTCGGGTGGATGGTGATCCACCGGGCAAGCGTAGCCAGGCCCGGGCCGCGGGGATGCTTCAGTCGGCACCCGCCGTGCCGATCGAGAGGCCGTGAACAACCGGTTAGCGGCGAGGGTGGCCGCCGTCGTGCTGGCCGGGGTCGCCCTGCAGCTGATGCTGCCGCACGTCTCCGAGCGGGCCGGCCTGATCGCCTGCTGCCTGCCGATCGGGGTCGCCGGGTGGTACGCCTGGGTGGGATTCCGGCGGCAGGCCCGCGCCCAGCGTGGCCGGCAGCGCCTAGGACTGCACTTCGGCGCGATCGCCGGCGCCCTGCTCGGCACGTCCTACCTGCTCTACACCGCCGACGCGGTGATCGGCTCCCGCTCGCTGGTCGACGGCGCGGCGGACGCCTTCGGGACCGCGGCCGCGCTGATGGCGATGCCGGCCGTCCTGGTGGCCGTGCCGTCCTTCCCGAACCGGATCGCCCGGGCCACCTACGCCATCGACGTCACCACCGTGGCCGGGGCGATCTTCGCGACCGCCTGGCAACTCGTCCTGGCCCAGGTGTTCGTCGGCCTGCACCCCGGTGAGCGCGGGGTGTTCGTGCTGACGATCCTGCCCGAGGTGATCGCCGCGGCGCTCGCGCTGATGCTGATGTCACGCCCGGCGGCGGGCCGCTACCACTCGATGCGGACGCTGGCCGGCGGGATGGGCGCGTTCGCCCTCGCCGCGATCATCAGTGTGCACAACCGGACAGAGGGCCTGACCTGGTACGCCAACGGCCTCGGCGCGGTGTACCTGATCGCCGGGCTGGCCATCGGACTGGTCAGCCAGAGCGCGGTGGCGCCGGAGGACAACGCCGCTGACGGTGAGCCCACCGGCTCCTGGAGCATTCTCCCGTACCTCCCGGTAGCTGTGGCGCTGAGCTCCGTCGCTGTTCCGTACGCGCACACCGGCGTCCTGAACCCGGTCCTGATCTGGACCCTGCTCGGCACCTCGGTGCTGGCGATGGCCCGGCAGTTCCTCAACCTGCTCGCCGTCAAGGCACTGGTCACCGACCTGGAGGAGCAGCGGCACCGCCTGGATCACCTGGCACACCACGACACGCTGACCGGACTGCCGAACCGGGCCGCCTTCTACACCGGCGCCCGCGCCGTGCTCGCCCGGGCGGCGCCGGACACCATCACCGCGGTGATGGTCCTCGACCTGGACGGGTTCAAGAAGGTCAACGACACCCAGGGCCACGCGGCCGGGGACACGCTGCTCATCCAGGCCGGTGAACGGATCGGCGCTGCGCTGCGCCAGGGTGACACCGTCGCGCGCCTGGGCGGCGACGAGTTCGTGATCCTGGTCCCGGAGGTCACCGGCCTCGACGACGCCGTCGCGGCCGGCGACCGGATCCTCGAGCAGCTCGCCGCGCCGATGCTCGTCGCCGGAGTGACCATGCGGGTCAAGGGCAGCATCGGGGTCAGCGTCGCGGTCGGGCCCCGCGACGACCTCGACCAGATCCTGGCCGACGCCGACCGTGCGCTCTACCAGGCCAAGGACGCGGGCAAGGGCGTGGTCCGCTGCTTCGAACCCGCGGGGCGCGGCTAGCGCCGTCGGCCACTCGGGTATCGATGCGAGACGATCAGTCAATGGGCCGCCCACTGTCCTGATGCGACGATGCAGGTCGTGTCGACGGACCGGGGGGAAACCGTGACCGGCTTGGGGGTGGTGATCCCGACGCACCGGGGCTCCGCGTTGCTGGATCGCAGCATGGCCGCGCTGGCCCGGCAGACCCGGACGCGCGGGCTGCACGTCGTGGTCGCGGTGAACGACGGCCGCGCCGACAGCTACGACCGGGCCGTCGCGCTGGCGCCGACGCTGCGGGCCGTGGGCATGCGGTGCACGGTCATCCGTACGACGGCGGGCCGGTCCGCGGCGTTACGGGCCGCCGACCGGTTGCTGCCGCCCGGGGCCCGGCTCTACCTGGACCAGGACGCGGTGCTCTCACCCCGCGCGGTGGCCGGGCTGGTCGCGGCGCTGTCGCCCGGCACCGGGGTGCACTTCGCGGTGCCGAGCCTGCGGCTGGTGTCCGCCCGCAGTGCGGTGACCCGGGCGTACTTCCGGATCTGGCGGGACCTGCCCTACGTGCGGCGGTCGCCGGCGACGTGCGGGGCCTACGCCGTGTCGGCCGAGGGGCGGTCGCGCTGGGGGGAACTGCCCGACCTGCACTCCGACGACAAGTGGGTGCGGTGGCACTTCGCCCCGCACGAGCGCCTGGTGGTCGCCTCCGAGTCGTACGAGGTGGTGGCTCCGGACGGCCTGATGGACCTGCTCCGTGCGCGGCGCCGCTATCAGCGAGGCAACCGGGAGCTGGCGGATCTCGCGGCGCGGCCGCCGTTCCCGGACGACCACATCCGGCACCGGGGGATCGTCCGCTCGCTGCTGGCGAAGCCGGCGGCCTGGCCCGCGGCAGCGATCTTCCTGGCGGTGCACGCGGCCTCGCGCCTGGCCGGCCCGCAGGGGTCCCGGTGAACGATTTCGGTCCCGGGGCTGCGGTGCGTGGGCGGGTCGACGTGGTGGTGCCGGCGCACGACGAGGAAGCGCTGGTCGGGGCGTGCCTGGCCGCGGTCGTGGCGGACTCGCGCGGGCTGGACGTGCGGGTGGTCGTGGTGGCGAACGGGTGTGCGGACGCCACCGCGGAGATCGCCCGGTCCGCGGGCCCCGGCGTCGACCTGGTCGTGCTGGAACTGCCGGTCGCCGGGAAGCCCGCGGCGCTGAACGCGGCGAACGAGCACCTGCGCGGCGGCCCGGTCGTCTACCTCGACGCGGACACGGTGATCACGCCGGGCACGCTGCGGGCGCTGCTGGCCGTGCTGGAGACGGCCGGCGGGCCGGTCATGGCGGGGCCGCGGCCGGTCCTGGTGCGCCCGGGCGACCGGGTGGGCCGGGGGTTCGCCGAGGTCTGGTCGCGGCTGCCGTCGGTGCACGGTGACGTGTTCGGCGGCGGGTGCTACGCGGTGAACGCCGCGGGCCGGGGTCGCTGGGGTGACTTTCCGGCCGTGGTCGCCGATGACGCTTTTGTACGGTCACGGTTCGCCCGGGACGAGCGGGTGGTCGTGGACGGGGGCGGGTTCCTGCTGGTGCTCCCGGGTGGTGCGGAGTTGAGCCGGGTGCTGGCCCGGTGGCGGCGGGGCAACGCGGAGCTGGCGAGGTGGCGGCGGTGCAACGGCGAGCGGGAGGAGCGGGGGCGGAGCAACGCGAGGGCCGTGCTCGCCGCGCCGGAGTTGTGGCGGCACGTGCCGGCGTTCCTCTGGGTGCAGGTGGGCAGCAGGTGGCGCCGCCGGGAGCGCTGGGCGCGGGCGGAGAGCGTGCGGAGGGCGGCTGTCACCCGTACCGAATAGGTGGTTGTCGGGCCTTCGCCGCTGGTGGATCACGCTCCTGATCAGGGTATGAGGCCGTATTTCCGGCACTTGGCCAGGTATTTCGCGGTGCAGAGCTGGTCGGTGGTGACGGCCTTGTCGCGGATGACGGTGGTCAGGATGTTGCCGGCGGTGATCGGGGTCGGCGTCAGCAGGACGGCCGGGACGTAGGCGCCCGAACCGGGATCCTTGACCTTGCCGGTGACCGGGATCTTCCGGTTCTGGACCAGCCCGATCGCCAGTTCGGCGGCCGCCTCGGCCTCGGACCGGGCGGCCTTGTAGACGGTCATGCACTGGTCGCCGGCGAGCACGTTCTGCAGGCCCTGCACGGTGGCGTCCTGACCGGTGACCGGTACGTCGCCGTTGCGGCCCTCGGCCCGGAGCACCTCGATCACCACGTTGGCGAGGTTGTCGTTGGCGGCGAGCACACCGTTGATGTCCGGCCACTGCCGGAGCATCTGGGTGAAGACGGTCTTGCCCTCGGCCGGGTCCCACGCCGGGACGAACTGGTCGGGACCCTTCAGGTAGGCGCCGGTGTCGTACTTGCGCTGCAGGACCGCGTCGTAGCCGTCCTTGAACAGGGTGGCGTTGTTGTCGGTCGGCGAGCCGTTCAGCTCGGCGATCACCGGCCGGGTGGCCTTCCTGGCCCGCAGGCAGCTGATCAGGCCGTCCGCCTGCTGGACACCGATCTTCTCGTTGTCGTAGCTGACGTAGTAGTCGGCGCCGCCGTTGAGCGTGAGCCGGTCGTAGTCGATCACCGGGACGTGGTGCGCCCGGGCGTTGTCGATCACGGCTTTGCCGCTCACCGAGTCCAGATTCGCGATCATCAGGACCTTCACGCCGCTGTCGAGCATGCGGGCGGCGATCGCGGTGAAGACGTCCTTGTCGCCCTCGGCGTTCTGGATCTCGTACGGGACCTGGGCCGCCTCGAACGCGGCCGCCAGGGCCTGTGGGTGATCGGTCTTCCACCGGGGTGAGCTCTCGGTGTCCGGCAGCACCACCCCGACACCGTTGCGGCCCTCGCCCGAGGAGGTCACGTGCGCGTCGTCGGTCGAGGTGGGGGTGCCGCTGTCGCACGCGGTGACCAGCAGGCCGACGGCGAGGAACGTGAGCGCGGCCGGGAGTCTCATGCGGATGCTCCGAGGAGGTCGTCTCTGGTGGGTGGGGCGGCGCCCGCGCGGGCGACCGTGAGCGCGGCGGAGAGCGCCGCGTGGGAGAGCACGTCGTGCACGTCGTCGCCGGTGATGCGCCGGAGCCGGGTGCGGGCGGCGGCGCCGAGCAGGTTCCGCTGCCACAGCGCGTCGAGCAGGCCCGACATGAACGCGTCGCCGGCACCGACCGTGTCGACGACGGTGACGGCGACCCGCGGGACCGTGACGTGCACGTCGGCGGCGACCCCGAACGCGCCGTCGGCGCCCGCGGTCACGCAGACCAGGGCCGGGCCCAGACCGAGCCAGCGCCGGGCGACGTCGGCCGGTGGTGCGCCGGGGTAGAGCCAGGCGAGGTCCTCGTCGCTCGCCTTGACCACGTCGCTGGTGGCGACCAGATCCTCCACCCGGGTGCGGCAGTCGTCCGGCGTGCCGACCAGCGAGGGCCGGATGTTCGGGTCGTAACTGATCGTCGTCGTGGCGCGGCGATCCCGCAGGAGCCGGGCGACGTCGTCGGCGCCGGGTGCCAGGAGCGCGGCTACCGAGCCGGTGTGCAGGTGGTGCGCGGGTGCGGCGGGGGCCGGGCCGTCCGGCCAGCGTGGCCAGTCGACGGCGAACCGGTAGCGGGCGGAGCCGTCCGGCTGGATCTCGGCGAGGGCGCGGGAGCTCACGCCGGCGATCGGGGCCGGCAGGGTGACGCCGGAGCCGGTGAGGTGCTCGCGCAGCAGGTCACCGGCCGGGTCGGCGCCGATGTGGGTCCACAGGTCGACGTCGTGACCGAGCCGGCCCAGGCCGGCTGCCACGTTGGCGGGGCTGCCGCCGGGCATCTCGCGTGCCGGTTGTGAGATCACGTCGACGATCGCCTCGCCGACCACCAGGAAGCGCCTCATCGGACTGCTCCGATCGCGCAGGCGGCGGCCAGACCGGGGGTGAGCGGGGCGCGGGGGATCAGGGTGGCCTGCACGGCGTGGTAGAGGTCGGGCTTGCCGGACCAGGTGGCATCGGCCGGTCGGTTGCCGGGGTCCAGCTCGTGCCACCACGAGCCGTTCCGCAGGTCGAGGACATGGGCGCGGACGTAGGTGGACCAGGTGTCGTACCACTGGGCGTAGGTCGCGTCGCCGGTCCGGGTGTGCAGGGCCGCGGCCGCGGCGATCGCCTCCGCGGCGACCCAGTGCATCCGCTGCCGGACCACCGGGGTGCCGTCCCAGTCGGTGGTGTAGACGAAACCGGGCGCGCCGTCGACCGCCCATCCGTCCGCGACGGCCCGGGCGAACAGCGCTTCGGCCGCCGGGAGCAGCCAGTCCGGCGCCGCGGTGCCGAGGGTGGCCTCGAGGGGCAGGATCAGGCGCGACCACTCCAGCGCGTGCCCGACCGTGGCGCCGTACGGCTGGAACGGGTCGTCCGGCCGGTCCCGGTGATGGTCGAGCCGAGGCGTCCACCGGGCGTCGAAGTGCTCGGGCAGCCGCCAGCCGTGCTGCCGTCCGAGGCCGGCGGTCCGCTCGGTGATCGCCAGGGCTCGTTCCAGGCAGTCCGGCCGGCCGGTGGCGTCGAACGCGGCGAGCATCGCCTCGACCGCGTGCATGTTGGCGTTGAGCCCCCGGTAGTCGTCGAGCCGCTGCCAGCCGGAGTCCCACCGGTCGGCGAACATCGCGGGTCCGGGTTCCCAGAAGCGCCCTACGAGGGTGTCGAGCGCCTCGGTCAGCAGCGCCTCCGCGCCCGGGCGCCGGGCGAGCGTGCCCGAGGCCGCGGCGAGGACGACGAACGCGTGGTCATAACCGGTCTTGTCGCCCGCGGGAACGTCGTCGGAGGTGACCGAGGAGTGCCAGCCGCCGTGCCGCCGGTCGTGCAGGACGCCGGTGAGACCGGCCAGTGCCGCGTCGGCCAGCGGGCCGGCCCCGGGCACGTCGAGCAGGGTGGCCACGCTGTAGACGTGCGCCATCCGCGCGGTGATCCAGGTGTGGCGCGGTGCGTCGAGGTCCGGGGTTCCGTCGGTGCGCAGCCAGGCCGCCCCGCCCCGCGGGTGCGGAAAGGCGCGTCCGAAATCGAGCAGGCGCGAGGTCTCCTCGCGGAGCCAGCCGGTGTCCAGGGGTGAGAGGGTCAACGGTTCCTATTCCTTCACTGTGGTGTCGCGTTCGACGACGTGCGCCCGGGGCGCTTCGTAGACGTCGGCAGGCGTGTCTCCCCGGAGGGTGTCGAGAACTGCCTGGCCGGCTATCTCGCCGACCCGGCTGACGTCGTGGCTCATCGCGGAGAGGGCCGGAACGGCCAGCTGACACTGGGCCGAGTCGTCCCAGGCGACCACTGAGAGATCGTCGGGAACGCGCAGTCCGTGGTCCCGGATCGCGTCCAGGCCGCCTAGGGCCATCAGGTCGTTGTCGTACACCATCGCTGTCGGCCGCATCGGCCCGGCGGTGAGCAACTGCCCGGTGACCGCGCGGCCGTGCTCCTGCGAGTAGTCGCCTTCGACGCTGATCACGCGCAGGCCCCGGGCGGCGGCCTCGATCGCGAAGCCGCCGGAGCGCAGCTGGGTGTGCGCGAGCCGACGCGGCCCGCTGACGTGGCCGAGCACCACGTGCCCGCGCTCGGCCAGGAACCGGACCACCTCGCGCGCGAACCCGGCGTCGTCGGTCCACACCGTCGGCAGCCCGCCGGCGGTGGACGGATCGCCGATCACCACCACGCGCAGGCCCAGCCGGCGTACCAGGCCGACCCGGTCGTCGCCCGGGCTGAGATCGACCATGATCACGCCGTCGACCAGCTGCCCGGCCGACCACCGCCGATAGGTGGACTTCTCGGCGTCCCGATCGGTGACGACCGTGACCAGCACCGAGATGCCGGCCGGGGTCAGCACACGCTCGAGCCCTTCGATGAACTCGTGGTAGTACGGCTCCTCGCCGAGCACCTGGGAGGCCCGGGCCAGCACCAGACCGACCCGCCGCTTGGCCATCGCGTTCCTCCGTCGTTCTCTTTCACGGGGATGAACGGCCGGCGCCGCCTGTCGGCGGACAAGCGGCGCCGGACCGATCAGAACTTGACTTCGCCCTGGTTGTAGACCCGGGGCAGGTAGTACGCGGACTGGATCTCCGCGTTGCTGTTGTTGCCGCGCAGCTGCTCGGACCAGATCATGAAGTAGGTCCACTTGGGCTGGCTGTCGAGCAGGGCCGCGGTGGGCAGCTTGCCCATCTCGGCGATCGCGATCGGCTTGCCCGCGGCGATCGACTGGATCTGCGAGTAGTCCGACGCCGAGGGGTAGTTCTTGTACCAGGCGTCGAGCGACACCACGTCGACGTAGTTGCTGCCCGGGTAATAACCCGCCCAGCCGCCGGCTGGGTTGTCCTGGACGTTCCAGACCCAGATCAGGTTGTCCAGGCCCTGGCTGTCGAAGTAGTCCTTCATCTGCTGATAGATCTTGGCGCCGCCAGTTCCAGGTCTCGTTCATCTCGTGGAACGGCCGCCAGAGCACCGGGATGCCGGCGTCCTTGAGCTGCTTGAGATACGGGACGACGGCGGCCATCCGGCTGCGCCAGGTGGCGTTGAGGCTGGTGCCGCCGGTGACGATCTGCTGGAACTGGGTGTTGGTGATGCTGGTCTTGACGCCGCCGTCGAAGTTGCAGGTGGCCCCGACGGTGGGGGAGCAGGCGTGCCAGGTCAGCGCGACCAGCGAGCCGTTGGCCCACTCGGTCTTGGCCTGGTCGACGACCCGTTGCCGGTTGGCGACGTCGGTGGAGTTGAACATCATGTCGCCGCCCCACAGGCCCGGCCACTGGCCGGTGATGTCGTGCGCCTGCTGGGTGTACTGGCCGGGTGAGGTGGCCGGCTCCTTGTTGTGCTGGCCGCTGACGATGTGGTTGCCGGTGATCGATTTCAGATAGTTGATGACGGTCTGCTTGGACGTGGCGGGGAACGCCTGTGCCGGGCCGGCGACCGAGACGGCCGCGGTCGCCATCAGGGCGGAGGCGGCCAGCGTCGCGGTCAGTGCGCGAACGGGGATCTTCACGGGGGTGGACCTCCTTCGGGGGAGCGTCGCTTGTGTGACGACAGCTTCAGGGAGCTGTTACGGACGTGTCAATAGGTGCATTAATAATTTAAGTAAGCAGCGATCGAGGGCGGCCGGGGCCGAGGCGCGGCCGCGAGGCCCGGGGAGGCCGGGACCGAGGCGCGGCCGGGAGACAGGGGAGCCGCGGCCGCGAGGCGTGGGGCGGCCGGGACCGAGACGCGGCCGGGAGGCAGGGGGAGGCTGGTCAGCCGCCGTGCCGGGGGTGGCCGTGAGGGTCGGGCGCGGCCCGGAGGCCGCCATGAGCGGGGAAGGGCGGCCTCAGGCCGTCTGGCCCGGGGTGTGTCCGGGCGCGACCGAGGCCTGCACCACCAGCGCCGCGGCGCCGATGCCGGCCGCGTCCCGGGGCTGCGCCGACAGCTCCACGGTCACCCCGTGCCGCCGCCGGGAGTGCGCGGTCCGCTCCAGGTGACCGCGCAACCGTCGCGCGAAGATCGACCCGGCGCGGGCCACACCCGGCCCGGTGAGCACCAGCCGGCCGAGATCCAGCAGGTTCACCATCGAGGTCGCGGCCGCGCTCAGCCGTTCGGCCGCCTGGTCCAGCACCTGGTAGGCGTCCTGGTCGCCGTTGACCGCGGCCCGGGCGACGGCGTCGTAGGCACTCGACTCGCTCCCGTCCAACGGCAGCCGGGAGCGCAGGCCCGGGTGCTCCCGCGCGGCGAGCACGATGGCGCGCATCGACGCATACTGCTCGACGCAGCCCAGGTTGCCGCACGGGCAGGAGCGCCCGGCGTAGTCGATGGATACGTGGCCGAGCTCGCCGGCGCCGAAGCTCGCCCCGCGGTAGAGCGCCCCGCCGAAGACGAACCCGGCGCCGATGCCGGTGGACAGGTAGATGCAGCCGAAGGCCTGCTCGCGGGACACCCGGCGGCTCCAGAACTCGCCGAGAGCCGCGGCCGCCGCGTCGTTCTCCACCAGCACCGACACGCCGAGCCGCTTCTCCAGCTCGGTGCGCACCTCAGCCGAGTCGTCACCGAGCCCGGCGGCTGCCTGCGAAAGGCCGAGCCCGGCTGCCTGCGAAAGGCCGAGCCCGGCGCCCTGCGAAAGGCCGAGCCCGGCTGCGCCCGGCGCCTGGCCGGGATGTGCCTGGCCGGGTTGCGAATGGCCGCCGCCGGGCTGCGGCCGATCCGCTCCGCCCGGGCCGGGCGCCGGCATGACGATGGCCAGCCCCTCGATCCGGTCGCGGGGCAGCGCCAGCCCGTCGGTGAACGCGTCGAACCGCTCCGCCAGCCGGTCGGCGCGCCAGATCTCGTCAGGCAGGCGCGGGACGACCTCGCGGCCGACCACCCCGCCGGTCAGGTCGATCGCGACGCAGGTGACGGTGTCCGGCCCGAGGTTGAAGCCGACGCCGAACCGGTTGGCCGGGCTGATCGCGATGAGTTTGCGGCGCCGGCCCAGCACCGAGTCGGCCGAGCCGACCTCGTGGATGATGCCGTCGGCGATCAGGTCGCGGACGATGTTGGAGATCGACGGCTGGGTGAGCCCGGTCAGCTCGGCGAGCTCGACCCGGCTGATGGCCACTGAGGACCGGACCACGTCGACGATCAGAGCGCGACTTCCCGGTCCGGCTGCGGGTGCTTCTCGACGAGCCATAAACGGGTGTCTCCGGTTCATGTCCTGCGCGAGCGGCCAGTCCGCTCCGTCGCTAACTTACCGCCGCGGTAGATCCCGAGTGTGACGCACGGTCCCGGGGAGAATCCAAAATAAATTAGTAATCTAATCTTGACAGCGCTGTAACGGCCGTCTCATGCTGGGCGCGCCTCACCGACCTCTTCAGCGGACGGATTCCAGCATGATCAATAGAAGGCACTTCCTCGGTCTCGGCACGGTGGCAGCGCTCGCCCTGGTGACCGGCTGCACCGGCGGCGCCGGCAGCGAGGACACCGGCACGACCGGCGACTTCTCCGGCGAGGTCAAGGGCTCGATCACGGTCCTGACCAACCGGACCGACCTGGTCGACACGAAGTTCAAGGAGTACGTCGCGGCCTTCGAGGCCAAGTTCCCCGGTACGAAGGTCACCTTCGAGGGCGTCACGAACTACGACAACGACGTCACCACCCAGCTCAGCGGCGGCGCCTACGGCGACGTGCTGCTGATCCCCAGCACCGTCGCGCTGGACCAGTACGGCCAGTTCTTCGAGCCGCTCGGCACCGACGCGGAGCTGAAGGCCAAGTACCGGTTCACCAGCCCGGCCACCTACCAGGGCAAGGTCTACGGGCTCTCGCTGGGCGGGATCGCCAAGGGCTTCGTGGTCAACAAGCGGATCTGGGCGCAGGCCGGGGTCACCGCGCCGCCGAAGACGCCGGAGGAGTTCCTCGCCGGGCTCGCGGCGGTCGCCAAGACCGGCGCCGTCCCGTACTACACCAACTACAAGGACGCCTGGCCGCTCGGCGAGTGGAACAGCCAGCGGGCCGTGCTGGCCGACCCGGCGATCAACGACAAGTTCCCGGCCGACGCCAGCCCCTGGCAGCCCGGCAAGATCGCGTACCTCGCGGACGGGCTGCTCTACGACGTGGTGAACCGCAAGCTCAGCGAGAAGGACCCGCTGACCACGAACTGGGAAGGGTCCAAGCCGATGCTGGCCACCGGCAAGACCGCGGCCATGCTGCTCGGCTCGTGGGCGGTCCCGCAGATCCAGGAGGCCGCGAAGGCCGCCGGCGCGAACCCGGACGACATCGGCCTCTGGCCGTTCCCGTACCAGACCGGCGGCAAGTTCCACGCCGCGATCGACGGCGACAAAATGGCCGCGGTCAGCAAGAACTCGAAGAACAAGGCGACCGCCAAGGCGTTCCTGGACTGGTTCGTCAACGACTCCGGCTTCGCCACCGACCAGCAGGCCATTCCGCCGGCGATCAGCCAGCCGCTGCCGGCCGCGCTGCAGGCGTTCACCGGCACCGGCGTCGAGCTGCTGGAGGTCCCGGCGGCGGTCACCAACTCCGGCAAGGAAGACGAGATCATCAAGGAGTCGGAGATCGACCTCAAGGGCGAGATCTACCGGCAGAAGCTGATCGACACCGCTCGCGGCGCTGCCAAGGGTGACAAGGACTCGTACTTCGCCGAGCTGAACAAGCGGTGGGGTGCCGCTCAGTCCCAGGTCATGAAGTGATCGCTCGCAGCCGGCCGTGGTGGTACCTGGCGCCCGCGCTGATCCTGCTGATCACGTTCACCTACGTGCCGGTCGGCAACATGCTCTGGTACAGCTTCCACAAGTGGGACGGCCTGGACGTCACGATGGACCCGGTCGGCTTCGCCAACTACGTCCGGGTCTTCACCGACGAGCAGTACTGGCGGGTCTTCCTGGTCAGCCTGTACTACTTCGTGGCGTCGTTCGCGCAGATCGCGATCGCGCTGTACTTCGCGGTGGTGCTCTCGTTCAACGTCCGGTTCAAGAACCTGTTCAAGGGCATCCTGTTCTTCCCGTACCTGCTCAACGGGGTCGCGGTCGGTTTCGTCTTCCTGTACCTGTTCCAGCCGGACGGCACCCTCGACACCCTGATGCGCTTCGTCGGCCTGGGCGAGCACACCCGGCTCTGGCTGGGTGACCCGGACATCGCGAACTTCTCGCTGGCCGGCACGTCGGTGTGGCGGTTCACCGGGCTCAACTTCGTGCTGTTCCTCGGCGCGATCCAGTCGATCCCCGGTGAGATCTACGAGGCCGCCGAGATCGACGGCGCGAACCGGTGGCACCAGTTCCGGCACATCATCGCGCCCGGGATCCGCCGCATCATCAGCCTGTCCTTCATCCTGGCGGTCTCCGGCAGCCTCGCGGTCTTCGAGATCCCGTTCATCATGACCGGCGGCGCGAACGGCACCCGCACGTTCGTGGTCCAGGCGTACCAGACCGCGTTCCAGTTCCGGCAGATCGGCCTGGCCTCGGCCATGGCGGTGGTGCTGCTGCTGATCGTGCTGCTGCTCACCTGGATCCAGCGCCGGATCCTGCCTGACGACGAGGTGACGCTGACATGAGCAAGCTCCTCCGCGCCGCGAAGTACGCGTCCCTCGTGCTGGCCTCGCTGGTGGTGCTCGTCCCGCTGGTGGTGGTGCTGTTCGCCGCGCTCAAGACGCACGCCGAGTACAACGCCACCGGCCCGCTCACCCCGCCGCGGAACTGGTTCAACTTCCACAACTTCGCGGTGGCGTGGACCGCCGGCAACATGCTGCGCGGCTTCTGGAACACCACGATCATCCTGGTGGTGTCGCTGACCGGCACGGTCGTGATCGGCACCCTGGCGGCGTACGCGGTGAGCCGGTTCACGTTCCGCTTCAAGCGCGCGGTGCTCGGGCTGTTCCTGGTCGCGGCGCTGGTGCCCGGGGTCACCACCCAGGTGGCCACGTTCCAGATCGTCAAGTCGCTGGGCCTGGTCAACACGCAGTGGTCGGCGATCGTGCTGTTCATGGGCACCGACATCGTGTCGATCTACATCTTCATCCAGTTCATGCAGTCGATCCCGCAGAGCCTGGACCAGGCCGCGATGATCGACGGCGCGAACCGGTTCACCATCTACCGCAAGATCATCCTCCCGCTGATGAAGCCGGCCATCGCCACCGTGGTGATCATCAAGGGCATCGCCGTCTACAACGAGTTCTACATCCCGTTCCTCTACCTGCGATCGCCCGATCTCAGCGTCATCTCGACCGCGCTGTTCCGGTTCAAGGGCCCCTACGGAGCGCAGTGGGAGACGATCGCCGCCTGCACGATGATCGTCCTCCTGCCCACCGTGGTGATCTTCCTGCTGCTGCAGCGCTTCATCTACAACGGCATCACCGCCGGTGCCACCAAGTGACGGGGGAACCCACCATGATCTCCAAGCAGGACCTGGGCGGTGCGTGGACGCTGCGCGGCGCCGACCACGAGCTACCCGCCACGGTGCCCGGCTGTGTGCACACCGACCTGCTCGCCGCCGGCGCGATCCCGGACCCGTTCCTCGACGACAACGAGACGACGGTGGGCTGGGTCGGGCGCGCCGACTGGGCGTACCGGCGCGACATCGCCTGGGACGGGCCCGCGCACGAGCGTGTCGACCTGGTCTTCGACGGCCTGGACACGGTCGCGGCCGTCGCGCTGGGCGGCACCCCGCTCGGCGCGACCCGCAACATGCACCGCGGTTACCGCTACGACGTCACCGCGCTGCTCGACGGCTCGCCGCAGCCGCTGGACGTGCTTTTCACCTCGGCGTACACCGAGGCCGAACGGGTCCGTGAGCTGCTCGGGGAGCGCGCCAACGCGTACCCTGAGCCGTTCAACTTCATCCGCAAGATGGCCTGCAGCTTCGGCTGGGACTGGGGTCCCACGCTGGTCACCGCGGGCATCTGGCGGCCGGTCCGCCTCGAGGGCTGGAGCGTCGCCCGCCTCGCCACGGTCCGTCCGCTGGCGACCTGGTCCGATGGCGCGGGCCGGCTGGACCTGACGATCGAGGCCGAGCGCCTGCACGACGTGCCGCTGTCCGTGCGGGTCCTGCTGGACGGCCGCGAGGTGGCGCGCGGCGAGCTGCCGCCCGGCGACTCCCGGTTGTCCCTCTCGGCAAACCCCGATTTTGTACGACAATGGGCGCCGATCGGCTACGGCTCGCAGCCCCTGCACGACCTCACGGTGGAACTGTCCACCGGTGACGTGCTCCTGGACCGCTGGCAGCGGCGCACCGGGTTCCGCGGCGTATCCATCGACCGGGGCCCGGACGCGGCCGGCTCCCGCTTCGTCATCGAGATCAACGGCGAGCCGGTGCTGGTCAAGGGCGTGAACTGGATCCCGGACGACATCTTCCCGGCCCGGATGACCCGGGCGCGCTACGAGCTCCGGCTGCGCGAGGCGGTCGCCGCCGGTGTCAACCTGATCCGGGTGTGGGGCGGCGGGATCTACGAGGATCGTGCCTTCTACGAGGTCTGCGACGAACTCGGCCTGCTGGTCTGGCAGGACTTCCTGTTCGCCTGCGCCGACTATCCCGAGGAGGAGCCACTGTTCTCCGAGGTGGTCGCCGAGGCCCGGGAGAACGTGACCCGCCTCGCCCCGCACCCCAGCCTGATCACGTGGAGCGGCAACAACGAGAACCTGTGGCTGCACGGCGCGATGGGCTGGAGCGACGAGGCGAGCTGGGGTGAGCGGTACTACCTGGAGACGCTCCCGGCGATCGTCGCCGACCTCGACCCGTCGCGCCCCTACCAGGCCGGCAGCCCCTGGTCGGGCTCCTGGGACCACCTGCCCAACGACACCGGTCACGGCACGTTCCACTCGTGGGAGGTGTGGAACCGCGAGGACTACCTCAACTACCGCGACTCGGCGCCCCGGTTCGTCGCCGAGTTCGGCTGGCAGGCGCCGCCGGCGTGGACCACGCTGCGCGACGCGGTCTCCGACGACCCGATGCTGCCGGACTCGCCGGGCGTGCTGCACCACCAGAAGGCCGAGGACGGCAACGGCAAGCTGGCCCGCGGGCTGGCCCCGCACTTCGGCACGCCGTCGAGCACCGAGGCCTGGCACTACCTGACCCAGCTCAATCAGGTGCGGGCGATCCGGGCCGGGGTCGAGCACTGGCGCTCGTACTGGCCGCACACCGGTGGCAGCATTCTCTGGCAGCTCAACGACCTGTGGCCGGTCACCTCGTGGGCGGCGATCGACGGGGCCGGGCGGTACAAGCCGCTCTACTTCGAGCTCGCCAGCCTGCATGCCGCGCGGGGCCTGACCGTGCAACCGCGCGACGGTGGCCTGGTGGTGGCGGTGCTCAACGACAGCCCCGCGGGGTGGGCCGGCCGGCTCGCCGTGCACCGGCGGACCACCGGCGGGGAGTTGCGGGCCGCGTGGGCGGTACCGGTCGAGGTCGCGGCCCGGCAGGTCACGCTGGTGGAGATCCCGCGCGACGTGACGGCGATCGGCGACGGCGAGTTCCTGGTGGCCGAGTTGGATCAGGCCAGGGCGCTCTGGTTCGCCGTACCGGACAAGGATTTCCCCCATCCTGACGCGGCCCTGACGGTGACCGCGGACCCGGTGCCCGGCGGTCTCGATGTGTTGATCCGGGCCGACGGCCTGGCGCGGGACGTGCTGCTGCAGGCCGACCGGATCCACCCGGAGGCGGTCGCCGACCGCGGCTTCCTCACCCTGCTGCCCGGCGAGTCGGCGACGGTCCGGGTACGTGGCCCGGTCGAGCTGGACCCGGCGCTGGTCAAGGCGCCGTGGGTGGTCACCGACCTGGCCACGGTCCTCGCCGGGGACGAGTAGAGCGCAAGGGTGCCGTCTGCGGGCGGCACCCTTTTCTCATTCCGCAGCCATGTCTGCCGATGGGCACCTCGACGCGACGAGGAGGCACCTGCGGATGCTGCGAACGCACGGGCGGGCCGGTCACCTCCTGCCCACCGCGATCTCCGGCGTCCTGGCGCTGCTCAGCATCGTGTGGTTCGCCGCCAACGCGCCCGGTGAGGCCGGCCCGGGCTGGCTGGGGTGGATCTTCGCGCCGCTGGTCATCGTGGTCAACCAGCTCCAGCTGCGGCGGTTGACCCGCAACCCGGAGCTGTCCGCCGAGGGACGTCGATTCTGGCGGCTGCTGGCCGTCGCCCAGTTCGTGATCGTGGCCGCAGTCCTGGTCACCGGGTGGGACACCCTCGTCGAGCCGCAGACGGTGACGCTCGCCGGGCCGGCGAACGGACTGTTCGGCTGCGCGATCCTGGTCGTGCTCTGGGCGCTGCTCCGGCTGCCGGCCCGCATTCCGATCCGGGGCACCGCCGTGGTGCGGTTCGGCCTGGACGCCGCCGTGGTGATGCTGACCGTCGGGCTGTTCGGCTGGTACCTGTACTTCCGCAACTTCAACGAGCTGGTCTCGGCGGTCGGCTCGGCCGGGCCGGTGATGGGGCTGATGCTCTTCGCGTGCGCGGCCGCCCTGGCGTTCAGCAAGCTCGCCATCGCCGGCGCGCGCGGCGTCGACCGGCGCACCATGTACTTTCTCGGCTGCTGCGTGGTCGTCTCGTCGCTGGTCGGCGGTCTGCTGCCGCGGCTGGCCGCCCGGCCCGACCTCAACGCGATCGCGGTCAGTGTGCCGCTGACGTTCTTCCTGTTCAGCCTGACGATCGAACGGGAACGTACGCTGCTCGGGCGGACCGCGCCGGACCGCACGCCACGCCGCCCGTTCAGCCTGGCCCCGTACCTCGCCGTCGCCGCCACGGACGGGCTGCTGTTGCACACCGGCGGCCGGTCCACGGTGGTCACGATCGTCGGGGTCACACTTACCGCGATCGTCGTCGGCCGGCAGATCCTGGCGTTCTACGACAACGCCCGGCTGCTGCGCGAGCTCGACGCCAGCCTCGGCGACCTGCGCGCGGCGCAACACCAGCTCGCCCACCAGGCCAGCCACGACGCACTCACCGGCCTGGCCAACCGGCGGCTGTTCGAGGAACGCCTGAACGCCGCGCTGGCCTCCGGCGAGCCGGCCGCCGTCGCGCTGATCGACCTGGACGACTTCAAGGGCGTCAACGACACGCTCGGCCACCACGTCGGCGACGAACTGCTGATCGCCGTCGGTCAGCGGCTGCGTTCCGCGGTCGGTGCCGGAGATCTGGTCGCCCGGCTCGGTGGCGACGAGTTCGCCCTGCTGCTCGGGCCGGAATCGGCCGCCGACGCCGGCGGGGTGCTGACCCGGGTGTCCGCGGCGGTGTCGGCGCCGGTTGTTGTCGGGCGCCATGAGCTGCCGGTCGGGTGCAGCGTGGGGCTGGCCGCGAGCTGGCCGGACGCCGGCCCGGGCGAGTTGCTGCGCCGGGCCGACGTCGCCATGTACGCGTCCAAGGGGGCGGGGAAGGGCCGCAGCTCGCTGTACCAGCCGGCCATGGATCACACCGCGCAGGCAGCGTGACTTCTTCCTCTACCTGATCAGACCGGCAGGGTGAAGTCCTGGTTGACCTTGCCGTTGCACGTCCACAGCTGCAGCCGCGTCCCGTTTGCGCTCGCCTCGCCCACCACGTCCAGGCACTTGCCCGAACCGACGTTCACCAGGTCCTTGGTGGTCGCGTTGTACGTGAAGCGCTGGGCGTTGCCGGCGTCGCAGGCGTACATCTGGATCTTCGTGCCGTCGGCGGTGCCGGACGCCGTGACGTCCAGGCACTTGCCGAGCGCCCGGAGGGTGCCGTCGGCGCCGACGGTCCACTGCTGAGCCGTGCCGTTGGTGTCACACGTGTAGATCTGCACCACGGTGGCGGCGTCGAGGCACTTGTTCGCGGCCACCGCCCGGATCTTCCCGCTCGTGGCGCCCGGCGCTGTCGTGGGTGCTGCGGTGGCTGTCCCGCCACCCAGGTTGATCTCACCCTGGTTGAGGACGCGGGGCAGGTAGTACGCGGTCTGGATCTCCGTGTTCGTGTTGAGACTGCGCAGCTGCTCCGACCAGATCATGAAGTACGCCCACTGCGGCTGACTGTTCAGCAGCGCCGCGGTCGGCAGCTTGCCCATCTCGGCGATCGCGATCGGCTTGCTGCCGTCGATCGCCCGCAGCTGCTGATAGTCGGCCGCCGAGGGGTAGTTCTTGTACCAGGCGTCGAGCGACACCACGTCGGCGTAGGTGCTGCCCGGGTAGTACTGCGCCCAGTTGGCGGTGGGGTTGTCCTGGACGTTCCAGACCCAGATCAGGTTGTCCAGGCCCTGGCTGTCGAAGTAGTCCTTCATCTGCTGGTAGATCTTGGCGCCGCCAGTTCCAGGTCTCGTTCATCTCGTGGAACGGCCGCCAGAGCACCGGGATGCCGGCGTCCTTGAGCTGCTTGAGATACGGGACGACGGCGGCCATCCGGTTACGCCAGGTGGTGTTGAGCGCGGTGCCGCCGGTGACGATCTCCTGGAACTGCGCGTCGGAGATCTTCGTGCTCACGCCGCCGGTGAACGCGCAGCTCTCGCCGACGGTGGGGGAGCAGGCGTGCCAGGTCAGCGCGACCAGCGAACCCTTGGCCCACTGCGCCTTGGCCTGGTCGACGACCCGCTGGCGGTTGGCCACGTCGGCCGGGTTGAACATCATGTCGCCGCCCCACAGGCCCGGCCACTGGCCGGTGACGTCGAAGGCCTGCTGGCTGTACTGCAGCGGCGCGCTGGCGGGCTCCTTGTTGTGCTGGCCGCTGACGATCGCGGTGCCGCTGATCGACTTCAGGTAGCTGAGCACCGTCGCCTTGCTGGTCACCGCGAACGCGTCGGCGTTCTCGGCGGTGCGGATCATGGCGGCGCCCAGCAGCAGCGCCGCGACGACGGTGGTCACGACGGAGACGGTGCGGGTGCGTCGGGTGACTTTCATCGGTTCCTCGGGGGAGAGGGGGAAGAGATCTCCCGCCAGCATCACCGCGTGATCGCCCCGAATCAATCGATAGATTACTAATTTAAGGATATTTAAGATCAGGCTGGTCGGTGCGGTCGGTGCGGTCGGTGCGGTCGGCGTGGCCCGGCCTGTCGCGGTCTTAACGGTGCGATCGGTCTTGGCAGTGCGGTCGGGCCTGTCGCGGTCTTGTCGGTGCGGTCGGGCCGGTCGCGGTCGCGGTACCGTATCGCCGGGCGAGCAGAACCGGAGGCAGTGGTGGCACAGGCACAACGGCGGGTCGGCCTGGTGCTGGCACGTGCGTCGCGGGTGTTCGGCGAGGAGCCGTATTACCACGAGTTCCTCGAGGGCCTGGAGCGTGTGCTCACCCCGGCCGGCGTCTCGGTGCTGGTCAAGGTCGTCACCGACCGGGACGCCGAGTGCGAGACCTACGAACGGTGGGCGGCCGGCGCGCAGGTCGACGGTGTGGTGCTGGTCGACCTGTCACCCGAGGACGACCGGGTCGCCCTGGTGCACCGGCTGGGCCTGCCGGCCGTGGTGCTCGGTGCCCCGTCCACGGCGTCCGGCCTGCCGACGGTGTGGACCGATGACGCCGGGTTCGCCCGGGAGGCGGTCCGGCTGCTGGCCGAGGGCGGGCACGAGATGATCGGACACATCAGCGGGCCGATGTCGTTCGCGCACACCCAACTGCGCCGCGAGGGCGCCGAGGCCGAGGCCGCCGCGCGCGGCCTGCGGTTGCTGCAGGCCGAGGGCGATTATTCGTACGAGTCGGGGCGCGCACAGACCGGCGGCCTGCTCACCGGTGGCGCGACCGCGTTCGTCTGCGACAACGACCTGATGGCCCTGGCGGTGCTCGACGAGCTGCGCGAGCGCGGGGTCAAGGTGCCGCAGGACGTCTCGGTGGTCGCCTGGGACGATTCGACGCTGTGCCAGCTGGCGGTCCCGGCGCTGTCCGCGATGAGCCACGACGTGGGCCGGATCGGCGAGCTGGCCGCCCGAGCGCTCCTCGACGCGCTGGCCGGCGCCGAGCCCACGGTCTACCAGGCCCCCACCGCCCACTTCGTAGCCCGCGAAAGCACCCGCTAGCCCCCGGCGTCGCATGTGAAGTCACAGCACACTCCGCACCGAAAGTCCCCACGCTAGAGCTGACCCCGCGTTGCGTGTGAAGTTGTGGTGCGCTCCGCACCGAAAGTCCCCACGTTCGGGCTGACCCCGCGTTGCGTGTGAAGTTGTGGTGCGCCCCGCACCGAAAGTCCCCACGCTCGAAGTCGCGCCGTGTTGTGTGTGGAGTTGCGGCGGGGTTAGGGGCGGGTTGGGTCGAGCATTGTCATGCCGGCGACCGTGGCCTGATCGAAATCGGGCAGCACTGCAGCCGCCTCGGCCAGGCCGATGGTGCGCTCGATCAGGCGTTGCGGCTGCAACGAGCCGTCCGCGATCAGTGCCATCATGGCCGGGTAGTCGGCCGCCGCCATACCGTGGCTGCCGAGCAGGTCGAGTTCCCAGGCGATCACCCGGGCCATCGGTACCCGCGGGTGGCCGTCGACCGGGGGCAACAGGCCGACCTGGACGTGCCGGCCCCGGCGGCGCAGGCTGAGGATCGCGTCGGCGCAGGTCTGCTCGCTGCCGACCGCGTCGACCGCGACGTGGCTACCACCACCGGTGATGCCGGCCACCGCGGCCGGGACATCGACGATGCCGCTGCCGACCGCCGGGATGTCGAGGCCGCCGCTGTCGACGGCAGGGATGTCGAGGGCGGTGCTGCCGGTGCTGGTGGTACCGGCGGTGCGGCTGCTGGCGATGCTGCTGGTGAGCAGGGTGTGTTCGGCGCCCAGGGCGGCGGCGAGAGCGAGGGCTTCCGGGTTCCGGTCGACCGCGATCACCCGGGCGCCGAGCGCGCGGGCGATCATCACGGCGCTGAGTCCCACCCCGCCCGCCCCCAGCACGGTCACCCACTCGCCTTCCGTCACCCGGGAGCGGCCGGCCAGGGCGCGATACGCCGTGGCGAACCGGCAGCCGAGTGCGGCCGCAGTGACGAAGTCCACCCGTTCGGGGATCGCGATCAGGTTGGTGTCGGCCGCGTGCAGGGCGACGTATTCGGCGAACGAACCCCAGTGGGTGAATCCGGGCTGCTGCTGGGCGGGGCAGATCTGGGCCTGACCGCTCCGGCACCACTCGCAGTGCCCGCAGCCGCAGACGAACGGGACGGTGACCCGGTCGCCGGCCCGCCAGCGTTCGACCCCGGCGCCGACCGAGGCGACCACGCCGGCGAGTTCGTGGCCGGGCACGTGCGGGAAGGTGATCTCGTCGTGGCCGGCCCAGCCGTGCCAGTCACTGCGGCACATACCGGTCGCCAGCACCCGGACGACCACACCACCGTCCGGGGCGATGGGTTCGGGGACGTCACGAACCTCCGGCCGGGCCCGGACGGTGTCGATCACTACGGCGCGCACCCGGACATCCTGTCAAGGCCCGGGAAACGCCAAACGGCGACCCGCTCGAAAGCGGGCCGCCGTTCAGAGAGCTAAAGCTCAGAGCGGACGGATGTTCTCCGCCTGCAGGCCCTTCTGGCCCTGGGTGACGTCGAACTCGACCTTCTGGTTCTCGTCGAGGCTGCGGAAGCCGCTCGACGCGATCGCAGAGAAGTGGGCGAAGACGTCAGCGCCGCCGTCGTCCGGGGTGATGAAGCCGAAGCCCTTGTCGGCGTTGAACCACTTCACGGTGCCTGTAACCATTGTCTGCTCCTTCGCAGGTGTTCAAGACCACACTATGCGGTCCCTTGCGCCGCTGCGTTGATGACCCGCGTCGGAACCGACACGAAAAACGAAAAAAGCGCCCGATGGTTTAGATAACCCATCAGGCGCCCAAAAACGTCTACGGAAATCAAAACTGCAACGAGGTCACGCTAGCACAGGATCCCGGCCCTGTCTGATCTTGCCCCGATCGAGTGTCGGGTCACACCACGCCGAAAAAGTTGTCGCTACAACAAACCTGCCGTACGGTGTTAGTTGTAGCAACAACCAATGCTTTCGAGGAGTCGTCATGACCAGCACGACTGCGGCCGCGGACCGGCGCATCCCCGCTCAGCACCCGTTCGCCGCCCACCTGCGCCGCGCCGCTGCCGCTCCCGCCCACCGGGCCTGGACGCCGGACGACGGGCCGCTGCCGAGCCTCTACATCAGCCACGGCGCGCCGATGCTGTTCGAGATGACCGACTGGATGACCCAGCTGCACGGCTGGGCGCGGGCGCTGCCCAAGCCCAAGGCGGTCCTGATCGTCAGCGCGCACTGGGAGTCCGCGCCGCTGAGCCTCAGCAGCACCCGGCCCAGCGACCTGGTCTACGACTTCGGCGGCTTCGACCCGATGTACCACCGGATGCGCTACGACACGCCGGCCGCCACCGAGCTGGCTGCCCAGGTCGCGAAGCTGATGCCGGACGCCGAGCCGGTCCACGAGCACCGCAGCCGCGGGCTCGACCACGGCGCGTGGGTCCCGCTGAAGATCATGTACCCGGACGCCGATATCCCGGTCCTGCAGCTGAGCATGCCCACCCACGACCCCGACCGGCTGATGAATCTCGGACGGCGGCTGCGGGCGCTGCGCGAGTCCGGCGTCCTGGTGATCGGCTCCGGCTATATGACGCACGGCTTGCCGTTCATCGACTGGAACAACCTCGACAAGGTGCCCGGCTGGTCCTCGGACTTCGACAACTGGGCCGCCGACGCGCTGACCCGCGGTGCGGTCGACGAGCTCGCCGACTTCCGGTCGCGGGCGCCCGGCATGCCGTACGCGCACCCGACCGTGGAGCACTTCACGCCGCTGTTCGTCACGCTCGGCGCCGCCACCGACCCGGCCGCGCCGCCGGTCACCACGATCGACGGTTACGCCCTCGGGCTGGCCAAGCGTTCGCTGCAGGCGGCATGAGCTCCGGGTTTGCGGCGCCGGTCGTCGCCACGGCCGGCTCGGCCGATCCGTCGGCACCGTTGATCGTGCTGCTGCACGGCCGCGGGTCGCACGAGAAGGAGATCCTCTCACTGGCCGATCATCTGCCGGCCCCTTTCGCGTACGCGGCGGTCCGCGCCCCGATCGCGGCCGGCGGCGGGTATGCGTGGTTCGCCAACCGGGGCATCGGCCGGCCGATCGCCGAGTCGCTGCGCGCGACGATGGACTGGTTCACCGGCTGGCTCGCCACGGTCGCGCCGGCCGGGCGACCGGTGGTGCTGGTCGGCTTCAGCGGTGGCGCCGCGTTCGCCGGTGGGCTGATCCTGGACGAGCCGTCGCGCTACGCGGGCGCCGCGATCCTCTACGGCACGCTGCCGTTCGACGCGGGAGTGCCGACCACACCGGCCCGGCTGAGCGGACTGCCGGTGCTGGTCGCGCAGGGCGAGCACGACACGGTGATCCCGCGGGAGCTGCTTGACCGCACGTGGGACTACCTGCTCGGCGAGTCCGGTGCGTCGGCGAACGCCCGTCGTGATCCGGTCGGCCACGGCCTGGCCGCTCCCGCCGTGCAGGCGCTCGCCGGATGGCTCCAGGACCACCTGGACCGGCCTGCCGGCGCGCAGCGGACCGCGACCCCGGGTCAGCAGCGCCCTCCCGCAGCGGCAGGAGAGTGACAACGCCCCGGCCGGGCTGCAGGAAGAGCTCTTCACCCGGATCATGGCACTGGCCGGGGTGACCAGTGGCCCGTCGGCGATCTCGGTGCCCGGCACCCGCGGGTTCCACCTCGAGGCGTCGCACCCGGCCAGTGACGACGTTGTCATCGTGCCCCGGGCCGGCGAGTTCGCTCACCTGCACCCGGAGTTCGACGGCTCACTGCACGTGGCGCTGCCGCCCGATCCGGTGGCCAAACGGTGGGGTGCGGCTGACCCCGGGGATGGTGATGGTCTTCGGCCCGCGCGACGACGCCGAGCTGTCCATCGTGGCCGGCGTCGTCGCCACCAGCCACGCCTGGGCTCTGGGGGTGGGTCTCTCCAGCGGGTGGTATAACTATACCGCTAGGGAGGCTTATCATGATCGAACTGAAGACTTCGGGCGAGATCGCCCGGATGGCCGTCACCGGGGAATTCGTCGGCGAACTGCTCGCGGAGCTGGCCGGGATGACCGCCGTCGGGGTCAACCTGATGGACCTCGAGCACCACGCCCGCGGCCGGATCAAGGAGCGGGGCGCGGTGTCGTCCTACTGGGACTACTCGCCGTCGTTCGGCCGTGGCCCGTTCCGCAACGTGCTGTGCCTGTCGGTGAACGACGCGGTGCTGCACGGGCTGCCCCGCGACTACCGGCTGCGCGACGGCGACCTGCTGAGCATCGACATGGCCGTGTCGATCGACGGCTGGGTCGCCGACTCCGCGCTCTCGGTGATCGCCGGTACGCCCGCGCCCGCCGACCTGAAGCTGATCGAGGCCACCGAGGTCGCCCTCGAGGCCGGCATCGCGGCCGCCCAGCCGGGCAACAAGATCGGTGACATCTCGGCGGCGATCGGCGGGGTCGCCCGCGAGTACGGGTACGGCGTGAGCATGGAGTTCGGCGGGCACGGCGTCGGGCGCACCATGCACGAGGCGCCGCACATCGCCAACGACGGCCGGCGCGCCCGTGGCGCCCGGCTGGAGCCCGGCCTGACGATCGCGATCGAGCCGTGGCTGTGCGCGACCACCGACAAGATCAAGTTCGATGAGGACGGCTGGACGATCCGGTCGGCTGACGGGTCGCGGACGGCGCACTCGGAGCACACCATCGCGATCACGGAGAGCGGTCCGCAGGTGCTGACCCGGCGGTGATCTAGTTCCAACGCCGTTCAGTTAGGGCTGGGTGGCTTCTGTCAAGATCAGGACGTTGATCTCGGTGGTGGCTTGGTAGGTGGTGCGGTCGATGTTGGGGCCGCG